>JAEUQF010000339.1 GCA_016789745.1 Bryobacterales bacterium
GACGGTGCGGCTCGGGCGTCGCTGGTGAAGCATCTGCGGACTCTGGCTACACAGGGTTTGCAGCCGGCGAACGAGTTGCAGGTGCCGGCCATCCACGTTACGCCGGAGCGGTTGCTGCGGGCGACGACCGATAACGCGAACTGGCTGACCTATAGCCGCGACTATGCGAATCAACGGTTCAGCCCGCTGAAGTCAATCCACAAGGGCAACGTGCGGCACCTGGCTCCGGCGAGGAGCTTCCAGACAGGGACTCCGGATGGGTTGCAGTCGACGCCTTTGCTCTTAGACGGCGTGTTGTATCTGAGCACGTCGTGGAACCATGTGTTCGCGATCGATGCGCGCACGGGCGCCGAGTTATGGCACTACCGCCGGAAGCTCCCGGAGAAGCTGAAGTACTGTTGCGGCCCGGTGAACCGCGGCGTCGCGGTGTTGGGCGATAGCGTGTTTCTGGCGACACTGGATGCGCACCTGGTGGCGCTGGACGCGCGCACGGGGCGGCCGCGGTGGGACGTGGAGATGGGCCGCATCGAAGACAACCTGAGCGGCACGGCTCCGCCGCTGGCTGTCGGCAACAAGGTGTTCATCGGCATTGCCGGCGGGGACTTCCCTTCCCGCGCCTTCATCGATGCCTATGATGCGAAGTCGGGTAAGCGGCTGTGGCGGTTCTACACGGTTCCTGCGGCGGGGGAGAAGGGCGCCGAGACGTGGCTGGGGCGTTCGAACGAGACAGGTGGCGCGGCGACGTGGATGAACGGCTCCTATGACGCGGAGTTGAACACGGTGTACTGGGGGACGGGCAATCCGTATCCCGACTATGACGGCGATTACCGCAAGGGCGACAACCTCTACAGCGACAGCGTGGTGGCGCTGGATGCCGATACCGGGAAGTTGAAGTGGCACTATCAGTTCACGCCTTTTGACTGGTGGGACTATGACGGCGTGAACGAGATGCTGTTGACGGACATCCGGCATCAGGGGCGCATGGTGAAGGCGCTGCTGCACGCGGATCGCAATGGGCACTTCTATGCGATTGACCGGACCAACGGCAGGTTCCTCTATGGGAAACCCTTCGTGCGGGTGACGTGGAGCAAAGGATTCGACGAGAAGGGTCGCCCGATTGTGAATCCGGCGGCGGTGCCGACGGCCGAAGGTGTGGAGGTATGTCCGGGAGCAGCGGGTGGCAAGGAATGGAATGCGATGGCATACAGTCCGGTGACGCGGCTGGTGTACGTGCCGGTGATTGAGAACTGCGCGATGTTCTTCAACAATGGCGTGGAGGCGAAGAAGCGCGGGCTACCGCCGGGCCCTTCGGGCTTTCGGTACTTGCCGAACAAGGCTTATGGAAAGGTGATGGCGATCAAAGCCGATACCGGGGAGATGGCTTGGGAGGTGCGCACGCGGACGCCGATGGGCGCTGGCGTGCTGGCAACGGGCGGAGGGCTGGTGTTCACGGGCGAAGCAGAGGGCAACTTTGTAGCGTATGATGCGGAGAACGGTGCGCGGCTCTGGGCGTATCAGACGGGGTCGGGGATGCGCGCCGGGGCGATCACGTATGAGTTGGACGGACGTCAGTACGTGGCGATTGCCAGCGGCATGGCGGGCGCGATTGGCGGATACACCGGCGCAGGTGCGCCCTGGATGAAGAACTACCGGTCGGGCGGAACGCTGTTCGTGTTTGGGTTATTCGATCCGGATGCTTCGTCGCGCTATCACGGCGGAGCGGAACGGAAGTAAGGAGCAGAGTTATGGTTCGGTTGAGCTTGCTAGTAGGGGTCGCAATGATGCTGCAGGGTGCGCCTCAGGAGATCGTGCTGCGGCCGGACTTGCCGGCGGGGGAGGAATGGTACACGCCTCCGGCCGACAACGTGCATCGGAAGAGCGCCGACGAGAAGTGGGTGCGCAAGGTGCAGCGTCCGGTGTTGGAGGTCTATCCGGCGGCGAAGCCGAACGGCGCGGCGGTGGTGGTGGCGCCCGGCGGCGGGTTCTCCATCCTGGCCATTGAACATGAAGGGCGCGATGTGGCGAAGTGGCTGAATGCGCGCGGGGTGACGGCCTTTGTGCTGCGGTACCGCGTGGGGTTGGGGAGCCGGGAAGAGAACCAGAAGATGGCGATCGAAGATGGGCTGCTGGCCATGAAGACCGTGCGGGCACGCGCGGCGGAATGGAAGCTGGACTCGAAGCGGATTGGGGTGATGGGCTTTTCGGCGGGCGGGTATCTGACGGTGGGCGTGGCGACGCAGTTTACGCCGGAGAACCGCCCGGACTTTGCGATTCCGATCTACGCGGTGGCGCCGGAAGGGTACCAGGTGCCGGCCGATGCGCCGCCGTTGTTCGTGGCAGTAGCCTATGACGATAACGAGCGGATGACGAGCACGGCGACCGGCTTGATGAATGCCTGGAAGAAAGCGAAAGTGCCGGTGGAGATGCACATCTTCCCGGACGGCGGGCATGGATTCGGGATGAATAAGAAGGGCAAGTCGTGCGATGTGTGGACGGACTTGCTGGGGAGTTGGATGTCACGATTGGGGTTGTAAGGTTCCCGGTAATCCCCATGCCGCAAGCCGCAGCGAGTCCATATCCGGAAGGGACGCGTTGGGTCCCCCGCGAACAGTACCTTCTACACAATTACCAGCGCCCGGAGGACGTGCGGGAACTCACCCGGCTACTCACGCGGAAGACCGTCGGCGACGAGCGATTGCCCCAGGTTCTGCTCTCCGGGGCGCGCAAAAGTGGACGCCACTATTTGCTCCAGTCCGCCCTCTGGCACGCTGGCAGCCAGCCGTTCCCGATTCGCAACTCCGTGCTGGACGTGAGCGGCTATGATGCCAACGCCGAGACATACGAACAGTATTGCGGCAAGAGGGAGTTGCTTTTCGAAGGCCCACGCCGCACCCGCTGGAGGGAGATCGCCGCGTGGCTCAGCACGTACACGGCGTTGAAGGTCACTTCGCCCGCTATCCCGCTGTTGATGTCTTCCATAGGACTCGAGTTGGAACTGCCGCTGCGGGATCTGTTCCAGCTGTTTGGCTCGGTGGATTGGGTCACGAAGCCGGGCGTGGGCGGGGATGGGGAGTTCGTGGAGCGTATCTTTCGCAAACTGACGGAAGACGGCAATCGCTTCGTATTGTTTGTGCCCGGGACGCGGCAACTTGGGCTCGATATGCGGCGGTATCTGCAACATGCCTGGATGCGAGTGCCCAACTTCGTCTTGGTGCATACCTGCGCGCCGGAGGACGGTAATCACGACGTCGTTCGAACGGATGAAACGCGCCGCTTTGAACTGCGCCCGCTGGAGGCATTCGATCTGCGCCAGCACTTCGAACGCCGCTTCGGCCCTTCGCCTGGCACCGCCGGGTCGCTCGACTTCCTTACCGAACAGGTGATGCGCCACTCGGGTGGGCACCCCGGCGAGGTCGCCAAGATCAGCCGGGCCTTGGCGGACAACCTTGGCATGCTGGACCGCCTGGAGCAATGGCATTTGCCGGACGCAGCCCAACTGCG
The DNA here is from genome assembly GCA_016789745.1 of Bryobacterales bacterium. GTDB lineage: Bacteria > Acidobacteriota > Terriglobia > Bryobacterales > Bryobacteraceae > CADEFT01. The sequence continues at coordinate 3,502 of JAEUQF010000339.1, forward strand.
CGAAGGCATGGCGGAAGTTCTGCGGCATAAGGTGACGGCGGACCTGGAGGAGGCCCTGGACGCCCTTCCCGCGGAGGATGCCATCTTCTTCCGCCGGTTCTTCTGGACCGCGTCGTTCTGCGGGGAATGGTTCCCGGCTGACGACATCCTCGCGTTCCTGGAGGTGAGCGGCAAAGAGGAGCGAGACGAATGGATCGACTTCCTTGACGGGCATTTCGGCGCGATCGCGGTGGAACTGGGCTGGAAGCACGCGTATCTGCCGGATCATCTGCTGTACCGATTTGCCGAGCCGCTGCTTCCTGGGGCGTGCTTGCGGATGGACTATGCAAATCGCCGTAAGACGGCGCTGCAACTGGCACGCTTTCTGCACCATCGCTTGGGGCACGAAACCAGCAGCAAGGCGGATTTGCTGCTCAATGTGCTTTCCTATGCGGGTGAGTGTGACCAGACGGAGGAACTCTACAAGGCTCTCAGTTGGCGGGTGGACCGGAGGTCGGCGGCGATTTTGCGGGATGCCTTGATTGGAGACCTGCGCTCGCGCAGGGTTGCTCCGGAGGCGGTGCTGGAGCAGGTGGAGCGGCTGTACCGTTCGGGCCATCCTCCGGTGCTGTTGCTGGCGGCGTTGGACGCGCTGATCGCAACCCAGCGTTGGGTACCTCTGTCACACGCGCACATTCTTTCCTTTTGTTACCACCACTCTCTTGTTCTCGGCCTAATGGGCGAGACGCACGCGGCGTTGGACGCGGCAAGGAGGGGACTGGAGTTCGCCGGTACCGATACGGTGGGTGCCATTCGCTTTCACCATCGCCTGGGGGAACTGCAGCAGGGACTCGCGGATTGGGACGCAAGTCGCACCTCTTACGAGCAAGCCCGCTATCTGATTCTCCGGCTACGGGGGAACGACGACCCCGACCTCCGGTTACCCCTGACGGGGCTCGCGCGTTTGGAACTTGAGTTGAAGAACCACTCCGCCGCAATGTCGCATGTGCTTGCCGCTATTGCCTGCGGCGAGCGGCACCAGTTGCGTGACGCTATGCAAGGAGCGGCCCTGCACGCACTCGGTGTGACTTTGCGGGGACAGGAGAAATGGGAGGAAGCGGAGAACGCCCTCCGTCGTGCGCTGGCAATCGAGGAAGCCGCGCACGGCCCGGACCATCGCACCGTTGCATTCACCCTGCACGAACTCGGCGTCACCTTGCGGAATCAGGAGAGATGGGAGGAATCGGAGAATGTCCTCCGTCGTGCGCTGGCAATTAGAGAAGCCGTTCACGGCCCGGACCACCGCACCGTCGCGGGCACCCTGTACGAACT
>JAEUQF010000341.1 GCA_016789745.1 Bryobacterales bacterium
CGCGCACTCGGCGATGCGGTGCAGCGGAGTCATTTATAAGGGCAGGATCTCTTCGCGGTCCGGATCGAACTTCAGCCGGCGCTTCTGCAGATAAGCGATGTTGGCCAGGTGCGAAGCCTGTGCCGAGCGGTGGCCGATCCACACGTCGCCGTTCGGCAGTTTGCGAGACTTCACGCAGGAAAGGAAGTTCTCCACGTGTTCGATGGTCTGTTCCTTTTCGGCCTTTACGACCACCGGCTGCGCGCCCTTCTCGGCGGACAGGAATTGATACTCGCCACGGGTGATGAACAGCTTGCCTTCGGTGCCGCACACTTCCACCGCGGCGCCTTTGATACCCGGAGCCAGGGTGGCTTCGAAGGTGGCGCTCCAGCCGTTCGGATACTCCAGCACGGCGTTGATGGTGTCTGGTGCGGTGCGTCCATCCTTGTAGGCGTATACGCCGCCAGCCGCCACCGCGGAGATCGGGTTGTCCTGATCCATGAACATGTGGACGACGTCGATCCAGTGCGTGAACAGATCGGTCACCTGGCCGCCGCCGAAATCGAGATAGGCGCGGAAGTTCCAGAACTGCTGGGGATCGTAGTCGCGCCACTTTACCGGGCCCAGGAAGCGCGCCCAGTCCAGGTTTGACGGCTTGGTCTGCATGGATGCTGGCGCCTTCTGCAGGTGCGCGCCGTTGCCGTGCCACCAGGTACGCGCCAACGTGATCTTGCCGAGCTTGCCGGTCTTGAAGTATTCCTCTTTCGCGCGCAGGTAGTGCGAGCCGGAGCGCTGCTGCATGCCCACCTGGCAGATGCGGTCGTTCACGCGCGCGGCCTTGACGATCTTCGGACCTTCTTCAATGGTGAGCGTGAGCGGTTTTTCGACGTAGACGTCCTTGCCCGCGTTGAGCGCGTCGATGGCGCAGCCGGAATGCCAGTGATCGGGAGTGGCGATGAGCACCGCGTCGAGCTGCTTATGTTCCAGCAGCTTGCGATGGTCATTGAAGCCTTTGCCGCTGGTGGCTTTCTGCAGGACTTTGTCCACGCGTTCGGCGTAGACATCGCAGACGGCGGTGACATTCACCTGGTTGGTATTCATGAAGATACCGGTGACGTGTGCACCGCGGCCGCCTGCCCCGATCAGGCCGAGGTTCACCTTATCGTTAGCGCCCAGAATGCGGGAATAAGAGGAAGCCGTCCAGGCGAGGGCGGCGGTGCCGGCCGACCGGAGAAGATCACGACGGGGTAGCAGCGTCTGCATGGGTTTTATTCTGTCACACACTACTTCTTGGTTGGCGCGGCGGCGGGGGCAGCCTTCTTCTTGACCGGTGCGGCCTTCTTCGCGGGCGGCGGGCCGCCTCCTTCGGGCGCACCGGGCGGCTTCGGGCCGACGCGCTGGAAGACGATGCGCGTGATCTTGACGGGCGTCTTCGGCTTGTCGTCTTCGCCCCGCGGTACGTTCGAGATGGCGTCCACTACTTCCTGGCCTTCCAGCACCTGGCCGAAGATGGTGTGCTTGCCGTCGAGCCACGGCGTGGGCTTTACGGTGATGAAGAATTGCGAACTGTTCGTGTTTGGGCGCCCGACATTCGCCATGCCGAAGCGGCCGGGCTTGTCGTACTGCAATGTCGCGCTACTGGCGAACTCATCGGGCACGGTGAAGTGAACGTTGCCCATGCCGGTACCGGTGGGGTCGCCGGCCTGGATCATGAACTCGGGAATCACGCGGTGGAAGGTAACGCCGGGGTAGAGCGGACGCCGCACCATGCCGTTCGTCTTCTCGTCGTACCAGGATTTGCGCCCCTGTGCGAGTTCGACGAAGTTCTTCACGCTGAGCGGCGCTTCTTTTTCGTAGAGTTGGAAGGCGATGCGGCCCATGGTGGTTTCCATCTGCCCGTAGAGGCCGGGTTCGGTGGAGGGCGGCGGAGGGAGGGGCGCTGGGGCGGGTTTCGCGGTGGCGGCTTTCGGCGCGGCTTTGGTGGGGGACTTGGTTGCCGGAGCTTTCGTGGCGGGCGCTTTGGTGGCAGGAGCCTTTGTGGCAGGTGGCGTTTGAGCGGTCAGAGAACAGGCCAATGCCAGAGAGAGGAGAAGTCGCATAACTTCCCATTATCATCAGTTCAGGATTCTTTCGGGCGCTCGGCTTTGCGGAGTTCCAGACGTGCGAGTTGGCTTTCCGCACGCGCCAGCAGTGTCTGGATACGAATCCCATGCTGCCGGGCGGTATGCAGCGTGGCCTGAAATAGGCGCCGCTCGTGAGCCTGCATCAAACGGCGCTGATCGTCAGACTGGATCTGATGTTTGGGAGTCAAGGCTAATTATACTGAAGTGTGTCGTTTCTCCCCGTTCTCGCCGCGCTTTTGTTGATCCCCGCCGCCTTCGCCGAACGCGTCGAAATCGGCCTGCTGGTAACCACAGACCTGCACGGCTATCTCTACCCCCACGACTACTTCACCGGGCGTCCGGCGGATCGCGGCTTGGCCAAGATCGCCACGCTGATCCGGCAGGAACGAGCACGCACGCCGAACGTGCTGCTGGTGGATTGCGGCGACACCATCCAGGGCTCTCCCCTGGAGGGCGTACACCAACATTGGATGCGTACCGGCAAACTGCCGGCGGGCATGAAGGCCGAAGGCAGGCCGCCTGCCGCCGATCCCATGATGGCCGCGATGAGCAGGCTGGGCTTCGATGCGATGGCTGTCGGCAATCATGAGTACAACTTCGGCTTCCGCAACTTCGAAGCGGCCCGCAAGGACGCGAACTTTCCGTGGATCTCGGCGAACACGCAGGTATCGGGCGGCATCCGGCCGTTGGCTGCCTACATTGTGAAGACCGTCGGAGGGGTGAAGGTGGCCATCATCGGCCTGACCACGCCCGCAGTGCCGACTTGGGAGAAGCCGGAGCACATCCGCGGGATTCGTTTTACCGATGGCGTGGCAGCGGTCGAGTCGGCGCTTGCCGAGTTGAAGGCGAAACATAAGCCGGACGTGGTCGTGGTGGCCGCGCATGCCGGCCTCGATCGTGATCTGCGCACCGGCGCCGTGCGCGAAGGCGAGACAGGCTTCGAGAACATGGTGTGGCAGGTGGCGAACAAGGTGCCGGGTGTGGATGCTATCGTCTTCGGCCACACGCACCAGCAGTTGGAACAGGCCACTGTGAACGGAGTGCTGCTGCATCAGCCGAAGAACTGGGGCATCTCGCTGGGACGAGTCGACTTCGCCTTGGAGCGAGAGTCCGGCGGCGGGCGGTGGAAGGTGGTGTCGAAATCCGCGAAGCTATTGCCGGTCACCCGGGACACGGCCGCCGATGAGGAAATCATGGCGGTGGCCAAGCCCTACCACGAACTCACCGAGCGCTATTTGAATACACCCGTGGCCGAATCGAAGGAAGCAACGGACGGCACGCTGGGCCGGGTGATGGACTCGGCTCTTGTCGACGCGATCCAGAGGGTGCAGTTGGCGGCGTCGAAGGCGGATGTCTCCTTAACCGCCCTCTTCAATCCGCGGGTGCGGGTGCCGAAGGGCCCGGTCACGGTGCGCGAGATCGCTTCTCTCTACATCTACGACAATGAGCTATACGCGATCGACGGGACGGGCAAGATGCTGCGGGAAGCCTTGGAGAACGCGGCGCGCTTTTTCCAATCGTGCAAGACCGATGCCTGCGAAGGCCCGCTGATCAACCGCCAGTTCATCGGCTTCAACTACGACATGGCGCAGGGCGTGGAGTATGAAATCGACCTGACGCAGCCGGCTGGCAGCCGCGTGCGGAACCTGCGCTATCGGGGCAAACCGCTGGATGATGCGCAACCGCTGCGTATCGCCCTGAACGACTACCGCTCCGGCGGCAGCGGCGGCTACACGATGTTTCGCGGTGCCAAGGTGGTTTGGAAGAGCGGCGACACGATCCGCGATCTGATCATCGACTACTACACGGAGCAGAAGGCGCTGCCCGCCGCTGCCGACCAGAGCTGGCGCATCGTGCCCGATGCCGCGCGGCGCACGCTGGAGGCCGAGGCTCGGGCGGAGGCTGGACGCATTACCAACCAGTAACGAACGGCGCCCGTGTGGGTATGCTGGTGTTGATGCGTACTCTCACGGTTCTTGGATTCGCCCTTCTGATAGGCTGTGCCGGCGGTGGTGGCGGGGCTTCGCCGGAGGAGGCTCGCAAGTTTCTCGACAATGCCGAAACGCGGTTGCTGGCGGCTTCCACCGAAGCCAGCCGGGCGCAGTGGGTAGCGTCAAACTTTATCACCCAGGACACCGAGGCGTTGTCGGCGCAGGCCACCGAGCGACTGATCAACCTGGGCGTGCAACTGGCGAAAGACGCGGTGAAGTTCGACAAAAGCGACCTGCCCGCCGACCAGCGGCGCAAGATGAATCTGCTGAAAGTGGGCCTGACGCTGGCCGCGCCTGCCGATCCGAAGGAAAGCCAGGAGGTCACGCGTCTGGCGGCGGCGATGGAAGGCCATTACGGGAAAGCGAAGGCGTGCCGCGAGAAGGCGCCCGCCGGGCAGGAGCCGTGCCTCGATGTGGTGGCCGTCGGACGGCTGATGGCGCAGAGCCGCAATGAAGCCGAACTGCGCGAGGTCTGGACGGCATGGCACAACTCGTCGCGCCCGATTAAGAAGGATTATGCGCGCTTCGTTGAACTGGCGAACAAGGGCGCCAAAGAGCTGGGCTTCGCCGATAGCGGTGCCATGTGGCGGTCGAAGTACGACATGCCGCCCGACGCCTTCGCCAAGGAACTGGATCGGTTATGGGAACAGGTGCGGCCACTGTACGAATCGCTGCATGCCTACGCGCGCAAGAAGCTGCGGGAGAAGTACGGC
>JAEUQF010000369.1 GCA_016789745.1 Bryobacterales bacterium
AAAAGTATCTCGAAAAGTACAAGCAGCATCCGCTCATCGTCCCCGCTCCGGCCCCGCACGCCATCTATACCACCGCCGATGACGTCATCCGGAAAGCGCGCGCTCTCGCCAACCGCTACAACGTCCCGCTGCTCATTCACCTGTCGGAGACCAAACGCGAAAACGACGAGGCGACCGCCAAACGCGGCATGTCCCCCACCAAGGTCCTCGAGTCCATCGGCGCCCTCGAAGGTCGCACCCTTGGCGCCCACGGCGTCTGGCTCGACGATGAGGACCTCGCCATCCTGCAGAAGCGCGGTACCGGGCTCGCGCACTGCCCCTCCAGCAATTCGAAACTTGCCTCCGGCGTCGCGCGCGTGCCGAGAATCCTGTCCATGGGCATCCCCATGGGACTCGGCACCGACGGCTTCGCAGGGTCAAATAACGACGCCAGCCTCTTTGAAGAGATGGACCTGGCGGCCAAGCTCCAGAAGATCACTTCGCTCGATCCGACCCTGCTACCCGCGACGCAGGCCCTCGAAATGGCCACCATCCTCGGCGCCCGTGCGCTTGGAATGGACAAGGAGATCGGCTCGCTCGAACCGGGCAAACGCGCCGACCTGATCGCCGTCAGTCTGCGGGCAACCAACGCCATTCCCCTCTACCAGCCCGTCTCGCAGTTGGTGTACGCGCTGAAATCGAAGGACGTCAGCGACGTGATGGTGAATGGCAAACACGTCGTGAAGAACCGCGTGGTGGTGACGTTGAACGAATCGGCCATTCGAAACAAGACCGAAGAGTACCGTCAGAAAATTGCTAAGTCTGTCGGACTTTCCCTTCAGTGAAATCCGATCCGTACTCCCCCTTGTAGACCTAACATTAAACCTAACAGTTCTCCTGAGATAGCTCTCACGGTACTGGAACTATCTCTGTGAAGCGTTCAAGTCTAAGTCCGCTCACATTGTTCTCGTGGAACAGGGAGAGATCCATGCGTTTTCCGTTTTTATTCGTTACGATATCGGCCTGCGTGTTGGCGGTTGGGCCGGCATCTGGGGCGATCACTACTTACTCGAATACTGAAGCCAGCGCCACTAACTACAACACAGATTTGACGGCGATCCGTAACCTGTGGGAGGCCGGCGTCTCCGGGTTGCAGAATGTAACCTTCGGTATCAATGGGGCAGGGCAGTACAACAGCAATGCTGCGGTCATCAACCCAGGCAACACCGTTGTCAATACGTTTACCGATTGCAGCCTGGCAGCATCCAACCTGGGTGCCACGCAAGTCTGCCTGGAGAGGCGCAATGCGGCTTCGCGCACCAGCATTGAAGTGGATATATTCTCTCCAGTGCCGGCTGGGAACCGATTCTTCTTCGGCGACTCCGGTTCCAGTAACGGGATCGGGATTGCGCTGGCGCCCGGGGTGCGTGCCTTCGCTCTTGACCTCTACACGCTGTTTGGCGCCGGAAGCATCTCGGTGAGTATGTACGACACGGGTGGTCTGGCCGGCCAGATCACGGTTGGGACGACAAACAACGGCGTACCCGCCTACCTCGGCGTCACTTCTGACACCGTCCTGACCAGCCTCCTCGTAACGTCTTCGACTCGCTCCGTCGCCGTAGACACCATCTCGTTCGCCAACGCACTGGGCGGCGGCGGTGGCGGCGGCAATGAGCCCCCACCCAACACCGACACCCCCGAATCGGCAACCCTCGGCTACATCGGCATGGGCCTCCTTGCCCTCCTTGCCAGCCGCAAACACGCCCGCGCCTAACCCAACAAAAGGACACAGCCATGAAACGACCGCTTTTGTCGGTCCTGGCGCTCGGACTGGTGCTGCTCGCGGCACCGGTCCGGGCAACGCCGGTTGTCGGCGGCATCGTTGTCAACACACCGTTGGTCTCGTTCGACAACTACCTGCACCCGGTAAGCGATGACGACACCCCGGAATGGGCCAAACAGCCGCATGCGAAGTTCTGGTACGAGATTAACCTCGGCATCCAGCAAGGCGGCATCGACGGCATGCTCCTGGTGCTCCGCGGCATCCTCTTCATGAACCAGGGCAACGTTTGGGTCATGCCGTGGGTGGAATTGATTCCCACCGGCTCCGGCGGCGATCCAGTGAATACCGCCGATGCTCCCGAACCCGCCACCATCCTGTTAGTGGCCGCCGGACTGGCGGCGCTGGCCCTAAGACGCTCGCGGGCTTGACCAGAGTACGGAAAGCGGTGTACGCTCAGGCTTTCCCAGACGTATGCTCTTACCGACGACCTACACGGGCGCCCTCCTGATGGCTGTTCTCTCGATGCTCTGTTGGGGTTCCTGGGCGAACACCTACAAAGCCTCTGGATCCAAGTGGCGCTTTGAGCTGTTCTACTTCGACTACGCGTTCGGCGTTCTGCTGACGGCGCTGGTGGCTGCCTTTACGCTCGGCGAAATGGGGACCGACTTCCTCTCCTTCACCGACAACATTGCCGTATCGCCGAAACGCTTTCTGGCCTTCGCCGCCGTCGCCGGCGTCGTCTTCAATCTGGCCAACATGCTCCTGGTCGCCGCTATTTCCATCAGCGGTATGGCCGTGGCCTTCCCCATCGGCATCGGCTTGGCCCTGGTCATCGGCGTCTTCTGGAATTACTACCTCAACCCCCAGGGCAACCCGGCGTTGCTGTTCGGCGGCGTCGCGCTCGTGCTGGCCGCCATTGTCTGCGACGCCATGGCCTGGAGCGCCCACGCCAAAACCCAGGCCCAGAACACCGGCAAGAAGAAGGCCAAGAGCTCCGGCAAGGGCATCGCTATCAGCCTCATCAGCGGCGTGCTCATGGGCGCCTTCTATCCAATTGTTGAACTCTCCAAGCAGGGCGACCTCGGCCTCGGGCCCTACAGCATCGCCGTAGCGTTCGCCGGGGGCGTCTTTGCCAGCACCTTCATCTTCAACATTTATTTCATGAATCTCCCCATCCACGGCAAGGCCGTCGAGTTCGGGGCCTACTTCCAGGGCAGTGGCAAGCAGCATCTGCTCGGCCTGCTCGGCGGCATCCTCTGGTGCACCGGCGCCATTGCGAATTTCGCCGCCGCCAGCGCCCCCAAGGAAGTCCAGGTGGGACCCGCCGTCAGCTACGCCTTGGGCCAGGGCGCCACCCTCGTCAGCGCCCTCTGGGGCCTCATCGTTTGGAAGGAGTTCGCCGGAGCCGAAGGCAAGGTCCCGATGCTGCTCGCCGTCATGCTGGCCCTCTTTGTCGGCGGCCTCTCGCTCATCTCCCTTGCGCCGGTCTTTGCCAAGTAAAGACCAGGTAAAGACAACGTAGTCAACGAAACGTAAGCACCGCAGCCCGCGTTAATAGCAGTAGAGAAGGGAGGCGGGTGTGAAGCCTTGGATTGCGTTTCTTGGAGGAGCCGTTGTCGCAGGTGGGGTGGCCCTGATCGGCCTGCGCCCCAGCCCGGAGCCCGCTCCGGAGCCCGTTCCGATCGTTGCCCAGCAGGTCACGCCCGTGGAGCCGATTGGAGCCGAGCCACTCGCCGCGGAACCGGTTGCCGTCCAACCGGCGAAACCCGCCCCCGTGGCCTCACCCGCTCCCGTCCGGAACCCTAGCCGCGCCACCGCCAAACCCAACGCGTCCACCTCTACCCGGACGCCCCCGCAACTTCCGGTCGTGTCGGCGTCGGAGGCGCCTCCGACGGCCGCCCGGTCTCCTGATCCAACTGCCCCTGCCCACAGCCAGCCGGCGCCTGCCGCTCCCCCCTCCTCTCCCCAGAGCGCCACGGTCCGGGAACCGGAAGCACCCGTCGCGCCGCCGCCTCCTCCCGCTCCGCCGAATCAGGTTACGATCCCCGCTGGGTCCAAGGTCACGGTCCGCTTGGGACAGGCCCTCTCCACCGAGCGCGCACAGGTCGGCGATTCTTTCGTCGCCACGCTCGACCAGCCCCTGGTGAGCGAGGGTTTCGTTCTGGCCGAACGCGGCGCCCGTGTGACCGGTAAGATCACCGCCTCCGACCCTGGCGGCAAGGTGAAGGGCGTCTCCCTCCTCGGCCTGGAATTGACCAGCTTCCGTACCTCCGACGGCCAGACTGTCGAAATTAAGACTGTAGAGTTCCGCAAAGAGGCCGAAAGCAATACCAAGAATGACGCCGCGAAGGTTGCTGTCGGCGCTGGTGTAGGCGCCGCGCTGGGTGCCATCTTCGGCGGCGGCAAAGGCGCGGCAATCGGCGCCGGATCCGGAGCTGCGGCTGGGACAGGTGTAGTACTTGCCACCCGTGGCAAGGCCGCTAACCTGCCCGCTGAAACCCGTCTCACGTTCCAAATTCAGGCGCCGGTAACGGTAACCGAGAAACGGTGAGTTCTGTACCCTAAAATTCAGTGTATGTTCTTTAACATAACGTGACTTGGGCTACCCAATCCGATACAATCGGAGAACTCAGTTCGAATCCTAACCTACGAAGTGGGATTTCCGATGGTTTCGTTGCAACCCGTTAAAGCAGAGTCATTAAGCACGCAGGTCGCGGACAAGATCCGCCAAGCTATTTTTACAGGCGAATTGAAGCCTGGAGAAACGTTACGGGAATTAGTTCTCGCGCGGAAGATGGAAGTCAGTCAAGCTACCGTCCGCGAAGCACTGTCCTATTTGGAAACTTACGGTTTGGTGGTAAGAACCCCGAACCGCAGCACCGCTGTCACCAGTCTGACCGCAACCGATATTCGGGACCGCGTCGCCATCCGTCGCGCGCTGGAAGTACTCGCGCTAGCCGACGCGGCTAAGGCCGCCACGGCGTCCGATTGGCAGGAAATCGATGCCTGTGCCGAAGCCATGCGGCGCGCCTTGGCCAGCGGTGTGGTCGCCGAAATCTGGAACGCCGAGCGGGGGCTGTGCCGCCGGCTGTGGCTGGCAAGCGGAAACGCCCTGCTGGTCCGTATGCTAGATCAAACCTCAACACCCCTCTATGCGCTTTGGGACGGTCGCGATATCCCGCGGGTCGAAACCGTGGACGTGCTGCTGGATGCGGTCCGTCTCGGCGATCGCGACAGCATAGACCGCGCGCTGGCCAAGTTCCTGGCGGCCGCCCCCGAAGCCAATGCCGCCACCAGCGGCCCAGCGGCCTGAACCAAGCCGTCGCATCAGGGTAGAGACAGCCAGGCCAAGCCTAATCCCGCCGTGGCCAGGCCGAGCAGCCCAAGCAGGCCAACTGCCGTCTCTTTAAGCCATGTACGCCGGAGGTGTCCCCCTCGCACCTGCTTTTCCAAAACAGCGACAACCTGCTTCATCGTCACTTTTGCGTCCATTATGTCGTCGCACAGTGCCGTCACCCTGAGAGGGATGGATTCGCCGGCAGGCGGTCCTGTCCTGGCTATGAGCGGGTCGTCAGGTGCCCGCAGCAGTTCGAGGAAGATGATGCCAAAGGCCCGTACATCGGCGGGCTCCGTCTCCGGTCCAGCATAGGAATCTGCTTCGAGCAGCGTCACCCGGTCGTTGCCGCTGACCAGCACATGCTCGGCCGTAAGCGAGCCGTGAAACTTGCCCATGCGGTGCCAGGCCCGCAGAATCTGCGCCAACTGCAAAGCAACGGCCAGCCGTACCGCTAGTGTGCCGGCCATGCCCTCGTCAAGACGGTCCTGTAGCGAATCCCGCATTGCGGCGATCTATGCCTGCCTGGAGGTGACTCTCTCTCTACCCTCATCGGCAAGATTTCATCGCCGCTCCGGCGAAATTTGACCAGCCCGCTAACTTCAGGACCGCTTCTGCCGACGATGTGCCAATCCCAGCCCCGTCAGCCCCATTCCTAACAGCACGAACGTCCCCGGCTCCGGTACGTCCCCGGCGCCCCCGTTTCCCGGCGAATACCAGTCCGAAGGCTGCGTCCCCAGGTACCCGCTTCCGTTCCCGTAATAAAAGCCCGCGAAATAGATCGAACTCACATTGAAGCCCTGCCCGGGATCCAACACGAAGGTCGTCCTCCCAACCACCACCGGGGTTCCCGCCAGTACGCTCGCATTCAACAGACCGCCTCCCGGCAGAATGCCGAAGTCTACGCCCCCTATGTTGGTATGCCCACCCACGTTTACCGTCCCAAACCGCTCGGCCGCGGCCAGCGTCCCAAACTCGTCTGTCGAGATCAGGTGTGCCGGGCCAAGATTGGTCACGAAGTTCGTATTGGCGCGATATGCCCATTCGGCGCTGACGTCCGTCGTGTTGCAACCCGGGCAGTTCACCAGGCTGCCCGCCGACACGATGCCGGCCGATAGCGGATCCAGCACGCGGTTTGGATTGGTGCCGAAGAAAACCGCCGTCAGGACGTCATCCATCGACGCAGCCTGATAGATGGAGGTATTCGCTAGCGTCACCTGCAGCAATCCGCTCTGCAGCAACTCAAACGTTGCCGACGCGCTCTTGGTGCCCGAACTCATTGTGTAGGTCACCGACGCGGCCGAGCCGGCAGATGTGGCCAGCAGCATCGCAACCAGTACATTGAAGCGTATCGACATCCATCCTCCGTGCCGCCCCTTTCAGATAGGGACAGGGCGGCCATCAACAGAGTAGGCGTCCGGCGAAAGAGGTTGAATGGAGCTTTAGTTGGGATTGCGCTCGCCCGAAGTACCCACAACTCCGGCTACTCCGCGACGCCGTCGTACCGGGTAGGCAGTCCCGGCAGGGAATAGTACCGCTGCGCCACAGCGCAGAGCGTGGTCCAGCCTAGCTATTCTTTGCCCGCTTATACGGCGTGTTCAGGTATTGTTTGGATTGCCGCGCGGCATCCGAATCCGGCGCTATCTCAATCGCCGACCGGTACGCATCCACCGCCTGCTCGCGGTTTTGCTTCATATCCAGGCATTGGCCCAGCCGCAGAAACGTCATCGAGGCGGTATTCAGATCCAGTTGCTGCCGTTTCCCCGCGGCCTTCCGCAACTCCCGGATCGCTTCATCATAGTCGCGATACCAGAACAGCAGATTCCCCCGCGAGAAATTGATCTTCTCCCCAGGCATCGCCCGCAGCGCCGCCGTCCCGGTCTGCTTCAGCCGGTCCAGTTCCGCCAGCGCCGCCAGAGCCTTGTTCTTATCGCCGGCATCGGCGTACATCTGCACCAGCTCAAAGCGATAAAGATAATTGCGCGGGTAATCCTTCATCAGGTCCAGTAGCAGCGGGATGGCCTGCTGCGGCATCCGTTCCCTCCGGTACACCACCGCCAACAGCACCTTGGCATCGGTCCGGTTCAGGTTTCCCTTCGCCGCCACCGTCTGCAACGCACGGATGCCGGCCTGTTTGTCGCCCCGGAAGCCAACGATAAACCCCAGCATCTTGTACGTCCACGGCAGGCTGCCGACCACGTAATCGTGCAGCCCCTCCACCATCAGCGCATCCACCATCTCCGGCCGCAGCTCCCGGACCCGCGCATGCCGTTTCCGTGCCTGCGTGGCATCCTTCAACGCATCCGTCCAGGCCTTACGAACCAGGAAATTGTAGTTGCCCCGCAGCGCATGCGCCACGCCGTCCGCATACAGCGCATCCACGTCATTGGCATTTGCCGCCAGGCGCTGTTTGCATAACTCCATCGCCCGGGCGATCGCCTGCTGCAACCGCGTGTCGTTGTCGGCGTTCAGCACCATCTTCTGGCGGCTGAGAAAGGGATTGTTGCCGCTCACCAGCTCGCTTTCGAGCGCACCGGACCGCAGCATCTCCCGGTACAGCAGCCCTTGCACCACCCGCAGATGCCGCTTCGGATCCTCGGGCTGCTCCTCCAGCGCCTTCTGAAACGCATCGATCGCCTGGTCGAACTCCAGGTTGTAGAAATGGTCGAAGCCGCGCTCGGTGGCGGTTTCGGCGTTCACCAGAACGGCACTGGCCAGCAGCGCCGGAGCCCAGAAAAAAAGTAGCCTCACCCTGCCTTTATTGTAGGAGGATTGGGCTCACCCTGCAGACGCGCCAGCGCCCAGCGGGCATGCTCGGCCACCATCGCGTCGGCGGACTCGGCCAGCCGCTTGAGCGGCGCCACAAAACCCGCCTTGCCGCTGTTGCCCATCGCGATCGCCACATTGCGCAGAAAGCCTCGGTACCGCGCCCGCTCCACCGGGGTATGCCGGAACATCTGCCGGAACTCGGCTTCACTGATCCCGGCCAATCGTCCCAAGTCCACCTCAGGCCGCTGCCGCTCGAACGCAGGCTCCGCCGTCACCGCCGCCCGCCGGTTCCACGGACACACATCCTGGCAGATATCGCAGCCGAAGACATGATGACCGATCGCCGCGCGGTGCTCCTCCGGCACCGCGTCCCGTAGTTCGATGGTGAAGTACGCGATACAGAGCCGCGCATCCAACTCCCAGCGCCCATCCGGCCCAGGCACCAGCGCCTGCGTTGGACAAGCGTCAATGCACCGCCGGCACGTGCCGCAGCGGTCCGCCGGCGGCGTGCCCGGCTTCAATTCCAGCGACAGCAGCATCTCGGCCAGAAACAGCCACGACCCCAATTGCTGATGGATCAGACAGGTATTGCGCCCAATCCACCCAAGCCCCGCCTGCCGCGCGTAACTCCGCTCCAGCAGCGGTGCCGTATCGACGCAAATGCGGTACTCGAATGCAGCGTGCCGGGCAAACGCCGTCGCCACCCGCTCTAACCCCTCTCGTAGCACCTGGTGGTAATCGTCACCCCAGGCATACCGCGCAATCCACCCGCGTTCGACATCCTGAAACTGCGTCGAATACGGCTGCGGCGGATTGTAGACCTTGCCCACCGACAAGATGGAACGCGCTGTTGCCATCAACTGCCGCGGATCGTTGCGTACCACGGCCCGGTGGTCGCTGAGATACCCCATGCGCCCTGCCAGCCCCCGCCCGGCCCAATCCTGATACGCCGGCGCATCTCCAGACGGCACCGCCGCGGCAATCCCGGCGAGCTCAAACCCCTCGCCCCGGGAAATCTCCAAAAGCGTGTCGCGCAGTCCGTCCATCTACCCTATGGTCCAACTACCACGGGCGCGCCGCCGCCAGCCCCTATTCGCCTTCGTACGGAAACCGCCGCACGGCGTTCATACACTCCGACAGCGCCTTCAATAAGGAATTCCCCCACCCGCACGGCGTATAAGGCAGCGTCTTCTGATTCGTCTGCTTATTGGCCACCGCGAAGAACTTCATTGTCGGCTCGGTCGGCTTCACGAACTCCTTCACCGAAATGGTGAACTCGATGTCCCGGTCGCCCTGCCTCTTTACGATGGAGAAATACTGCACCTGCGCGAACTGCTCCGCCGGTTCCGATTGTGCAAACTCCCATTCAGCCACTGGTGTCCTCCTGAAACGTATGAAGTATACCAAAGACGGGGGATACCGCCCCAGCCGCCTCAAGCTTTACCCCATCGTATGGAATCAGCGCCCGACACGCCGCCCCGGTGGTGCCGTTCAACCGCTCCTTCGACCATACAATCTTGAAAGGACGCACTTTAATTGATCCACCTTAGTCCTCCGCCCGAGCGTCTATTACACTTCAAACTTGGAACCGGAGTAGCCGCAGTGTGGACGGACCCGGCATTTCCAGCCAAAACGGCAGTACCCGCCTGCCGCTTCATAGGAGA
>JAEUQF010000371.1 GCA_016789745.1 Bryobacterales bacterium
AGCGCCTGGTGGTGGCTGCGCCACTCCAAGCTCGATACGCCCACCATCTTCCAAAACCGCAGCGGCCAGAAGTTGCCCATCTATCAGGACAACCGCTTTGGCCTCGCGGGCGGGTCGCCCATCATCATCCCGAAAGTCTACAACGGCAAGAATAAGACCTTCTGGTATTGGACATGGGAAGCCAACCGCTTCGGCGATCCCAACGTCGGCGCTTCACAGTCGACGGTACCGCGGGAAGCCTGGCGCAACGGGAACTTCTCCGACCTGCTGGCATTGGGTGCGAACTACCAGCTCTACGATCCGGCCACCATCTCCGCCAACGCCAACGGCACGTTCAGCCGCCAGATCTTCCCCGGCAACATCATTCCGGCGAACCGCATCAGCCCGATCGCCAAGAATCTTCTGGCACTGTATCCACTGCCCAATCAGCCTGGAGCCGCCAATGGCGCGAACAACTATTTCCTCTCCGGCAAAGCCATTGAGAACTATTGGACGACCATCGGGCGTGTGGATCACGCCATCAGCGATAAGGACCGCCTATTCGTACGGCTGCACCGCGATTTCTGGGAAGAGGATAAGAATCGCTCGTTCGGCAACAACGTGAACGGCATCATTCTGAACCGCATCAATCGCGGCATCGCGCTCGATGAAGTGCACATGTTCTCGGCCACGTTCCTGCTGAATTTTCGCTACGGCCTTGCGCAGCAGATCTTCCCGGAACGGCGCGTCAGCCAGGGCTTCGACCTGTCCAGCCTCGGCTTTTCTTCGGCTTTCACCAACCTGTTCCCGAAGGAATCGGCTGTGCCTAACGTGCGGATCGGCTCCATGACGCAGTTGAGCGGCTCGGAATCCGGCGACGGCGCGGCATCCTCGATGGTCCACTCCTTCACGGGTAACTTCACGAAGATCAGCGGCAAACATACGTTCAAATTCGGGCCGGAGTTCCGCCTTTACCGCGTGTTCCTCGATCGCCACTCCGCCAGTACCTCACCCATTCTGAACTTCAGCAGTGAGTGGGGTCGCGGGCCATTGAATACGTCGGCAGCACCTCCGGTAGGTGCCGAGTTCGTATCGTTGCTGCTCGGTATTCCCGGCGGCGAAGCGCAACGTACCGGTAGCTTTGCGACACAGGACAAGTACTTTGCCGGCTACTTCCAGGACGACTGGAGAGTAACCCAGAAGCTGACCCTCAACCTGGGCCTGCGGCTGGAGTACGAATCTCCGGTTACCGAACGCTTCAACCGCTCCGTCACACAGTTCGACGCCAGCACGCCGAATCCCATCGCCGCCCAGGCGATCGCGAACTACGCGCGCAACCCGATTCCTGAGATCCCGGCTTCCGCGTTTCGGGCCAATGGCGGCCTGCTGTTTGCCAGCGATTCCAACCGGACCTTCTGGAACTCCACCGGGCTACTATGGCTGCCTCGCATCGGCTTGGCCTACCAGGCTACGGCGAATACCGTCATCCGCGCCGGCTACGGCATCTTCTACGGCTCTCTGGGCTCCTTCAAGACCACCGCCAACCTGGCGGGTTTCAGCCAGACGACGCCCATGATTCCGACCCAGAATAACGGCCTGAATTTCATTGCGGACTTGTCGAATCCGCTGCCCAACGGGCTCATTGCTCCGCTTGGCGCGGGCGCAGGGTTGCAGACGAATCTGGGCCAGAACATCTCGTTCTTCCAGCGCGACCGCACGATGCCCTACGCGCAGCGCTGGTCGTTCGGCCTGCAGCGCGAGTTCAAGCTCGGCTTCGTCGTCGAATCGTCCTATGTAGGCAACCGCGGCACGAAGCTACCGGTCAACCGCAATATCAACGCCACCCCGCGCCAGTACATGAGCACGTCGCCCACCCGCGACCAGGCAACTATCACCTACCTCGGCGCGGCCTTCCCGAATCCCTTCTTCGGTCTGAATCCGCAGTATACGGGCACCATGTCGCGCGCGAACCTGCTGCGGCCGTATCCGCAGTTCGGGGATATTACGTTCTCTGATCCTGTCGGCTACTCCTGGTATCACTCGATGCAGAACCGCGTCGAGAAGCGCTTCGGCCAAGGCTTTACCCTTCAGGTCTCACATACCTGGTCGAAAGCCATGGACGCCACTTCGTTCCTGAACCCCACCGACCCGATGCCGTATGAATCGCTGGCCGACATCGACCGCGCCCATCGCATCGCCGGATCGGGCATTTGGGAACTGCCCTTCGGCAAGGGTCGTCACTGGGGCTCAAATCTCAGCGCCGTGCCCAACTTCCTATTCGGCGGATGGCAATTGTCCGGTGCCTATCAACGCCAGAGCGGCCAGCCGATCAACTGGGGCAATATCCAGATCATCGGCGACCCGAACACGCTGGTGTTGCCTTCGGATCAACGAGGGCCCGACCGCTGGTTCAACACCAGCATCTTCAACCGCAATAGCGCGCAGGTGCTCGCCAGCAACCTTCGCACGTTCCCCTATCGTTTCTCTAATGTGAGACTCGATCAACAGAGGCGCCTGGACTTCTCGTTGAACAAGACGTTCCCCATCGGCGAGCGCTTCAAGATGCGCTTCCGTGGCGACGTGTTCAATGTGGAGAACACGCCGGTACTGCGCGGCCCGAATGCCGATCCGGTTAACGGCGCATTCGGCACCATCACCGCCCAGGAACCGCCGCGGTCCTTCCAGTTCTCGCTGAACCTGCAGTTCTGACAGAGAACGAATCGTCAACCCGCCGGCTTTCTCCCACAGGAGGAAGCCGGCTTTTCTTTTGGTCAAACCAAGTCAACCGGCGCTTGGCGTGTCTCTGTAAGTGGGGCGGATCAGCAGCACACACGCGACCGAGACCAGGGCGACGCTGGCAAAGATGCCGAAGATCGCCAGCAGTGGTACGGCGTGATCGCGCAGGAAGCCAAAGCCCCAATCGGCGAGGCCTCCACAACTGATGCTCACCAGGTTCATGATGCCGTAGCCTGTCGCGCGCAGGTGCGGCGGGGCGATCTGGCAGAGGATCGGCATGTTGTTGCAATCGAAGAAGCCCCAACCGAGGCCGAACAGCACCAGGAAGGCGATCGCCACCTGCAGCAACCCCGTTTGGGGAGAATAGCCAACCCCCATCATGGCGATGGAGATCAGCACCATGCCCAGGGCACTCGTATAGATGCGGCCGCGCTCGTTACGCCGCATCCATTGATCCGCAAGCCACCCGCCGAGGATCGCCGCGATGACAGCGGCAACCATCCAGTAGAGAGTCGCGGAGACACCGGCCTTGCCCTGCCCGATGCCAAACTCGGTCTTGAGGATCGCCGGCATCCAGTCGCGCACAATCCAGCCCGCCATGGCCGGAAGCGTAAAGTAGAGCACCAGGAGAATAAACGAGCGATTGCGCAGCAACTCGGCAACAGCCGCCATGGGACCACTGCCTTCCGCTTTGGCCTCCGACACCTTTGGCGCGTTGCGGACCAGCAGGAACAACGGGATGGCGTAAGCAATGCCGATGACCCCGCAGAGTTCAAACATCCATCGCCAGCCGAGTTGCGGATTGTCTGCCGCATAGCCACTGAAGCCGCCGATGATGACCCCGGCATAGATCCCCATCTGGTGCATGCCAACGGCGCGCGAGCGCGTGGGGCCGCGGTGGAAGTCGGCTATCAGCGCGAGGGCAGCGGGAATATAGAACGCCTCACTGATGCCCATCACGGCGCGCGTGAACAGCAGTTGATCGTACGAGTGGACCTGACCGGTGGCCCAGGTGACTGCCGACCACACCACCAGGCTCGCGGAGATGACGTGGCGCTTGCTGTAGCGGTCGGCCAGGTAGCCGCCAATAGGGCTGAGGAAAGCGTAGGTCCACTTGAACAGCGCGAGAATCTTGCCCCAGTTGGCTTCCGATCCGATATCGGGGACATCGGTCATGAGCGAGAACTTCATGGCCGCGAGCATCTGCCGGTCCAGGTAATTCAGAAGGGCGACAGGAACCAGAAGGGCCACGACAACCCAGGCGTAGGACGGGTTGCGAGGGTTCACCGGATGCCTCCGGCGACGGGGGTGGAGGTATGGATGGAATGAGGCAAGAGATTATTGTCGCTGAGAATGAGCGGTGGTGGGGTGGCAGAATGAATGGATTATGAGTGTTCCGGTCGCGGTCTCCTCGCGGCAATCGTCCCGCATGTCAGATGAGAATGGAAGTATGGCTGCAGTATATTCAGCAACGCCTCTGAAGGGATGCGTTGACTCTGGCCAACGAATTGGAGGCACAGCTATCGCTGTCGAGCGCTGAACCGTCCGAGGAGAACACCTTGGAGCGCGAGGCTTGGCTCTTCGTAGATGAGGCCGAGTGCTGGGCAGAAGCGACAGACCCCGCCGTAGCGGAGGCCTTCGCCGAGGCTCGCCGTGAGTTTCCCGAGTTCTACAGAACCGCCTAAATGGGCTGGATCGTAAAGTTGTCCTGCGGAGCGCAGCCTGGATGCTCTCGATCCGCTTGTGCGTGAGCGGATAGAAAAGCGTCTTGATCAACCGGCCCAGAATCCACTATCGTGCTCCATCCCCCTAACGAATCGGGTAGTCAACAGCGATCGCGAGTTGGAGACTATCGAATCCTGTTTGAACTTGCTGCAATCGGTGCCTTACAGTACGTGATCGTCGCTGATGTGCGTCACCGGCGGGAAGCGTATCGAGATTGATTGGAAGGGTTCCGTGGATGAAGCATAACTGACTACGCCGGTCCCCGCGACAACTGACCACCGCCAGTGGAGTTCAGGATCGCCACCATGCGGGCGCGCAGGTCGCGGGCGAGTTTGCGGGTGGCCGGGTCGGCGATCCGTTCCATCCAGCCGCCGGGCTGTGTCGTGACTTCCGCTCCGGCCAGGAGATTGCGCAACTGATCGGGATCGGCGCGGAGATCGTATAGCTCGTTGCGATCCCAGATGCCCTGGTACTCCATGTAGGAGTGTGACTCCGTCCGTAGACCCAGGACACCCGGAGTATGGGCGGCCTCCCAATCCCAGAAGTACTCATAGACAAACTCTTTGCGCCAGGCAGGTGGATTGGGTTGGAAGAGCGGAAGCATGGACCGGCCATGCATGGTGGCAGGCGGCCGGCCGCCGGCGGCATCGACCAGAGTCGGCGCGATGTCGAGATTGAGGACCATCTCCGATCGAACGGCACCGGCGGGGAGGTGTCCGGGCCAGGCAGCGATGATCGGGATACGGATGGATGGCTCATGCATCACGCGCTTGTCGGCAAGGCCCTGTTCGCCCAGCAGGAAGCCGTTGTCCCCCATGAAGACAAAGAGTGTATTCTCCTTGACGCCGGCACGTTCCAGAGCAGCGTCCACTGCGCCGACACTATCGTCTACCGCCGCCAGGCAGCGCATGTACTGGCGATACAGCGAATCCAGCGTGAACGCCCCGGCGTACAGGTTCTGCACACCATGGCGGCCGACGTCGCGTTTGCGGAGAAGCCAGTTGGGCTTGCCGTCACGCACCGTGGCGGAAGCGGGAACGGGCACGGGCGTATCCGTGTAGAGGTTACGATGGCGAGGCGCGGGGTCGTGGTTGGAGTGGACAGCTTTGTGGCTGAGATAGAGGAGGAAGGGCCGGTCGCGGCGCTGGCTCTCGATGAAGCGCACGGCATGGTCGGAGAGCACGTCGGTGGTATAGCCCGGCGTCTTGCGGCGGGTGCCGTTTTCGTTGAGTACCGGATCGAAGAAGACGCCCTGGCCGGGGAAGCTGACCCAGTGATGAAAGCCGGGTTGGGGTTCGTCGCTGTCCTGTCCGCCTTGGATCAGTTGCGCGTCGCCCATGTGCCACTTGCCGAGGAACGCGGTGCGATAGCCGCGCTGCTGCAGCAATTGGGGGAACGCGGGCAGGGATGCGGGCAGCCGGGTAAAGTTGTCGGAGACGCCGTGGGCGTGCATGTACTGACCCGTGAGGATGGAGGCGCGGCTGGGCGAGCAGAGGGACGTGGTGACAAAAGCGTTGGCGAAGCGGGTACCGCGGGCCGCGAGCTTATCGATGTGAGGTGTCTGGACCCAGGGATGACCCACGCAGCCCAGGGCGTCCCAGCGCAGGTCGTCGATTAGGATGAGGACAATGTTGGGGGCGCGCTGCTGGGCAATTGCCGCGGAACCGGCAAGACCCGCGATGGCCTGTCGCCGTGTCATCAGGGGGCGCCTGCCGTGATCCAGTCCAAGGGAAAGCGCACCAGGGTAAGCGCAACAATGCGCAAGCGGTCAGCCGTGGGGTCGCCGCGCTCATAGAGAACGAAGATGGACTGGTCGGGAGTGACAGCGATATCGGAATAGCCGGACCAACCGGCATCAATGACACGCTTGCGGGTCCAGGTGGCGCCGTCGTCTTCGCTGAGTTGGACCGTGAGGTTGCGGCGATCGCGAGAACGGCCGGGCTCTCCGGGTTGGCCGCCACGCTGGAGGTTATCGGGATTGACGAACAGAAGGCGGTTGGGGCCGCGGCGGCTGGTCTTCCCATATCGGACGATGCTGCCGAAGCAGATGGGTTCCAAGAGTTCTTCCTGGAAGCGCGGTTGCGACCAGCGCGACGCGCCGTCGGGGCTGGTGAGGATGAGACGGCGGTGGCGTGTGCTGGTGGAACGCGCGTTCAACATCACGTGTCCGTTGGCGAGTTGGACGGCAACGGTTTCGTTAGGGTTGGTGACTTCGCCGGCTGTGCGGGAGGCGATGGCACCGCGCCGCCATGTGGCGCCGTGATCGTCACTGTAGATCGTAGCCAGCAGGTTGGGGTGATGCGGATCGGTCTCGGAGTTGGAGAGCCAGACCGGCACCAGCAGGCGGCCATTCTTCAGTTGGATGCCATGGCCGGGACCCGTGGCGATGACCTTCCAGTTGTACTCCGGGCGGAACTGGTTGAAGGTGGCGGTGATTTCAACGGGAGGGGAGAAGGTGCGGCCGTCGTCGGTGCTGCGCATGTAGAAGGCGCGCATGTATTCCACGCAGAACAGAAAGTGCACCAGGCCTTTCTTCGCGTCACTGATGATGACGGGGTTGTTGTAGGTGATGCGGGCGGCATCGGGGGGCCGCCGCGAGGCCGTCACCGGATTCTGGGTCACCGGGGTCGCCAGTCGCCCCAGCACCTGTTGCGGCGACCACGTAGCCCCACCGTCTTCACTCCGGCGCAGCACCAGATCAATCTGGTCCCAGTCCGATCCCGTGTGTTTGCGGGCTTCGGCGTAAGCAAGAAGAGCGCCCTTAGGAGAGACAGCGAGGCCGGGAATACGATAGACGGCATAGCCTTCGCTACCGGCGGGAAAAACGCCGGAGCGAACGGCATCCGGGGCCGCCAAAGCAATCGAGCAGATCCAGGCGAAGAGCAGCATGGTCATCAGAAGTTGTATTTCAGCGCGAGTTGGATGTTGCGGCCGCCGCTGGCTCCCGTGATCAGGCCGAAGTTGGGATTGGACACAGCCGCCACCGGATTGTTGAGGATCTTGTGATTCAGCGCATTGAAGGCCTCCAAGCGGAACGTGATGCGGTGGGTTTCGTGGATGAGGAACTGCTTGTGCAGGGCACCGTCGAAGGTGAAGCCGGACGGGCCGCGAAGGGCGTTATAGCCAAGGTTGCCGAAGCGGCGCTGGGCTTGGGGCGTGGCGTTATCGAAGGCGCCGCGACTGAGCCAGGTAAGGGCCTGTGGGTTGCGGCTGTAAGGGTCGCCCGAGGCGACCAGATCGGGGCGCTGGCCATCGACGCGGCCATTCGGATAGAGGAGCACGCCGGAGGTAACGTTTATGGGAGTGCCGGAGCGCTGGGAAGTGATGACCTGCGCGTTCCAGCCCCCGAAGATTCCCTTCAACAGGGCGTTGGAGGCGAACGGAGGCGTCGGGACCTGGTAAGAGAAGGTGCCGACGAAGCGGTGGCGCAGGTCGCCGTCCTTCACGCCTCGGGAGCCGGCGATGTTGTTCGGATCCTGCAGTGAGCCCAGCGTGAAGGTGATCGTGCCGTCTGGAACGTAGTAGGCGGTGGACTTGGACCACGTGTAATACGCATCGAAGGTGAGCCCTTTGAAGAGCCGCTGGTTAGCCGAGAGTTGCAGGCCGTGGTAGGAAATATTCGCGGCGTTTTCCAGGATGTTCACATCACCGAACTCGGGACGCGGGCGCCGGCCGCCAAGCGAGGGATCGACGAGGTTCACGTTGCGCGGCGAAGTCAGTTTGACGTTGCGCGTGCCAACGTAGCTGGCCTGCAGCGCGAGGGACTTGGTGACGGAGGTCTGGACGGAGAAGTTCCACTGGGCGCCGTAGCTGTCGCGGCGATTGTAGTCCATGATCTGGCGGGTAGCGACGAAGTTGCGCGGCAGCAGGCTGGTGTTGCCGGCGATCTGGTTCACCAGATTCGTCGGGAACGGGAAGGCGGAGGGAAACATCGGTATGTCGGCGGGCGCGAAGTCGGCCACCAAGGGCAGGCGCGGATCGATGGACGCCATGTCCATGAGGTAGATGGGCACCTGCGGAATGACACCGACGGCGGCGCCGGCACGGAACACGAGCTTCTGCGTGCCGAGCGGATCATAGACCAGGCCGATGCGGGGCCCGAAGTTGTTGCGATCGGCAACGTACATGGGCTCGCGGTTGGTGGCCAGGAAAGGTCCGAAGGGATCGGAACCGGAGATATTGAACAGCCCCTTAAGCGGCGGGAAGTAATCGTAGCGGAGGCCCAGGTTGAGTTGAAGCCGCGCGCTGACGCGCCAATCGTCCTGGACGTAGAAGCCATAGAGGGAGTTCTTCAGCCCCTTGCCGCCGCCGAAGAGCATGCGGACGCGGTTGGGCTGGTCGGCGATGAGATCGTTCACGGAGTTGTACATGTGGGTGGGCTGGCCGCCCTGGTCACGGTTGTACATGTTCACCCGAATATCGACGCCGGCTTTGATGGAGTGCTTGCCGCGGATCAGCGAGATATTGTCGTTGAGCGAGTAGGTGGTGGGAATGAAGTGCAGATAGCCGGCTAGGCTGAGATTCACGTTGATGCCGCCGGTGGTGATCCAGGCAGGGACGTTCTCGCGTCCGGCTTCGAAGCGAAACAGATCGGTACGGTTGAAGCCGAGGCGGAGTTCGTTGAAGACACGGGGGGTGATGGTCCAGTTGTCCTGTACAACCGCGTTGTGGAAGCGAGTGGGAAGGGCTTGGCGAAGGGAGGGCATGAATTGGGGGCTGATGATGTCCTGGTTGTTGTAGCTGTAGCGCAGGGTCAGGCGATGGCGCGACAGGTCGATATCGCCGCGGGTGAGGTAGGTGTTTTCATCGTTCACGCGGCGGTCGTTGCGGCGATGGAAGCCGACAAGCGGGTTGGTGGTCGGCTCGTACTCCTTGGGCGACAGCGTGTTGAAGATATTCTGGAGCGAAGGCTTCAACTGGGAGATGAGCGCCGGCGTGGCGACGTTGCCCGTGATCTGACTGGGGCTCCGCACCTGGGCCCCTTCGTAATTGAAGAAGAAGAACGCACGATTCTTCAGGACGGGACCTCCGACATTGCCGCCGTACTGGTTCCAGCGCAGCGCCGGCTTGGCCAGGTTCGAACGATTGTTAAAGAAGCTGTTGGCGTCCAGCTTGTCGTTGCGGAAGAAGTGGAACAGCGCGCCATGGAACTGATTGGTGCCGCTCTTGGTGGTGACGTTGAGGACGCCGCCGATGGAACGGCCGAACTCCGCCGACATCGCATTGCCGGACGCTTTGAACTCTTCAATGGCCTCCACGCTGATGGTGTTGATGAGCGGGCCGCCACCGGTGGCGTTGCCGGTGCCGGGCACCTCACCCAGGCTCATATCCACGCCGTCGAGCAGGAGGTTGTTGCCGAAGGCGGTGGCGCCGTGGAACTCGATGCCGCCGCGGCCGCCGGCGCTCGATCCGGGATTGGAGAGCA
Source organism: Bryobacterales bacterium (assembly GCA_016789745.1). GTDB lineage: Bacteria > Acidobacteriota > Terriglobia > Bryobacterales > Bryobacteraceae > CADEFT01. The sequence continues at coordinate 9,866 of JAEUQF010000371.1, forward strand.
CGCCGGCTTGTAGGCCCACCAACTGCTGAAAGTTGCGGCCGTTCAGCGGCAGCGATTCGATCTTCACCTTTTCCATGGCCACGCCGAGGTCGGTGGTGGTGGCGTTGACGATCGGCGCGGTGGCCAGCACTTCCACTGACTCGCTCACCTGCCCGAGTTCGAGTTTCAAGTCGACGCGTGGGCGAGTCCCCGTGTTGATGGGGAAGGTGGCGGTGGTGGCACGGCGGAAGCCGGTGAGTTCGGCTTCCAGACGATACTGGCCTGCGGGCAGCAGAGGGAACTCGAAGTAGCCGGTTTCGTTGGTTTCGGTGCTGCGGTTGACGCCGGTTTCGGTATTCACGGCAGTGACTTTGGCAGCCGAAACGGGACTGCCGGAGGGGTCGGTGACGTTGCCGACGAGCGAGCCGCCGCCGATCTGGCCAAGGAGGGGGATAGTGAGGAGGAAAAGGGACGCGAGACGGGCAGGTGAAGTCGACATAGAACTCCCTTGGAAATGACCGATAGTGCTATCGATAGTACGCCCGATTATCCATTGTGTCAACCGCTAACCTGTGGTAACGTTAGGCTCCGTGGGTCGTAAGCAATCGCCCGAGAAGAAGCGCCGGCCGAATAGCGGGGAGAGCCTTGCGACACAAACGGCGAACCGCCTCCGCGCGGCCATCTTCGACGGAACCTACCCGCCCGGCGCGCCTCTGCGCGAACTGCGGATCGCGCGGGAGAACGGGATCAGCCAGGCCACCGTACGGGAGGCACTGCAGCAATTGGAGTCAGCGGGGCTGGTGACGCGTGAGGCCAATATCGGCACAACGGTGACGAGGCTGAGCCCGCGGGAGGTGCGGGAGCGCGTGGAACTGCGGGCGTCTCTGGAGGTGCTGGCGGCGCAACAGGCCGCCGAACGGATGGGGGACGCGGAGTTCGCGGAGTTGGAGCGCCGGCTTGTGGCGCTGGGCGAAGCGATTCAGAGCGACTCCTACTATGAAGCAGCGCACCGGGATCTGGAGTTCCACCGCTACGTGTGGGAGTGCTCCGGCAATGAGACGCTGTGCCGGATACTGGACCAATTGACGCTACCTCTGCTGGCGTTTGTGAGTGTGCTGCGGGCCAACGGTTTGCAGCATCTGGCGGATGTGACGGCGGCGCATGAGCCCTTGGTGGCGGCGCTGCGGTCACGGGACCGGGATACGATCGCGGAGGCCTTCACGAAGGGGGCGACGAGTTCGTATGAGGACTTTATTGATGTGACGGGAGCGGCGCGGCGGGCACAGGCGTTTGGGATGATGGGGCGGTTGGCGGGGGTTTAGGAAAATCAGATAAGCAGGGTGGCCGCACTAACCCTGGTGCCGTCCGCGCCGGTCTGCTGGCAAATGGCAGCGCAGAACCGCGGCCAGATGATGGAGTCCTGACGTGCTGGTTCCGGCAGCGCTTTCAGGAGAGATTGATAGACGTCGCCGACAGTAAGCCAGTGCGGTGCGTCGGCTTTGTCGAGAGCGATGCCAAACTCTCTTTCCACGTCTTCGATGGCGTCGATTTCATCGCCATCTCCGCCAAGTCCGAGGCTGGTCAGCACAAGCCTTATGGTAATCCACGTGGCCTTGTTGGCTATGAACCCGGTCAGCGAAACCGCCGATGGAGGTCCATGAATGGACAGTGCTTTGACCCCTTCCGCCCGGCAGCCGTCAACGCGCGGAAGTTACTTTGCGCGGCCTACTGGTCGGCCAACGGTTGGGGCGGGCGCCAGCTTTCCCCGGAGGAGGCCGCGATTTGCCGCGCCGAAGGATACCTTTTCGGCCCTGTCGATGTTGCGCTCCATTCCCTCCTTGAGGAGGCTTTGCGGCACGCGAGTGCCAGGAGAGTGGCACACGGGTTCGTGGTCAGCCTGCGTCCGCGTCTGCCGGAACTGCGCTCGGCGCTCGGCAGTTTCGGATGCATGCGTGAATCGTATCCACAGGCGTGGCCGTCCCACGCGTTTGCACCCGCCGCGGAGACAAGCAAATCTGGAATTCCGAAGTGCGCGGTATGCGGGATGTACAGTCCGAGGGCTTGCGCCTTTGAGGACTTCGATGTGCTCAGCTTCGAACGGGTGAAGTGGGGCGGCGTGAGGCACAGCAGTTTCTCTTACGCCTGCTTCGATCTATGGCGTTTCTCCCAGACACTGCTGCCGGAACCCACACTGGAGGACGTTGCGGTGTTCCGTTCGCTGATCAGCGCCATCCGCTGCGCCGACCCGGCGGACACCGCGCCCCGGCTTGCCCGCAAGATGAAGGGGGTGTTCCCTTCAGCCCAGGCAGAAAGGGTACAAGTGCTGGATATTCTCGGGCATTGCGGCATCCTGCGCGACGCGCACCGGGAGTTTCCGTCCCGCTCCGACATGGCAAGCGCGGCAGGCTACTGGCGGGGCGCGGACGGTTTGGACGAGCACCGGCTCCACGCCTATTTCGGCGAGTGGGTTTGAGAGAGTTTGTCCAGCGCATCGTCTTTGGCTTGGCGGACCCGTACGCAGACCGGGTGATGCACACTCGGGCCTGGCAAGACGTAGCGGCTCCACGGCACGGCGGTCGCCCAACTGCCCCAGCGCTATCGCCGCCTTCTCCACAACCGTGGCGCGGCGATCCCGCAGATAGTCGATGAGGATGGGGACAGCACGCAGGTCTCGTAGATTGCCGAGCGCCTCAAGGAGGAAGATAGGCCATTCGGAGGTTCTCAGCGCTTGGGTCAAGGGCGCAAAGGCTCGGGGA
>JAEUQF010000391.1 GCA_016789745.1 Bryobacterales bacterium
AGCACCCGGATTCCCGAAAGGTGCGCATAGAAAGTCTGGATCCCGGAGGAATGCTCCACCATGATCGCCTTTCCATACCCTGACATCCATCCGGCTCGAATCACCGTGCCATCGCCGGTGACGCGAACAGGTGTCCCGGTAGGAACGGAAATATCCACCCCGGCATGGAACGCGCCGCTGCCGGAGAACGGGTCAGTCCGCTGTCCGAAGTGGCTGGTCAGGCGGCCCATCACAGGCCAAAGATTCGGAACACCGTTGAGGAAAATGGAAGTATTGCGGCGGTGGGCAGAGGAGATTCGGGCGGACTTGAGGAAATCGTACTCCGCGAACGACTCGCGAATCGTGGGAACCAGGCGCCCTTCTTCCACAATATCCGGCGGCCCTTCCAGTTGCCGTTTCAATCCGTAAGCCGTGGAAACCTCACTCGCAAACAACTGCAGCGTGGCCAATTGCTGGTTGGTCTGGTCGGCGCTCTTTTCCAGTTCCCGATAACGATCGCGCAGGGAATTCACTTCGGCGCGAAGCGTATTGTAGTTCGCCACTTTCCACACCATGCGGAAGTAGCTGGAGACCATGCCGAAAAGGGAGAAGCTGCCAAGAAGAGCCAGAGCGAGCACCGCGTACAGGGCCGAGTAAGGAACGTGAACGCGACGGAGACGGCCGTGGAGGGAATGAGCTATGACGAGAATAAAGTACTGCTGCTTCATGATTCTGCTGACTGAACGGTATGCCGCAACATCTAACGGGCGTAACACCGTTCCGCCCAACGTGTACCAGTAAACTTACGTACTTCTAGACTGACCACCTTAGCAGGCGCGCGGGGCTGTGTCAATGGGAAACAGGGTGGGGCAAAATGATACACTTCTCTGGCGTTAGGGCGAGAGCCGGGAAATTTCCCACGCCTCAGCGGTCGATTCATAGAAGATGCGATCGTGCAGCCGGCTCGCGCGACCCTGCCAGAACTCGAAGCTTTGCGGCACCAGCCGGTACCCGCCCCAGGTCGTGGGCAGCGGCACGTCGCCCTCCGGATATTGCTCCCGCAGTTCGGCGATGCGCGCCTCCAGCTCCGAGCGGCTGCCCAGCACGGCGCTCTGCTTTGAAGCAGCCGCGCCGATACGGGCCGCCGGCGGACGGGACAGGAAGTACGCCTCACTCTCCTCCCGGCTCACCGCATGCACCGTACCGTGGATGCGCACCTGCCGCTCCAGATCGGTCCAGAAGAACAGCAGCTCCGCCTCGGGATTCACCGCCAGTTCCCTGCCCTTCTGGCTGTCGTAGTTCGTGTAAAAGACGAAGCCCTGAGCGTCGACGCCCTTGAGCAGCACGGTGCGCACCGACGGCCGTCCCGCGGGCGTGGCCGTGGCCAGCGACATCGCGTTGGGCTCGCGCAGCCCGGCGATCACCGCTTCGCGCATCCAGTGCTGGAACTGCGCGAAGGGGTCAACAAGGACACTCGCTTCGTCGAGCGGCTCGTCCCGGTAGTCCTGGCGGAGCGATTGAAAATCCATCATCTACGGTTTGACCGTCGGGTATTGGATGCCCAGTTGTTCCAGGTAGCTCTTGAATCGCGCCGGGTCATAGTAGAACTTCTTCAACTGCGGCCCGTAGACGCCCATCTTCTCTCTGTTGAGTTCAATCGCAGGCTGATCGGCGTCCGAGATCAGCGGGGTGTACTTGACGTCCTTGGTCTGCACTTCCCGCAGATACTTCCAGGCTTCGTCCACCATCTGCGGCTGCAGCAGGAAGTCGAGCGCGGTCATGGCCTGCACCTTCGCACCAGCCGTGGAGCCTTTGTGCGCGATGGGCGTCGCCATGGCAACAGCGTTCGACCAGTGATGGCCGGGCAGGCCGGGGATATTGGCCGGGTAGTACAGATACACCATCGGCACGTTCCACGATATGTCGCCGATATCGTCAGTGCCGCCGCCCAGGAACACCTTCGCCTGCCCTTCGGCCGGCTCCACCTTGGTTTTCAAACCCTCCGCCTTCTGGCCAAGTTCGCGCTGCAGCGCTCGCGCCAGCTTCTGATCATCCTCGCTCCACACCGGCATGCCCACAGCTTCAATGTTCTTCGTCTGCGCTTCGGCCACGACTTTGTTCAGGTGATACGGCCAGGCGGTACCGAGCACCCGCGTGGAGACCGTGGTGCCGGTCATAGTGGCTGCCGATTTGGCGATCGTGTTGGCAGCCTCCAGGTTCTCCTTAATGTGGAGATAATCGGTTTCCCGGATGAAGTACCACACCGACGCCAGTTCCGGAACCACGTTCGGTTGATCCCCACCGTTGGTGATGACGTAGTGCGACCGCTGCTGGATGCGCATGTGTTCCCGGCGCATGTTCCACGCCATGTTCATCAGTTCCACGGCATCAAGCGCACTCTTGCCCCTCTGCGGCGAACCCGCGGCATGGGCCGTCTGTCCTTTGAAGGTGAACTGCAGCGAGACCAGGCCGCTGTTGTTCGAAGGCTGTCCCCACTTGCTGTTGAAGTCGTTACCGACGTGCGCGCCCAGCATGATATCCACATCCTTAAACAGGCCCGCACGCACCATGTACGCCTTGGTGCCCAGCAGTTCCTCGGCCACGCCCGGGTAGATCTTCAACGTGCCGGAGATGCGGTTCTTCGTCATCAGATCCTTCAACACCAGCGCCGCGGTGATGTTGACGGCCATGCCGGAGTTGTGGCCTTCGCCGTGACCCGGCGCCCCTTCGATGATCGGGTCGTGATACGCCACTCCGGGTTTCTGCGAAGCGCGGGGAATGCAGTCGATATCGGTCATAAAGCCGATCACCGGCTTGCCGGAACCCCACGTGGCAACCCATCCGGTAGGCAGCCCCGCAACCCCGCGCTCCACTTTAAAGCCTTGTTTCTCCAGCATCTCGGTCAGGTAGCGCGAAGTCTGAAACTCCTGAAACCCGAGTTCAGCAAACGAGAAGATGGAATCCACCATCTGCTGAGTAAACACGGCACGCTTTTCGACATCGGCAACGGCCTGTTTTTTCAGTTCGTCAAGGGCGGGTTTCTGCGCGAAGGCCCACGGGGAAAGGACAAGAAGCAGGGCAGCAGTGCGAAACGGAACCATGACGAATTGTAGTCGGCGCGGGCGCCGTGGGACAACACGTCAAAATTTGTACCTGCCGTTGTGGAGTGTTGTCCCGGCCGGTTCTACCATAGAAAGAATACGGAGCCGCTGTGCTCCACACGCAGTTTGGTCGAGGGTAGTTGCAGTATGTCGATACGATGGGATTCGTTGGTGGGGCATCCACTGGATGAGGCCGGGCGCTACCGGTTGCATGCACTGGAGGAGGTGACGGCGGACCACGCAAGCTACGCCATCCGCCTGGGCGACAACAAGCCGGGCCTGGTGGAGGTGGTGGTCAGCAGTGAGCAGGAGGGACCCGCGCTTTTAGACCGCTGGGCGTCGATTCGTGACCTGCATAATGATTTCCTCAGTCCGGTGCTCGACACCGGGCAGGTCGCGTTCAACGGCGAGACGCTGCTCTATCGCGTCACCGAGCGCCCGGATACCACGCTGGCCGAGGTCCTGGGGCACACGCGCCTCACCGTCGATGAGGCCCGCGACATCACCCAGAGCCTCCTCGCCTGCCTGGATTACCTGCATCACAAAGGCTTCGTCCACGGGGCCGTGCGCGCGGAAAACGTCGTCGCCGTCGGTGACCGTACCAAGCTGACGCCGTTTACCATTCACCAGCAGCGCGAGGATTCTACGCCAGCCGCCGACATGTACGCCATCGGGCAGCTGATTGTGTCAATGCTCGGCGATGATGTCCAGTCCATCGCCGACCGGCCGCTGCGGGCTCTCGCCGTGGCTTGTCTGGCCAGCCGCGAAGAAGACCGGCCGAGCGCGGCCGATGCGGCGCGGCGCTTGACGGGTCTCATCCCCCCGGAGTTGGATGCGGAGCGGCCGGCGCCCGCAGCGGTTCACGAACCGGCACCCACGGCTCGTGCCGCAATGCCGGAGTTCAGCCGCAGGCTCGATGCGGACCCGGAAGACCAGGAACCAGGCAGCAAAGCCAAGTATCTGTGGGCAGCCCTGGCGGTCGCGTTAACGGTGGCCATCCTGTTCGCCTTCCGCACACGTCCAGCCGCGCCCGTGGCAAAATCCACCCAGGCCGCCCAACCCGTAGAGGTAGCCAAAGTAGAGGTGCGCCCCGTCGAACCGGCCAAAGCCACGGTAACAAAGGCAGCGCCGCCCACCGCCACGCCCGCGGCCTCCGCCGGAGCGGCTCCCAACACCTGGGGCATCATCGCCGCCACCTATCGCAATCGCGAAGCCGCCCAACGCCGCGCCGACGATCTGAAGAAGCGCTACGCCGGCTGTGACTGCGGCGTCTTTACACCGCCGGGCGGCGGGTCGAACTTCTACGTACTGGTGGGCTCGGCCAGTACACGAATTGCAGCCGAACGCATTCGCCAGAAGGCCGCCCAATCCGGCCTGCCGCGCGACATGTACGTCACCCGCCTGGTACCGGAAGAACGCAAGAAGGGCACAGGCCGCCGGCGCTAGGCGTACAATCCGGAACGTTCTTCTGAAGCCGGATGAAACGGCAGAGGGCCCCATGGAGTCGAACGGCATTGGCGGTGGATTCCATCACCAAACCGACACCATTGGAGGTAAAGCGAACGATGACCTGTAAGGACCTGATGACAGCAGACCCGAAATGCTGCGTTCCATCCGACACCGTGGCACGCGCGGCGGAGATCATGCGGGATGAGGACGTAGGGCCGGTGCCGGTGGTGAATGACCGCACGGGCAAGCGCCTGGTTGGAATCGTCACCGATCGCGATGTCGCCGTGAAGGTCGTGGCCGCCGGGCGTGATCCGAAAGCAACACGCGTCAGCGATGTGATGTCCAGCAGCCTGGCAACCTGCCGCGTCGATGACGACTACACCGAAGCGCTCGACTGCATGGCCCGCAACCAGGTACGGCGCGTGCCCGTGGTCAATGAAGACGGCTCGCTTGCGGGCATTATTTCCCAGGCCGACGTGGCCCGCTCCGGCAGCGAGGAAGAAGTGGGCGAAGTCGTGGAAGAGATTTCCGAGCCCACCGGACTCAGCCGCATGACGCGCCTGAGGGGTCTGGCCATGGGCGGAGGACCGTCGCGAGCAGCCGCCGGCGCCAACGCTCTGCTGATGGGCGCGGCGTGCCTGGCCGTCGGGGCCGGCATGATGTACCTGATGGACCCGAGCGGCGGGCGCGGGCGCCGCGCTCGTATCAAGGACAAGGCCAGCAGCCTCTATCACGATTCGGCCGAGTACGCCGGCCGCGTCCAGCGCGACCTCCAGGACCGCGCCAACAGCGTGGTCGACACCGCGAAACAGAAGCTCCGCCGCGGCGAACAGGGCGGCACCAGCGGCACAGAACAGATCGACGTCGGCTAGCTTCGCTTGCGCGCCTGCTTCCTGCCGGCGGCAAGGTCCCGCTTGGCGCGTTTGCGAACCGCTTCGGTACCCTTGCCTTTCTTCGGGGGCGGGAGTTCGACTCCTGCCCTTCTAGCTCTCGACAGCCCGATGGCGATGGCCTGTTGCGGCGATTCCGGCCCATCGCCGCTCTTCAGCTTCTCCATCTCTTCCCGAACAAATTCCCCCGCCTGCGTACTGGCGGATTTCCCTTGCTTTTTGGCGCGTTTGGCGGCTTTGATGGTTTTCTGAGTCGGCACGAGAAAAGAAGCAGCACGCCCCGCACCACTGTGCGATCACGCCCGTTAGACCATGCGCTTCGTCATTCGCACGCTCGTGCCGCGGGGCTCCCGCCTGTCCACTTCAAACGTATCCATGATCGACATCGCCATCCGGACGCCGCGCCCGGAGCGCTTCTCCAAATTCTCCGGCGCCAGCGGATCCGCCACATCGGCCAGTTGGAAGCCGTCACCCTCATCGCAGATCTCGATCGTCAGTTGCTCATCCGCGGCGGCAAGCCCCAGCAGCACCTGCTTGCCGGCGTCGAACCGGTTGCCATGGCGGATTGCATTCACCAGCACTTCCCGTGCAGCCAGACCTATGAAGTACTGATCGCCTTCATCGAATCCCGCCGAAGCCGCGTAGTGGCGAATGGCCTCTTCGGCACCGTCGATAGCTTCAATTCGCGAGGGGAGCGTTTGGGTGACCGGCTCCGGCAGGCTCACGACGGATCGACGGCAGCCAGCTTCGCGACAGCTTCGTCAACAGTTGCATCGACGCCCAGAACGCGCTCCAGCCCGGTCATCTTGAAGATCGTCTTCACGCGATCGGTCACCGCCGCCAGGCGCAACTGCCCCCCAGCCGTCCGAACACTCCCGCTGGCACCCACAATGGCACCGATCGCGGAGCTATCCAGGTAAGTGATGGCTGCCATATCCACGGCAATCCGCTTCTGGCTATTCTTCAGTAATTCCGCAATATCCCACTCCAGTTGTTGAAGTTGGGCGCCCATGGTCATGGTTCCGGTCAGTCTGAGCACAACGACTCCGGAAGCGAGGACATTGCGCTCGGTCGTAAAAGGCATCGGGTCTCCTGATAGGGGTAAGGATCGACTTGCAGTATACCCTGAGAGGGGTAGGTAGCACCCGGCCATTCTTCGCTACCATGAGGACGCTGCCAACTATGCACAACTGCTGGAATAGAAGAGAATGGATGGCCGCCGCCACTTGTTGGCAGCAGGTGTGGGCCGCGGCACAACAGCCGCCCCCGAGGTTTCGGTCGTTCACCGAACCGGAAGCTGCCGAGATCGCCGCCCTTGCCGAGACCATCCTGCCCGAAGACGACGGAACTCCGGGCGCAAAGACAGCCGGCGTGATCCGGTTCATTGACGCAGCGCTGGCCGGCCACGACGAACATAAGCGCCCGCTATACCGCACCGGGTTACAGCAAGTGCAGCAGCAGCGGCGAGCATTGTTTCCGGACAGCTCATCCATCGCCGCACTGCTCACCGATCAGCGCATCGCCCTGCTCCGCGCCGTCGAAGACACGCCCTTCTTCTCCCAACTGCGGCGCCACACGGTGATGGGCTTTTTTTGCCACCCGAAATATGGCGGCAACCGCGACCAGGTGGGCTGGAAACACATCGGCTTTGAGCCGAAAATGCATCATCATCACCCCTTCGGCGCCTACGAACAGGAGCCCGAATGAAGCCCATGCGCCGCTATTCCACTCGCGAAGCCGTGGACTTCGCCGTTATCGGTGCTGGCGCCGCCGGCGGCGTCGTGGCATCGGAACTGGCCAAGGCCGGCTTCTCCACCGTTGTCCTGGAGCAGGGGCCCTGGCTGCAACAGAAGGATTTCGCTCACGACGAGTTGGCCGTGATGCAGCGCAGCCTCTACATCAACGACCATCGCAAGCAGCCGAACACCTTCCGCCGCCGCCCGGAAGAGCAGGCGAAGGTACAACCCGCCATCGAATACGCGCGTATGGTAGGCGGCGGCTCCGTGCACTTCACCGCCAACTACTGGCGATTCCATCCCAACGATTTTCGCGAACGCTCACTGTTCGGCGGCGTCCCGGGCGCGGACCTCCGCGATTGGCCCATCCCCTACGACGAACTCGAGCCCTACTATACAAGGGCCGAATGGGAGTTGGGTATCGCTGGCCAGGCCGGCGCCAATCCTTTCGATGGGCCGCGCTCGAAACCCTACCCACTGCCGCCACTGCCCGTGAAGTCATCCGGAGTCCTGCTGGACCGGGCAGCGAAAAAGCTGGGGCTCCATTCCTACCCTGCCCCCATGGCTATCCTCTCCCAGCCCTATCGCGGGCGCGCCGCCTGTTCCGAATGCGGCTATTGCGAGGCCTTCGGCTGCGAGATGGGGGCGAAATCCAGTACCCTGGCGGCGCTGATCCCCGGCGCGGTGGCCACCGGCAACTGCGAGATCCGCCCCCATTCCTATGTGCAGCGTATCGAGACCGGCGCCGATGGGCGCGTCAATGGCGTGCTCTACTGCGACGCCCGCCGCCGCACCCTGCGGCAACGCGCCAAGGCCGTCGTCGTCTGCGCCAACGGCGCCGAGACCCCGCGCCTGCTGTTGCTGTCGGCCAGCAAGCAGCACCCCCAGGGACTCGCCAATGGCAATGGCTTGGTCGGCAAGTACCTCATGTTCGACACCGGCATCTTCGTGCACGGGGTATTCGCGAAGCCGCTGAACGAGTACAAAGGAGCGGTGGTCAGCCGCGTCATCCAGGACTACTATGCCGCCGACCCCAAGCGCGGCTTCTACGGCGGCGCCGGGCTGGATGCCCGCTACGACCTCTATCCCATGACCTTCGCCCTCGATGGCATGCCGAAGGACGAGCCGCAATGGGGCGCCGAGTGGAAGAAGAACATCGGCTACCGCTACACGCGCATGATGGGCATCCTGGCACACCTGTCATGCCTCGCCGTCGAGCGCAACTCCATTTCGCTCGACCCCGAAGTGAAGGATGCCTGGGGTCTGCCCGCGATCCGTGTCACCTTCGAAAACCACGCCGACGACCTCAAGAACATGCAGTGGGCGGCCGACCGGTCCAAGGAGGTTCTGGATGCCGCTGGAGCCGAAAAGATCTGGCAGGACAAAGTCGCTTCCATGACCTACTCCCTTCACCTGATGGGCACCTGCCGTATGGGCGACGATCCGCGGCACAGCGTCGTCAATCGCTGGCATCGCAGCCACGACGTGAAGAACCTCTTCCTCGTGGACGGTAGCAGCCTGGTCACCTGCGGCCGTCAGCAGCCCACCGCCACCATCCAGGCACTCGCGTTTCGCGCGGCGGAGCATATGGCTAAGGCGGCACGCAATGGCGAACTGGCGTAAGCGCTATCCCGGTGAGCCGGTATATACTTGAGGGCAAACACGCGATCGCCGATTGAGGAGAACTGTTCGTGTCTGTTCGTACCTATTTCGCCTTGGCCTGCCTGGTTGTCAGCGCTTTTGCGGCCACTGTCGGCAATGAGAAGTACACGCCTGCCGAGCGTCGCCACTGGGCCTTTCAACCCGTAACGAAGCCCGCCGTGCCGAAGGTGGCCTCCGCGTCCAATCCGGTGGATGCTTTCGTCATGACACGGCTCGAGAAAGAAGGCCTCCGCTACGCCCCGCCGGCGTCCAAGGAGACCCTCATCCGGCGTGTCACCTTCGACCTCACCGGCTTGCCGCCTACCCTCGCCGAGATTGACGCGTTTCTCACCGACAAGTCGCCCGACGCTTACGACAAGCTGGTCGACCGCCTCCTCGACAGCCCGCAGTACGGAGAGCGCTGGGCCCAACATTGGCTCGACGTCGTCCGCTTCGCCGAAACCGACGGCTTCGAATACGACACCCATCGCAACGACGCCTGGCGCTATCGCGACTACGTCATCGCATCCTTCCAGAAAGACAAGCCCTACGATCAGTTCCTGCGCGAACAGCTGGCCGGCGATGAACTGGACCCGGATAACAAAGAGTATGCCGTCGCCAGCGGGCTGCAGCGCTTAGGCCCGCTCCGCAAGAACGCCGGCAACCAGGAAGTGGCCTCCAGCCGCAACGAGGTGTTGACGGAGATGACCAACGTGGTCGGCTCCGGCATGCTCGGCGTCACGCTCGGCTGCGCCCGCTGCCACGACCACAAGTTCGACCCCATCCGCCACAAGGATTACTACCGCATCCAGGCCTATTTCGCCGCCGTTTACGACAAAGACGTCATCACCGCCACGCCCGAACAGGAAGCCGAGTGGAAGGAAAAGAAGAGCGCCCACGACAAGCAGATGGGCGAGTTGAAGAAGC
>JAEUQF010000401.1 GCA_016789745.1 Bryobacterales bacterium
CGAAGCCGGTTCGCCCGAATGCGCCGGGGCCCAATGATGTTTACATATCGGCACTGGTCCAGGAATCCCAGGGAACAAAGTACAAGCTGCGTGGCAAAGCGAAGGTGGAAACCCGCGAAACGCTGCTCGAAGCCGACGAGAGTGACTATGACGAGGAGTCGGGTGACGCGGAAGCGCGCGGTAACGTACACTTCCACCATTTCCTGAATAGCGAAGACCTGCACGCCAGCCGGATCGAGTACAACGTCAGCGAAGAGACCGGCAAGTTCTACGACGTGCGCGGCAGTTCGCCCGCTAAGATCGACCCGCGCCCCGGCGTCCTCAACACCACCAACCCGTTTGTATTCGAAGGCAAATGGGCCGAACGCATCAAGGACCGCTACGTCCTGTACGACGGCTTCGTCACCAACTGCCGCGTCCCCAAACCTACCTGGAAGCTCACCGCCCCGAAGTTCGACATCATCCCGAACGACCGCGCCATTGCTCATCGCGCCTGGTTCAAGGTACGCGGCATACCCCTGCTGTACGCTCCGAAGTTCTACAAGAGCCTGGAGAAACGCCCGCGTAAGTCCGGCTTCCTGACGCCCAGCATCGGCAACAGTTCGCGCCGGGGCACCATGGCCGCCCTGGGCTACTACTGGGCCATCAACCGCAGCTACGACGCGCTCTACCGCGGCCAGTGGTTCAGCGCCCGCGGCCTGGCCCATACGGTGGATTTCCGCGGCAAGCCGCGCCACGGCTCCGACTTCAACTTCTTCCTCTACGGCGTCAACGACAAGGGCCTGCTGCTCGATGACGGCAGCCGCCTGAAGCAGGGCGGGTACCTGATCTCCTTCGACGGCCACAGCGATCTGGGCAAAGGCTGGTACGCCCGCGGCGCCGTCAATTATCTTTCGAACTTCACCTTCCGCCAGGCCTTCACGGAAAACTTTAACGAAGCCATCTTCTCCGAAGTGCAGTCAGTGGGTTTCGTGACGAAGCACTGGTCGAGCTACGGCGTGAACATCGCCTTCACGCGCAAGGAGAACTACCAGTCTTCGATTGGCGACCGGATCACCATCCGGCGCCTGCCGCAGATCGAGTTCAACAGCCGCGACCGCCAGATCTGGGACAAGATCCCGGTCTGGGTGTCGCTGGAATCCTCCGCCGGCCTGCTGCGCCGCAACCAGCCCCTGTTCCAGACCCGTGCGTTTGTCCAACGCCTGGACCTGGAGCCGCGCGTCATGACGGCCTTCCGTTGGAAGGACTGGAGCATCCTGCCGTCCTACTCGGTGCGCGAGACGTTCGTCGCCTCGCAGTTTGACGCCGGCACGCAGACGGTCCGCGGCGACAACATCCGCCGCTCGACGCGCGAGCTGGGTGTGGATCTGGTGCCGCCCTCGCTCGCCAAGGTGATGGATGCGCCCAAGTGGCTGGGTGTGAAGATGAAGCATGTCATCGAACCGCGCGTCAGCTTCCGCCAGGTGAGCGGGATTGAGGACTTCAAGAAGCTGATTCGCTTTGATGAGACCGAACTGCTGACCAACACGCGGGAGATGGAGCTTTCGCTGACCAATCGCGTGTACGTCAAGAACGAGGCCGGCGCCACCTGGGAGGCCCTGACCTGGCAGATCTGGCACCGCCGCTACTTCGACCCCACCTTCGGCGGCGCCATCACCGAAGACCAGCGCAATGTGTTCCTCAGCGGCACCCAGATTACGGGCTATACGTTCTTCAACGGCCCGCGGCGCTATTCGCCGATTGTTTCGGCGCTGCGCCTGAGCCCGGCACCTGGGCCGATGGCCGTCGAGTGGAGGCAGGACTACGACCCGCTGCTGAAGCGGTTCACCAACTCGACGGTGACGGTGGATAATCGCTTTGGCAAGTACTTCGTCTCGGTGGGGCATGCGTATATCAACGGGGTGCCGAACCTCTCGCCGCCGTATAACCAGTTCCGCGGCCTGGTGGGGATTGGGAATGAACAGCGGCGGGGTTGGAGCGCCGCCTTCAGCGCCTTCTACGATTTCCGCGAAGGCCAGATGCAGTTCATCACGACGCAGGTGGGGTATAACCTGGATTGCTGCGGGTTGTCGATGCAGTACCGGAGGTTTAGCTTCGGTACGAGAAACGAGAACCAGTACCGGGTGGCGTTTGTGATTGCGAATATCGGGAGTTTTGGGACGCTGAAACGGCAGGAACGGATTTTCTAGGCCAGCGGCCTACACCACGGCTTCCAACTCGCTCTCTGTCCCGCCCATCGCGCCGTTCCCGCACTACCAGGCATGAAGACTCTTGTTCTCTCCCTGCTAGCGCTCGGAGGCTGTCTGCAGGCCGCCCCGCTCACCGGCTCCCGGTGCTAACCTCCCTTGCCTGCCACTGGCCCAACCGCGCCAGGCATCATGCCTACCATCACCAACGCTACAGGCTCGTTCACCGGAACCTGGGGCAGCCCGGCAGCCATCACCTGGCTGGGAACATTCACCGCCACCGGAAACTATCCGAGCAGCGGCTTCAGCGGCACCTCCGTCTGGGACTTCTCGGGGCTCAGCGCCAGCAATCTCCCCTCAGGCACCTACGTCCGTCTTGGCGATGTAGACAACACCAATGTGGAAGTCATCACGCAGCGTGCCTTTGATGCCTCGAACGTACAACTCACCAACGCCTGGCTCGATCAACCCGTCTTTGTCCCCGGCGCTACGCCGAGCGAGTTTCTGCAGTCCAACCTTCCCTCCCGGAACTTGTCCGGCGGGGTGTACACCTTCACCGGAGTAGATCCCAACACGCTTCTCACCGTCTCGCCGCAGAAAAACACCGTCATCCGGTTCCTGCAGGTATACAAAGCACACGTGAACAATGGCTTTGCCCTTGCCGCACCCACCTACGATGTACCCAAGCCAGGTACCTGGCTCCTGGTGGCAGCAGGATTCACCGGGTTGGCCCCGCGTCCCAGGCGCCGGTAGACTCGCCGGTAGCCCCACCCACCGAGGCGCCGCGAGCGATAAACTACCCGCTGTGCGCCTCGCCTTCCTCGCTCTCCCTTGCCTCGCCCTCGCCGCCGACTGGCCCATGCTCCGCGGGCCCAATGGCCACGGCATCGCCCCGCCAGGCACCAGCCTCCCGGCCAGCTTCGGCCCACAGAAGAACGTGCTGTGGCGTGTCGATGTGCCGGTGGGCAAATCGTCGCCCATCCTCGCCGGCAAGAAGCTCTGCCTGAGCGCCGCCACACCCGACGCACTTGAAACCCTCTGCCTCGCCCGCGACACCGGTAGACTCCTCTGGCGCCAAACCATCTCCGAATCGCGCCGCGAAAAGCGCCACGATCTGAATCACCCCGCCTCGCCCACGCCCGTCACCGACGGCACCAACCTCTACGTGTTCTTCAGCGATTTCGGCCTCGTCAGCTACACCCTCGATGGCAAGGAACGCTGGCGCCTGCCGCTCGGCCCCTTCTCCAATCTGCACGGCATGGCGGCATCTCCGGTGCTCGCCGGGCACCGCCTGATCCTCGCCTGCGACCAGGACACCAACGCGTTCTTGATGGCCATCCACAAAGACACCGGCAAGCAACTGTGGAAGGCCGATCGCAGCGACTTCACGCACTCCTTCTCCTCGCCCGCCGTCTGGCAACCCAAAGACAGGCTCGGTGAGGTAATCATGCCCGGCGCCTACCAGATGATCTCTTACTCGCTCGAAACCGGCGAGAAACGCTGGTGGCTCCGCGGCCTGACCTGGCAGCCGAAGTCCGCGCCGCTGATCGCCGGCGATACGCTCTACTTCAACGGCTGGGCTCCCGGCGGCGACCCCGGCCAGCAGAAAGACCTGCCTCCGTTCGAAGACGTCATCCGGCTTGCCGACCAGAACGGCGACGGCAAGCTGCAGCAAGGGGAAGTGCCGCCCGATCTCAAGCATTCCGGCAGTTGGGGCGCCATCGACCTGGATCACGACGACGCCCTTAACGCCCGCGACTGGAGTTTCTACCGCGCCCGCCGCGCCGCCCGCAACAGCATGATGGCTATCAAACTCGGCGGCAGCGGCGATATCACCGGCTCGCACATTCTGTGGCGCTT
>JAEUQF010000410.1 GCA_016789745.1 Bryobacterales bacterium
GCGCGCGGCGCGAAATCTGAACGGGAAGGCGGTTCTTTACGCGGACCGGATGACCGACAGCATGCGGCGCGCGATAGAAGAAACCAACAGGCGCCGCAGCTTGCAGATGGATTACAACGAACGTAACAACATCACTCCGCAATCGATCATCAAGCCGATCGATATGGGACTGGTGGCCGTGGCGGAAGCCGACTATGTGACGGTGCCGCTGGAGCCGGAAGACGACATGGAGATGATGTCGCTGGAACAGCGAGAAGCGGCCATCCAACAACTCGAAGTGCAAATGAAAGAGGCCGCGCGCAATTTCGAGTTTGAGAAAGCGGCCCAGTACCGGGACAGGATCAAGGCGTTACGAGCGCCGAAAGCTTATGAACAGAGTGGCACCGTTCGCGCTGGTGGCAGCGGGAAGGATTAGAGATTCCTTTCTGACGCGCGTTCCCCGTCTTGCGGAGCGCCTGGGACCCGTACGCTCATCGTCATTCCGGCTGGCGAGCCGGATCTCGAACTTTTTGGGCGCGGGTTATTCGGTGGAGAGCCTGGAGGCGTTCGAACGCAGCAGGGTGATCCTGATCGCGATGCCGAAGCCTTGGCTTCCGGTGGTTGTGGAGCAGTTGGCCGGGACGGGCTTTGACTGGAAGTCGAAGAGTGTGTTGCTTTGCGACAGCGAACTGGACAGCAGTGTGCTGCATGCTTTGGCGCGGTTGGGCGCCTCGACGGGGTCGATTGTGGCGGTGCCGGGCCCCGAGGCGGTGTACCTGGTGGAGGGCGAGCGGCGGGCGTTGCGCGAGGCGCGGACGCTGGTGGGCGATGGGACGCGGGTGATCCCGATGGCACGCGGGCAGCGGGCGTTGTTCGAGGCGGGATTGAGCTTCGCCACCAGCCTGGCATTGCCGCTGCTGGCGGCAAGCGCGGAGAGCCTGCGCGGCTGCGGGGTGAGCCAGAATGATGCGCAGTTTCTGGTGGAGCGGCTGTTCCAGCGGACGCTGCGCGGGTACTTGAAAGGCGGGCGGAAGGCATGGGAAGGGCCGCTGTCGGTGCAGGATTGCGACCGTGTGGCGCGGCAGGTGGAGGCGCTGGCGCGGGTGAGCCCGGTGCTGGCGAGTTATTTCTTTGAGAACGCGGTGCTGGTGTCGCGCGTGTTCAAGCAGGATTCGGCGTGGCTGGATCCGCTGGCGCCGGCGGTTTATAAGGAAGCGAGCAGTCAATAGCTATTAGCTGTTAGCTATTAGCTTTTAGCTTTGGTCGTGGACTGCCGCGACGCGGACTAGGGTTGGAGAATGTCGACGATGGCGCCGTGCTGCGACTCGCGGGCCAGATCGAGGGCGGTCTTGCCTTTGGCGTTGCGGGCCTTTTGATCCGCGCCTTTTTCGAGCAGGGCCAGCACGACATCCCGCCGGCCGTAGCTCGCGGCGAGGAGCAAGGCGGTAGCGCCGGACTCTTTGTCTTTCGCCTCGATCTTTGCGCCGCGTTCCACCAACAGAGCGCAGACCGCGGCATGCCCACCGAGCGCGGCTTCATGTAGCGCCGTGGTGCCCGATTCCGAGACGCGGCTGACGTCGGCGCCACGATCGAGCAGCAGCGCCACCACCCGTAGATGCCCCTTCAATGCCGCTTCCGGCAACAGCGCCGATGCGGTGGCGGGCGTGTCCAGCAGCAGGTCGACAATCTCCAGTTCTCCCCGCAGGACAGCGTTGCGCAGGGCACGCTGGCGGGTGGGCGGATCCAGCCGGGCACCCTTCTTCATCAGGATCTCGGCGGTGCCGCGCTGGCGATAGCGGAGGGCGAGTTCCAGCATGCTTTGTCCATCCGCATCGCGGGCGTTGGGATCCAGTCCGGCGGCCAGCAGGATCTCGACGACATCGGCATGGCCCTTAGTGACGGCCTGCAGCATGGCGCCGGCACCGACGGTAGCCTGATGCCCGATGAGCAGCTTGACCATAGCGGCGTGGCCTTTCCAGGCGGCTTCATCGAGCGGCGTGGCGCCGCTCTGGTCGGCACGGGCGATGTCGGCGTTCTTGGTAATGAGCAGTTCGGCCATGGCGGTGTAGCCGCGATTGGCGGCCAGGTGCAGGGGCGTGGAACCGGATTGATAGGTGGCCTGGATATCGGCGCCCTTGCTCAGCAGAAGCCTGGCCACGTCGAGGTGATTGGTGATGACGGCGTAGTGCAGCGGCGTGCTGCCGGCTTCGCGATGGCGGGCGTTAACGTCGGCGCCGCGGTCCAACAGCAATTGGGCAATGGCGGGATCGCCGGCCCAGGCCGCGTCATGCAGCGCCGTGCCGCCCAGAGCGTCGTGCTCATTGATGGCGGCGCCGGCGGCCAGCAGTTTCTCCACGCGGGCGCGATCACCGGCGCGCACGGCCTCATGCAACTCCGCGCCGGAGAGCGCGGCGGCCAGCAGCATCCACAACGTTACTGCCACGATGCGGGCTGTCCTCCGTTTTGCTTTTGCAGATAGGCCAGCAGCGGCTGGAAGTAATCGAGCATGGCTCGGGAACTGATGTCTTCTCCGGTCTTCTCGCGGAGCACCTGGCGCCAGTCCTGGGTGGCGCCGATACTGAGCAACTCGGTCAGCCATTTGCCGACCTCCCTGTTGCCATAGTAGTTGCAGTTGCGGGGATCCTGCTTGAGGATCTTGCGGGCGATGTAGTCGTGGAGCTGGTACTTGATGAGGTAGGCGAGGGCGTAGTCGTAGTATTGGGCGGCATCGTCTACGATGTGCGTCTTGGTGCAGGCGTCACAGAAGGCTTCGCCGCGCGGCGTGGGCGGCTGGATGCCCTGGTAGCGGGCGGCGAGGTCCCACCAGCGGGCGTTGAACTGATCGACAGGCAGCTTCTTTTCGTAGAGTTCGTGCTCGAAGTGGGTCATGGTGCCGGCGGCGAACGGGACGAAGACGACGGCGTTATCCAAGGCTTCGGACAGCAGGAGTTGGGTCTGGTCCAACTGGCGGTCCTTGGGCATGATGCCGATGCCTTTGAGATATTCGGGCTGGCGGGCGGCGATGCCGATGAGGTCACCGACGGCTTCGTGGAAAGCGCGATTGGCGCCCTCGCGGAGGATATGGGGCACTTTGGGATTTGAATAAGCCAGGTAGTAGTAGATGTGGCCCAGCTCATGGTGGCTGGTTTCAAACCAGCGGAAGTTGGGTTCCACGCTCATCAGGGCGCGGACGTCCCTTTCGGTGTCGATGTGCCAGGCCGAGGCGTGCGTGTTTTTGTGGCGGGTGGCGTTGGGGGGCAGGGCGTAGAGATCGCTCTTTTCCCAGAAGCTTTTGGGCAGCGCCGGCATGCCAAGTGAGGTGTAGAAGCGCTCGGCCTGCTGCACGATCCATTCCGGAGTGCGGGTGCGGAAGAGGTCGTCGAGGTTGACGGACTCGACCAGACCGGGCCACTCCTGGGCCCAGCGATTGCCGACCCAGTGTGCGGGGATCGCCTTCGGAGCAGGCTGCTTGTAGCGGTCGGCCAGCTTACCGCGGGCGTAGAGATGCAGTTGTTCGTAGAGGGGGCGGAGATCATCGACGGTCTTGTCCATGAGCTGCATCATCTCGTTGACGGACATACCGTAGTCAGCCACCTGGAGGTGGAAGTAGGAGGTGTAGCCGAGTTCGCGGGCAACACGATTGCGCAGGTCGCGCAGTTCGCCGACGCCTTTTTTCAGCGCCGGGCCGGACTGCTTGGAGACTTCCCAATACTTGAGGCGTTCGGGCAGGCTGCGGCTTTCGAGCAACACGTCGTCGATCTGATTCGGGGTGACAGGCCTGACGCACTTTTCGCCGCGCTTGTCCAGGCAGAAGGTGAAGCCATCCATGACGGCGGCCATCCGAGCCTCGGTTTCGACGCGGCGATTGACGACGTCGGGGATGGTGCCGGGCGATTCGGCGGCGGTGAGCAGGATGTTGTCGAGCTGGCGGAACTCGAGTTCGCCGAGCGAGCCGCGGTCGCCCAACAGCGTTTTGGAGCGGTCAATCACGTAGCGGCTGCCGCGAAAGGCTGCCAGGGCCTGTCCGGCGCCGATACGTTCGCCGGTATGTTGCGGGTTGACGTTGGTGGCGGCGGCCCAATCGGCTTCGGCGGCGACGGTGGCCAGGCGGGTGTCCAGGTCGTTATACATGGCCAGGAACTCGGTGGCGTCCGTGCTTCCGGAGGATCCGACGGAGGAGGAGATGGAAGTGGGCAGCGTGGTCCCACAGCCTGCCAGAGCCAGCCAGGCACAAACCGCCGCATGTCGGAGCGTCACATCAGGATTGTAACAGCGGTGGGCGCCGACGGAGACAGAACAGGGCCAGGGCGATGAGGCTGATGGTGGTGAGGGCGGCGCCCGCGCGCAGCGCCTGGCTGCGGTAGCGGAACGCAACGCGATGGCTGCCGGGCGGGATCTGGATGCGTTGGAAGGTGCCTTGTTCGGCGGTGATGGCTGTGGGGGTGCCGTCGATGGTGGCGGTCCAGCCAGGGGCGTTGTTCTCGAGGAGAAGGAAGGGGCCGCCGGCGGCGGAGTCTACTTCGAAGGTGCGTTGTTCGGGTTGCCAGATCAGGTGCCGCGTGGTGCCGTTTTCGAAGCGATAGATGGGGTGCGCGGCGGTGAACTCATAGACTTTGTGATAGAAGACCTGCGTTTCGGGTAACAGGCGCAGATGCTGGGCCTCCAGCAATTGGCTGCTGATGACGTACTTGACGGCGAACGAGTCCAGCATTTCGGGGTTGCGCCAGTCGAGGGGGAAGAGACGGTTGCTGGAGAAGGGGACGAAGCGCTCGACGTACCGCTTGTAGGCCGGCGGGACGAGCGGGTCGGCTCCTTGGGGGGAGAGCAGACCGTAATGGCGAGCTTCGTTCGCCCATTCGACGTCAGCGTAGAGGATGCGGAAGTGGCGGTTGTCCCGCAGTGTTTGCCAGACGCTGGTCGGCATGCCCAGGAACTCGCGGCCGCCGGCGCGCGCATCGTCGTGAAACTGGATATCGCGGGCGCCGGGGACGGCGTTGAAGCGGCGGCTGGTGCCGTAGACTTTGTAGTCGGTCCACAGGAGCAGCAGCAGCGCCGCGGCAGCGACTCGGGAATGGCCGGCGCGGAGCAGGGTGAAGCCGATGGCGGCGGTGATGGCGACTTCGATGGCGGAGGCCCAGCCGTTGGCGAAGTGCGCGCCATGGTTCCAAAGCCAGAGTTGGCGGGCCGACCAGGCGATAGCGGCGGCGACGGCGGCGCTTGTGATGGGGCGGGGCCATGCGGCTTTGTCGCGCAGGGACGCGGCTCCGGAGGCCGCCAGCAGGGCGAAGCCCGTGAAGAGGCCCGCCAGGAAATTCCACTCGCGCAAGGCATCGCCGATGGTGGTGGAGCGCTGTGCCAGCAGGGTCCAGATCCGTAGCGGGTCTTCGGCGAAGAAGAGGCAGGCCGCGAGGATGGCGACGCCGGGCTTCCATGGCCGTGCGAAGAAGAGCGCCGCCAATGCCACCGCGCCGAGGTAGAGATACTGCTCGAAATCCAGGCTGTAGCGGCCGTCGCGCGACGAATGCTCATAGTAGTTGGGCAGCAGGAAGTTGACTAGGAAGAACGAGCCGCCGGGCAGGCCCGCGCCGTAGACCGCGTCTTTGACTTTGTTGGCCGCTGCTTCCAAAGCGGGAGCCAGTTGGATGGCGACGATGCCAAGCGAAAGGGCAATGCCGCCGGCTGCAAGGGGGAGTCGCCGCCAGCCAGCGACCGCCAC
>JAEUQF010000062.1 GCA_016789745.1 Bryobacterales bacterium
TTCGGGATTTCCGATCATGCAACGCATCAAAGAGATGTTCGATCCGCAGCATTTGTTGAACAGGGGGCGCCTGCATGGCCGTATCTGAATTGCCGATTCATCCGTCTTCGAAGGCGGCCGACATTGACAAGCCGCAGCAGAAGGACCTGGACCGCTGTGTGCATTGCGGACTTTGTTTGAATGCATGCCCGACGTATCGCGTGCTGGGGATCGAGATGGATTCGCCGCGCGGGCGCATTTACCAGATGGTGCAGGTGCAGCAGGGGGCGCCGATCAGCGAGGCGTATCTGGAGCACATGGATCTGTGCCTGGCGTGCCGCGGCTGCGAGACGGCGTGTCCATCGGGCGTGCAGTACGGGCGGTTGATTGAAGCGGCGCGGGCGGAGATTGAGAACAAGACGGAGCGACCGTTGCTGACGCGGGCGTTGCGGAGCTTTGTGTTCGGCACGCTGCTGCCTTCGCGCGGGCTGTTAAAGGCCGCGGCGGCGGGGTTGTGGGTGTATCAGAATTTGGGGATCCAGAAGCTGGTGCGCGCCAGTGGGTTGTTGAACGCAATGGGCACGCTGGGCAAGGCGGAGAAGCTGTCGCCGCCGGCGGAGTTTCCGACGTTCTTCCGCGCGTACGGGAAGGTGTTCCCGGCCGAAGGGCAGAAGCGCTACAAGGTGGCGATGCTCGGCGGCTGCATCGCGAACGTGAGCTTCGCGCGGTTGAATGAAGCCACGGTACGTGTGTTGCAGAAGAACGGGTGTGAAGTGCATGTGCCGGATAACCAGACCTGCTGCGGGGCGCTGCATCTGCATGCGGGGATTCGCACCGATGCGCGACGCTTGGCGCGGACGAATATCGACGCGCTGGTGGATGGCGGCTACGATGCGATTCTGACGAATTCGGCGGGGTGTGGGTCGACGCTGAAGGAGTATCACGATCTGTTCGAGCATGAGCCGGCGTATGCGGACCGGTCGGCGAAGTTTTCGAAGCTGGTGAAGGACATCAACGAATTCCTGGCGGGCATTGAGTTGAATCCGAACATGGGGCCGGTGAATGCGACGGTGACGTACCAGGATTCGTGCCATCTGGCGCATGGGCAGAAGGTGAAGGCAGCGCCGCGGAAGCTGCTGCGCGCCGTGCCGGGGGTGACGTTCAAGGAGATGCCGCTGGCCGATGTGTGCTGCGGCAGCGCGGGCATCTACAACGTGGTCAACAACGAGATGTCGATGCAGATTCTGGAGCGCAAGATGGAGATGGCGAACACGGTGCCCGCGAATGTGATTGCGACGGCGAACACGGGTTGCATGATCCAGTTGCGGGCGGGCGTGGCGCAGCATGGGAAAGGGCAGCGCGTGGCGCACGTCGTAGAGATATTAGACGAGGCGTATCGGGCGTATAAGGGTTAGGCGCTCACCTTCACCAACTGGCGCCCGCAGCGCAGCAGCAGGCTGTTATCGGCCACGGCATAGCCATAGGTGCGTTCCATGCCGGGCAGCGTGTTTTCGGCGAGTTTGTCGAACGGGGGTTGGGCGCGGTGAACCTGCGTGACGCCCTTCACGGTGAACAGATAAACGTGATCGCCTGCGCCCAAGGGCGAGGCCCAGCATTCACCGGCGATGCGGCCGTTCCATAGTTCCTCGCCGTTGGCGGCGTCCAGGCACCACGCCACACCGACCTTCGCGGTAAGCCAGACGCGCTCCCGATGGACCAGGGGCGATCCGAAGTAGGATGTGGCGTTGGTAGCGCGCCAGAGTTCGCGCGGGGCTTCGGTATCGTGCAACTGCAAGGCCACCACTTGCCCCTTCTCGCTGGAGCCGGCGATGAGGTGGCCACCGGCGATAGTGGCCGAGGACAGCAGGTTGCCCTTGATGTTGTCGTAAGACCACAGCGGGCGGCCATCGGCCGTGTGGTAACTATCGATGCGGCCGTTGACGCTGGCGATGATCTGGTTGCCGTAAACGGTGGGCGTGGTCCAGGCGGTTTTGTTGGGCCGGTCGGCGCGCCAGAGGTTGCGGCCAGTGGCGCGGTCGATGGCCAGGAGATAGCTGGGGCCGTCATGAGCCGCCAGCACGGCGATGCCTTTCGGGATCAAGCGAGGCGAACTGCCGATGCCGTGATTGCCTTTGAACGGCCCGTACTCCTCGGTGAGCTTGCGATGCCAGGCGGGGCGGCCGTTGTGGTCGAGCGCGATGAGGTCGCCACTTTCAAAGAACGCATAAACGCGGTCGCGGTCGGCACACGGAGTGGGGGCGCCTTTACTGGTCATGTCGTTGTTCTTGCCGGGCTGTGTGGCGGGGAACTGGCGGCGCCAGAGTTCGCGGCCGGTTTTGAAATCCAGGCAGAGGACGTGGAGAGTTTCCTTGTTCTCGCCCTCGATGGAAGTGACGAAGACGCGGTTGCCATGGACGACGGGGCTCGACTGGCCGTAGCCGGGAAGGGCGGCGGTCCAGGCGAGGTTCTGTTGCGGTCCCCATTGGAGGGGCAGGCGGCGGGCGGCGGTGAGGCTGTCGCCCTGGCCGCGGAACTCCGGCCAGTTGGCGGCCAGGGCGGGGAGCGCGGCCGCATGGCTGAGGAAGGAACGTCTTGTTAGCATGCCCATGGTGTTGTTACGAGTCGGCCGTTTCGCGCGAGCCCTGTTGCAGACGGTACTCGAAGTTCGATGCGCTGGAAGCGAGCATGGCTACCAGTTGCATGTAGGCGTCGTGGCTGAGAGTGACGCTGATAGGGCCGACGGTAACATGAACGTTTCCGCAGGAGCAATCGACGACGCGGCCGAAATTGGGGAAGTCGGCCAGCAGGTGTCCGGCATTATGCGAACTCATCGGGAGGCCGCCTCCTGGTTCAGGACGATGGTTTCGATGAGATCGAGGTTCTTGCCTTTGTTGGCGCCGCCGAGGATGAGCAGCGATCCGTCATGGGCCACCATGCGATGGGCGACGCGAGGGGCGCTCTGGGCGATCTTCTCCCATTGGTTGGATGGCGTGAGTTTGAGGATGGTGCCATCGGCGACGCCGACCAGCAGGCTGCCATGATGGGTGGCGGCGGCGGGTGCGAAGGGCATCACGGAGGAAGGTAGGGCGGGGCCGTCCGACCACTGGTGCGTGGCGGGATCATAGACCGAAACATTCGGCACAACTTTGTTCTGGTCGGTGATGCCGCCGATGACGTAGACGCGGTTCTGGTGGGCGGCGGCGATGAGGGCGCGGCGCTTGAAGGGCTGCGGGTAGGTCTGCCAGGTGGCGCCGGGTTTGGTGAGATCCAGTTCGGCCACGGTGTCGAACCACTCCTGGGTCTTGCCTTTCATGTTCCAGCCACCCACCACGATGAGCTTGTTGCCGATGACCACGAAGTCATGCGAGGAGCGGGCTTCGGGCAGCGGCGGCAGGTTCTCCCATTGGCCCTTAGCGGGGTTAAAGCGAGCGGCGTCGGCGACGGAATGGTTGTCGGCGGGCTGGCCGGGCGCGTTGCGCGGCAGCATGCCGCCGATGCGGTAGACGTTGCCCTCATGGGCGGCCAGATTTAAGCCTTGTAGTCCGGGGCCGGAGGGGAGCGCTTCCCATTTGCCGGGCGCGTCGAGGTTGACACGATGGAACTGTCCGGAGACGGCGGCCGTGGAGTAGCTATGGGTGGGCGCGATGTGGCCGCCATAGATGTAGAGCCAGTCGCCTGCAATGGCGGCTCCGAAACTGGCCGTAGCTTCTGGAAGAACGCGGGCGGTTGGGGCTTGACGGCCGTGATCGAAGACCAGCGTGGCATAGTGGCGCAGTTCTTCGTAAGGCTTGCCGTTGCGTTCGCCGGCGGAGGGTACCCAGAAGCGGGCCCAGGCGCCGACGCGTCCGGTTTCAGGGAAGGCTTCGGTGACGCCGTCGTCGCCGGTTTTCACCTTTTTCTGTGCGCCGTTGGGGAGGATGACGATGATCTCGGCTCCCGGCAGCGGCTTGCCGTTGCCGCGCAGTTCGAGTGCAAAGCCATTGTCTTTACGTACGGGGATCAACTCCACCGGCACGGTGTCGCCGAGCACGGTTGCCTTGTCGAAGGGATCGCCAAGGATGGTCTTGGGATAGTAGTCGAGCACGTGCGGCTTGGCATTGCCGCGCTGCATGATGCCGAGGTCGGTAATGCCGTGGACGACGCGTGTGCCGCTGCCGGGCAGGTCTCCGGTGTAGGCATGTTCGCCCTTGGTCAAAGGCAGGGGCGTGTCTGTTCCTGCGCGGCGCACCTGCAATCGGGTGGGGGCCAGCATGGCGATGGGCACGGCAGGCGTTGGCTTCATGTCCTCGGTCAGCATCACCTGCACCTTCTGGCCTGTGTCATCCGGCACGACGAAGACGAAGTGCGCGCGGGCGATCTGGAGAGCCGCCAGCAGCATTAGGAAACGGGCGGTGTGTTTCATCACGAAGGGTCCTTTCATGGCTTGCTTACTCGATGCCGAAACGCCAGCGCAGGCCGACGCGGTACATGCGGCCGTAATCGGGCCGGTCAAAGGTTGGAGTAGGCAGGGCGAGTTTGCTGTCGCGGCTGCCGTTCAGATTGTCGATGGTGAAGTATGCCTGGACACCGCGATGCACGTTCTTGGCGGCATAGAAGTCCCAGATCTGGTAGCCGTTGCCACGGGTGCCCGCAGCGGGGTTCAGCCACCAGTTGCTGAAGAAGGTGCCGCGGAGGTTTGTAAACAGGCCCAGGCGCTGGTGGATGTATTCGCTGCGGACGTAGCCCTGGTGCTTGTGGCGTTGCGGCAGGCCGAGGCGGGTGCCGGTGTCGCGTGCATCCAGGTACGTATAGGCGCCCTGGACGCGCAGGCCAGGCGCGAGGGCCTTTTCGGCATCGAGTTCGAAGCCTTGCGTGTAGATGCGGCCGAAGTTCTGGTAGATGAACGTTTGGCGATTGAGCAATGGCGTGAAGGAGGCGGGGATGCCGTACTGGATGAGCAGCGCGGTGAGCTGATCGGTGGACCGCGGGGTACCGATGTTCACGCTGTCGATCAACTGCCGGACGTCGTTGCGGAACAGGTGAAAGCCGCCGCGGAAGGTGCGCTTGCGGTAGTCGACGCCAGCCGAGAAGCTACGTGAGGTTTCCGGCTGGAGGTTGGGGTTGCCGATGACCTGGTAGAAGCTGGCGGGGTTGGCAAACCGGAAGTAGAGTTGGCCGAGGTCAGGGGCGCGGAAGCCGCGACCGAACGAAGCACGCGCGGCCCAGCCATCGGTGAGGCGGACCACCAGGCCCACTTTGGGCACGGCGAAGGTGCCGAACAGCGAGTGGCTGGTGATGCGGCCGCCGAAGTCGAGCGTGGCGCGGCTGTGCAGTTGCAGTTTGTCCTGCAGCCAGACGTCGTTGGAAGTGATCTGGCGGCCATCGTTATCGCCTACCAGGCGATTGGCGCCGCGGTAATTGTTCTGCACCCATTCGTAGCCGCCCTGGAGCAGGTTGCGGCGGCCCAGTTGTTGGGAGAGGGTGCCGTCCAGGCGCTTGTAGCGCTCGTTGAGGTTGGCGAACGATGGGCCGGCGTTGCCGGTGAGTGGATCGGTACGGGAGTTCTCGTCGTAGCGGGCGGAGTAGGCGCGCAGTTGGAGTGTAGTGGTGGTAGTGGGGACGAAGTCGCCGACCAGCGCATAGTTCTGCACGCTGTCGTTCGAAAGGCCGCGCACGGGCCCTGTCTCGCTGGCGTTCCGGCCGGTCTCCCGGTTGTGATAGGCATTGGCGGAGAAGCCGAGTGTGAAGCGCGGCGTGAAGGCGTAGCGGGTCTTGAAGAACAGGTCGTTACGGCGGAAGTCCGGACCCACGGTATAGGTGCTGTTGGGCAGCAGAGAGTACTCGTTCATGCGGTGCTGTTCCAGGTCGAGGAACAGCGTGAGTTGCTTGTAGCGGGTGCCGATGTCGCCGCGGCCGTCGAACATGCCCAGTGAGCCGCCGGAGAAGTTGAGGTTACCTTGCAGTTTGGCGGTGGGTTCGCGGGAGATCATGTTGATGACCCCGCCGATGGCATCGGAACCGAATAGGGACGATGCGGCGCCTTTCACCACTTCGACGCGTTCGAGGCGGCCGGTGGATTGGCGGTTGAGATTGATGTTGCCGCTCTTGATACCGCGCGCACCGATCATGGGCAGGCCATCCTGCAGCACGGCCACCTGGCGGGCGCTGACGCCGCGGATCTGCTCGGCACTGACCGCGCCAGAAGCGCCGCTGCGGGTGACGACGCCGGGTATTTCGGCCAGTACATCGGAGAGGCGCTCGTAGCCGGTCTGCAGCATGGCTTCACGGGTCACCGCTTCGACTTTCACGGGCGAATCCTGTTGCAACTCTTCGATGCGGGAGCCGGAGGTGACGGTGAGCTGTTCGCGCAGGGCTGTGAGGGAGAGCCGGATGTCGATGGTGAGGGGCTGCTCCTGCCAGTCGATGACGCGTGAGTCGTCGCCGAAGCCATCTGCGCGAGTCTGCGCCAGGTAACGGCCGCGGCGTGGCACCTGGGCCTGAATGTCGCCCTGTGCATCGGCGGTGTATTCCAGCGGCGCTCCGCCGGCGATGGTGGGACGCAACTGCACACGGGCCCCGCTGATGGCGAGGCCATCCGGGTCAGACACTCGGATCTGGAGTGTCGCAGAGGTTTGGGCGTAGGCTAGGGTTGCGGACAAAAACACCGCCGCCCACACGCCGGGTATGCCGGACATAGGTTCTCCTTGTTGTGAACCGTGGACGGGGCCGCCTACAATGAAGGACGGTTGCCGGCCCACGGGCTGTCAGCCACAGCCGGGCCCAAACGCTCCTCCGCCAAGAGTTAGTGCGTTCGGGCCCGGGCTATTTTCAGGGACGCCATACCCTGGGAGGTTTGGGGCGCCCCTGAATCATCACCCTCGCGGGTGACTTTTCAAAAGTACGACCAAAGTTGTCCGGGAGTCAATAGTTTTCTGCAAGTGACTTGCAGTTTAGATGCGGAACAGGCGTTTTGATGGCGTTTGTAGTTGCAACTAAAGCTGCTGGCCGTAGGTGAGCAAGTTGCCGTTGGGGTCCAGTACCGCGAATTCCAGTTGTCGCCAAGGCTTGCGTTCCAGGTGGCCGTTGGGATGGACGACACCGTTGGCGCGCGCCTGCTCGTATAACTCCTCGATGCCCGCGACGCGGATATAGACCATGGTGTCGTTGCGCTTGGGATCGACGGTGGCCTGCGTAAGATGGAGTTCGATGTTGTCGCGGCGCACGCCGGCATATTCGGGAATGCCGGTATCGGGGTAGAAGAATCCAACGGTGAAACCGAGGTTGTGGACGTACCAATCGGCGGTGGCTTTCACGTCGTTGGACAGCAGTCTGGGGATGGCGATATAGAGTTTGCCCGGCATATGCTCCTAATCGAGTACAATAGCGCTTTCCACATGGATCTTGAAATAACGCAACGCGACCGCGAGGGCGTGACAGTCCTCGATTTGAAGGGCCGGTTGGTGGTGGGCGAAGGCGTCACGGCGCTTCGCGAGAGGATCAAATCTCTGGCGGCAGCCGGGCATAAGATGCTGCTGTTGAACCTGGCAGGCGTGGAGTACATCGACTCGACCGGATTGGGGTCAATGGTGGTGTGCCTGTCTTCGGCGAAGAAGGAAGGCGGTCTGGTAAAGCTGCTGAACCTTAGCAAGCGGAATATCGAGCTGCTTGTATTGACCAAGCTGACGACGGTGTTCGAAGTGTTCAACGATGAGCAGCAGGCCGTCAGCAGCTTCTTCCCGAACCGTGAGATCAAGCGCTTTGACATCCTCAGCTTCATCAAGGAGCAGGAAGGGAAAGAAGGCGGCGAGGGGTAGTTGGTAAACTAAGAGATATGGCTGGGCGCTCCGGCAGGCAGATGTTGGTGGCAGGTGCGGAAGCGCCGGAGTTCCGGTTGCCGGATGTCGACGGTGTGGAGCACAGCCTGAGCGAGTTGTTGGCCGCTGGTCCGGTGGTGCTGGTGTTTTATAAAGGCACGTGCCCGGTATGCCAGTTGACGCTGCCGTTTCTGGAGCGATTGCAGGGCGGCACGGTGCGGGTGGTTGCGATTTCGCAGGACAACGCGAAGGCCACCCGGGACTTCTGGCAGCGATACGGGTTGACGTTTCCGGTGCTGTTGGATGAGGCCGTGGCGGGTTACGAAGTGAGTAACCGGTTTGGGATTTCGACGGTGCCTTCCTTGTTCGAAGTGCACGTGGACGGGCGGATCGCGCACGCCTGGCAGAGTTGGTCAAAGGCGGATGTGGAGGCCCTGGCGCGGCGGGCCGAGCGTGCGGTGTTCACTCCGGGCGAGCAGGTACCGGCGTTCCGGCCGGGTTGAGGATCGCGAAATTAGCGCATCCGGTCGGATGGCGACATCAGGTTGGTGACGAGGAGATAATGGCGAAGATTCAGGACATTCTGGGTGGTGCGGTTGCGGTTGCCAAGGGCATGGGCATCACGTTCCGCGAGATGCTGCAGCCGACGATCACGGAAGATTATCCCGACGGTCCGGCGCTGATGCAGGAGCGGTATCGCGGCGGGCATGAATTGCAGCGCGATGAGAATGGGATGGAGAAGTGCGTGGCCTGCTTCCTGTGCGCGGCGGCTTGCCCTTCCGATTGCATCTACATCGAGGCGGCGGAGAATACCGACCAGGTGCGGATCTCCGGCGGCGAGCGCTACGCCGAGGTTTACAACATCGACTACACGCGCTGCATTTTCTGCGGGTATTGCGTGGAGGCTTGTCCCACCGATGCGATCACGCATGGGCATAGCTTTGAGAACGCCAGCTACAACACGGCAACGCTGGTGATGCGGAAGGAAAACATGCTGGTGCAGATTCCGGCGGGCGTGAAGCCTCCGGTGATCCAGGCGCCGGCGGCGGCTTCGCACGGCCACTAGGCTTCGGGGGTTT
Source organism: Bryobacterales bacterium (assembly GCA_016789745.1). GTDB lineage: Bacteria > Acidobacteriota > Terriglobia > Bryobacterales > Bryobacteraceae > CADEFT01. The sequence continues at coordinate 8,852 of JAEUQF010000062.1, forward strand.
GGGGTAGGAAGGCGCGCCGCACTTCGAAGAGGGCTTCGGGTGCGGCTTCGGGGGCTACGGATTCGTGTTCGAGGTAGGCGATCACGGACTGGTAGCGGCCCCCGGCGGGCTGGCGATGCACG
>JAEUQF010000497.1 GCA_016789745.1 Bryobacterales bacterium
CTCCGCGGTTGGCTCAATCATGATTGGGGACTATTCTAGCCGACTTGCTACTTGATGGGACGTGACGGTGGCGTCGCGCGAATCACCGTCATCGATCCCTTCGAAGCGCCCGCTTGCGGCAGCGAGAACGTCGTTCCCGTATCGAAATTGTTCAGCTTCACCAGGTAATCGGAATCCTCCGATTCTCCAAACCACAGCGTGTTCCAACTCAGCGCAACGCCACCGCCCACCGCATTGTACGGCGCCGTCGCGACGGCCGGGCCCTCAAAATCGTAAGGGGACATCCAGCCGGGCGCCTGGAATGTGTTCCAGGGTCCCTGGAACGGCGTCGCGCCCAGTTGACCGGCACGTCCAGCCCACTTGCTGGCGGCTTTCGCCGCGGTGCCGGCGCCCTGCGGAACCTTCAGTCCAATCGACGGACCAAAGCCCGAGTACGCGTACTTCACCGGCGTGCCTTTGTCGTCTCCCGACTCGCGGATGGCCAACTTCGTCATCTCCAGTTGCACCACGCCGGCGCTGACGCCCAAGCTGCCCGCCACGCAGATCTCAAAGTCGCGCGTCGCACAGACGTCTCCCAGCCGCCGCAGGATCAACTCCGGCCCCAACGGCCCGCCCACGCCCGCTTGCACGACGCCCTGCCCTGACAGCGTATCCCAACAAGGGAGCACCAGCACCCGGTTTCCGGCGGTGTCATTCAGGATGAAGGATGCCGGTCGCAACATGCCCCGGCTGGGCGGGCCCAGATATCCCCGCGACCATGATCCGGAGCAGGCCGAAAGCCATGGCTCGCAGTTCGTTGCCTGCCATTTGCGGCTCGGCGACAGTTCCAGCACGAGCTTTCCGTGCTTCTGCTCGCCCATTTTCCACACAGTGAATGAGATGCTCGCCATTTCACACCCTCCCGGCGGCGTACCGCCGCATCGCCATCGGTGGCACCGCCGGCGCTGCCTGGGTACGCCGGTAGATCCGTAAATTGAACTTCGCCCTGGTTGCGGTGAACGTAATCTTCACTTCGCCCACACTGTTCAGCGCGGCGTCCAGTCCCGACAGCGTCGCGAAGTGCGGCTGATACCCTGCCGCCTTCAAAATCCAGTCCCCGTTCTCGAAACCCAACGAGCCCTGGATCTTGGCGCGCCCTGCGTGACTTAGGCTTTCAAAATGCAACTGTCCGGTCGGGCTGCGCAGAACGGTGAGGGTGACAACGTTGTCCGCCAATAAGGTCATCTCCTCGTTCGATCCCACCGGCGCCGGGCTCCCGTCCACCACCTTTCCGGGTACCACCCGCGTCGCGAAGCCCTCATAGGTGATGCCGCTGATGGTCACCATAAACTTGGCGCCCTCCGGAAACGGCCAATAGAAGTTCGGGATCGTGGCCAGCAAGCCCGCGCCCTGGGCCGTCGTGCGCCCGCCCACCGACACCAGGTTCCCGCTGACTTCTCCCCCCTTGGTGACGAAAGTAAACGCCAGGTTCGCAGGGTCCCGCTGATTGTCGGGAATATGGAAATAAGGGGCATCTTGCGCCCGAAGGCAAATGTACATGTTGTTCTGCTCCTTTGGTTTGGCTAAAACTCCAGCCTTCAGTGACGCGCCGGATGATAGACGGACGCGCCGCCGCCATACTTCTTCGCGTACTCGCGAAAGGGATTGAAGACGCAGCCGATCGCGTTGATGGCCTGCAGCAGAGGACGCTCTTCCTCATACAACTGCGCGATCGCTCCCAGGTTCTCGAGCATCACGGTCTCCGAGTGCGTGTAGCCGTTGCGCAGGCCACCGGACTTCTGCCGTCCGCCGCTGTCCCGCACATTCCACGTCTTGCCCGCTTCCGGTAACGCATACTGGTTCCGCAGTGGCGCACCGCTGCTCTTCGACGAGACATAAATGTTGGCAAGTACGGTTGCCTGCAGCTCTTCCCGGTTCGGATATTGGCCGTCCAACGCTATACGCCGGAACCGTCCGCGCAACTGCCGGTAGGCGTGGACCAGTTCGTGGAACAACACTTCATCCGGTTGCGACGCCGCCAGCTTGCACCGGCCGAAATCATTCGGGCTGAACAGCACGAACACCGGCGCGCCCGCACCGGTTCCCCGCAGCGGCAGACCCTGTCCCGTCACCACATCGGTGAATCGCGGGTCCAGTACCGGATTTCCTTCCCAGTCGTGCACCACGCGGCCAGCGGGCGTCGCCCCGGTCTTATTGGCAATGGAAGTGGCGTTTGCCCGCGAGCCCGGCGCGCGGCGAAAAGCCACAATCTTTACCGCATGCGCCGCCGCCGCCCGAACCACTGCGTCCAGCAGGATCTTCCCGCAAGGGTTGCCCTCGATGCCTTGCAACAGCGACAAAACCCGCCGCTCATATGCTCGCGCCGCCGCCTCCGGTACGGCTTCCAATCGCAGCGCCGTGTCGGCCGACCGCCTCGACGCAATCAGAATCCGGCCTCGGAATGTATTGCCTTCAGACATGGCTTGCTGTCAGTCCTTCACTCCCGTTAGCGCGACGGGACTGAAGAATGACTCAAGCCTGAATGGAATTCGATGGCTTCAACCGCCGGAAGAGCCACGCCCGCGCATACTGCAGGTGCCGGTCCACCGTCGCCTTCGACTGGTTGGTCAACTCCGCCACCTCTTCCGCCGTACACCCCAGAAAATACCGCAGCTCCAGCAACTGGACCTTCTGCGGATCCACCGCCGCCATCTCCTCCAGAGACTGGTGCAGCGCCACCACCTCTTCGCTATCGAGCGCCACCCACTTCATGTCCTCATGCAGCGGCACCCGCACCCCCGCCCGCTTCCGTGCCCCCCGGTTCCGCGCATGATCCACCAGAATCAGCCGCATCAGCCGCGCCGCGAAGGAATAGAAATGCTCCCGGTCGGTCAACTCCAGATGCCGCACCTTCAACAGCCGCAGGTACACCTCATGCACGATCGCAGTGGCCTGCATCGTGCTGTTCACTTCATGCCGTGCTAATCCCCCCGCCATCGCCTGCAGACGCGGATACACCAACGGCATCAGGTGATTCAGGGCGTGCTTCTCACCCCGATGCCACCGCTGCAGCAACTCGGTAATCCCGGCTGAGTTTTCCAGAGTACCTAAGATAACACTCCAGCCCGTGCCAGAGGCGCCCTACCCCGCCCGAGCCATTTTCCGCGCCAAGAGCATCGCCATCTCCAGCGCCTGCTCGTAATTCAATCGCGGATCCACCTCGCTCCGGTAAGCCCTGTGCAGGTCACTCGCCGTCAGCCCCCGCGCCCCACCCACGCACTCGGTCACGTTCTCTCCGGTCAGCTCAATATGCACCCCGCCCAGGTAACTCCCCTCGGCCGCATGAATATCGAAAGCCTGTTCCAACTCGCTCAGGATCTCCCCGAAATCCCGCGTCTTGATCCCATCGGGCGTCATGAACGTGTTGCCGTGCATCGGGTCGCACACCCAGATCACCCGCTTGCCCGCATTGCGAACCGTGCGGATCAGCCGCGGCAAATGCTCGGCAATCTTCCGATTTCCCAACCGGTGAATGAACACCAGTTTCCCGGGCCGCCCCTGGGGATTCAGCTTGTCGATCAGCGCCAGCAGCATCTCTTCACTCGCCGATGCGCCAACCTTCACCCCTACCGGGTTCTCAATCCCCCGGAAAAACTCCACGTGGGCGCCGTCCACCTGCGCCGTCCGGAAGCCGATCCACGGCAAATGTGTCGACAGGTTGAACCAGCCCTCCCGCCGCGGTACCCGCCGCGTCTGCGCCTGTTCGTACCACAGGTGCAGCCCTTCATGGCTGGTGAACAGGTCCACCCGCTCGATCTCCGAAGCCCGGATCCCCAGGATGTTCTCCATGAACCGCACCGCTTCGCCAATCCCGCTCGCCATGTGGTGGAACTCCGCCTCCATCGGCGAATGCCGCGCAAACGACAGGTCCCAATACTCCGGATGATGGAGATCGGCAAACCCGCCCTTGGCCAGGCTCCGCAGAAAGTTCAACGTCAGCCCGGCGCGCTCGTACGCCCGCAACAGCAGCGTCGGATCCGGCCGCCGATCCTCCGGCGTGAACGCCGGGCGGTTGATCAGATCCCCGCGATAGCTCGGCAGCGTCACCCCGTTCCGCGTCTCCATATCTTCCGACCGCGGCTTGGCATACTGCCCCGCAATCCGCGCGATCCGCGTCACCGGCCGCTTGCTCCCCTGCACCAGCACCAGGCTCATCTGCAGCAGAATCTTCAGCTTCGACGCAATCAGCGCACCCTGGCAATCGGCGAAACTCTCGGCGCAATCGCCCCCCTGCAGGATGAATCGCCGCCCGGCTTCGACCTCCGCCAACTGCTCCCGCAACTGGATCACCTCATACGAGGTCAACAGTGGTGGCAGAGCAGCTAGCTGCTCCACAACGGCACGCAATTCGGCTGGATTCTCGTAGGTGGGCTGCTGCAAGGCAGGGCGCGTTTGCCAGGACTCCAGTGTCCACGGCGTCTGGGCGGATACTTCGGCTAACACAAACATACAGGGTATCACGGTGTACCTCCTGGCCTGCCCTCCCCAAAATTGCTGATACAACCCGCCGCTTGCCGACATGTCTGGAAAACCGCACCAAATCGTACTCCGGTCGCGGATTCCCATGCTCTTCCAACTCACCAACGCCAACCCCTCGTCCAATAACCGCCACTCTGTCCAACTTCACTTCACCAACGCCACCTTCAACAACACGCCGTCTTCCAGGGCGCCGGCTCCGGGTCCGTCACCGGCGGCATCCAACTGGCCGACACCTCCAACCCCAACACCGCCCGCATCGACTTCACGCCCAACGCGGCGGCTACCGTCACCTTCAACCTCAACATCTCCGAAAATTACACCGGCCCCGGCCCCGGCGATTTCTTCGGCCTCAACCTCCTGCTTAGCGGCAACCCCCTGAGCAGCAATGACCCCGGCGGCACGAACCTGTTCCTGTCCACTCCCATCGGCCAGTTCGGCGCCACCTTCACCACCTTCACAGACGGCCGCGGCATCGACCTTACCGTCGGCTCCCCGTTCCCGGAAAACACCGCCGTCCCCGAACCCTCCTCGCTCGCCATGCTGGCGCTCGGCCTCGCCGCCATCGCCACCCGCCGCAAGTTCTAGCCAAGGACAACACGATGCCGCTCCCCACCCCTTTCCTCCCGCCACAGGTGCAGCACGCACCCATGGCCTTCGTCGAACATCGCGGGCAATCCCCGTCCTCTGTCCGATACGAGTCCCATTCGCTCGGCTACAAACTGGAGATCACCGCGAAAGGCGCCGTCATCCGCAAGGGTAAGGCTGCGGCATCGTTGCATTTTATGGGTGCGCACCAACCATCGCTCGCACCCGCCAGGCCGCTCCAGGCCCGATATCACGCCTACCGCGGCAAATCCCGCCACGAACAGCTGCCGATGTTCGGCGAAGTCCGCCAGAACGGCATCTACCCCGGCATCGACGCCGTCTACTACGGCTCCCAGTCCAACCTCGAATACGACTTCGTCGTCCACCCCCACGCCGACCCTTCGCGCATCCGCATCCGCGTCGATGGCGCCTCTAAGGTCACCCTCCAGAACGACGGATCCCTGTCCATCGAAGCCAACGCTCAGCGCTGGCAACAGAAGCCGCCCCTCGCCGTCCAGCAATCCGGCAAGTCCTACCAGCAGGTCGACGCCCGCTACCTGCTATCCCCCAATGGAGAAATCACCTTCGCCCCCGGCCCCTACGACCGCGCCAAAACCCTCACCATCGACCCTATCCTTGCCCCCTTCGCCAACACTGCCGCCGCCGGTATCGCCCAGCCCCTGCAAATCGCCATCGACTCCCAGAACAACATTTACGCCGGCGACACCATCGACATCGCCAAGTTCGACAGCCAGGGCACCCTCCTCTACCAGTTCCACATCGCCGACGATGGCGAGGAGCAGTTGCTCCAATCCATCGCCGTCGCCGCCGACGGGAGCCTCGTCGCCGGCGGCATTACCGAGTCCACTAACCTGCCCACGAGCAGCAACGTCTTCCAGCCCAATAAGGACATCCGCATCTGCATCCCCGCGGTCTCGGCCGTGGATTGCCGTCTGGAGATGAAGCGCGCCGATGGCTTCGTCCTCAAACTGCGTCCCAACGGAACCCTCCATTGGGCCACCTACCTCGGCGCCGGAGACCGCGATAACGTCTTCGCTGTGGCTCCCGGCCCCAACGGCACCGTCTATGCCGCCGGCGAAACCACCTCGAACTTCTTTCCCACAAAGAATGAGTTCCAGGGCTGCGGCGCGTTTCCCTCCAACGCCTTCCTCACCGTCCTCCGCGCCGACGGCACCGATATCAACTACGCCACCTGCCTGCATTCCACAGTCAACATCGGCACCAAGTTCTCCCGCGCCTATGGCCTCGCGGTGGATTCCACCGGTAACGCCTATATCTCCGGTCAGGCGAAGGCAGGACTCGGCGAGTTCCCAGTCAAGGGAGCCTCCGGCGCCGCGCCCTTCCAGTCGCAGTCCGGCGGCGGCATCGACGGCTTCATCGCCAGGTTCAACCCTGCATTAGCCGGCGAGTCCTCGCTCGTCTACTCCACCCTCATTGGCGGCAGCGCCGATGATCGCCTGGATGCCCTCACCCTGGATGCCGGCAACGTCGCCTGCGCCGCCGGCAGCTCCAGATCCGCCAACCACCCGAAACTGGTCCCTACCGGAACCGCCGCGAACACCTTTCGCAGCCCCCGCGACCTGGTGGTAACCTGCCTTTCCCCCGATGGCGCCACCCTCGCCTTCTCCAATATCTATGGCGTTCAGGTGCCCGAATCTGACGCCATCCTGCAACTGCCCCGCCAGTTCATCCATCGCGACCGCAAGGGCGGCCTGCATGTCACCAGCCGTCTGTCTGGCTCCTTTACTCCCGTCAATCCCTTTGATAATGCGGTATCGCCGAACAGGAGTTGCTACCTCCGTTTGCGCGCCGGCACCAGGTCCGTCCAGGTGCTCTCCCATCTGATCGAAGGCACCGGCTCGGTAGTCACCGACTCAACCCTCACCCCGTTCTTCGGCACCGCCACCGTCATCCGCAAATCCGTCGACCTCTGCACCACCGACATCACCTCCACCGTCCATGTCATTCAGGGCAATATCATCTTCGACATCGCTACCGGCCGCTTCCGCCAGACCATCAACCTCCGCTCCATCGGCTTCCAGGCCATCCCCGCCGGCGCCCGCCTCGTCTTTCCCGGTCTCCCCACCGGCGCCGGAGTCTTCTACATCCCCAAGGTCGCTGCCCCAGGCAACGACATCTAAGCTAAGGGGGGAGCCCATCCCCCCTCCATAACCGCCCGCCCCGCCGCTGTCAGTTCCACCTTCTTCTTGTCCCATGCCGGCCGCCGCGGTGCCGCGCTCCCGTCCGCACACCGAACCAGCGGAACCGGCCCGTGCATCATCCTCCAGAGCGTCGCAAAGAAACAGGTATCGCCCACCTCGCCATACAAAGCCGCCGCCACCACCTGCAGCACCGTCTTCCCGCCAATCGCCGCCTGCAGCAACTGCCACTGCACCCGATCCACCCCGTTCCGGTAATCCGGAGACAACTCCCGAATCCCGGCTGCCGCCCCGGCCATAGCCGGAAACACCGTTTGCCGCTCCGCCCCCTCATGAAAACCCGCCCGCGACGCCGCCCGGAACAACCGCCACAACTCCCGTGCCGCCGCGATCTCCTCATCCCTCACTGCTCGTCGCTTCGCAAATCCCCGGTCCGGCTCCGCCATCGACAACCGCAGCGGCAAGCCCCCCAAATAACCCAAAGCCTGCAATAGCCCCAACTGATCACCCATCCCCGGCCCAAACCACAGCACCACCTCCGCGAACCGCCGGGCCTCCGTCCAATCAGCCAGGTAGTTCTTTCGCTGCGCCAGCATCGCCGCACCCTTCGCCCGATTCGCCTCGCTCACCGGAGCATCCCACGCCTCGCATTCCCGCCGCCAGAACTCCTCGCGAAACGCCCGCAACTCCGCCACATCCATCCCCTCCGGCACCGGACCCCAACACAGCGCATCCGGCCAAGCCGCTCGCCACCCCGGCAACTCCTGAACCGTCCGCCACCCCAACCCCACATGTGCCACGTCCATTGCCATCCCGCTCACTTCCGCCCCCCAAACACCTCCCGCCAACTCCCATCCAGCACCGTCCACTTGGCCGGCACATTCCCCACCTCATTCACATACAACAACCCGTGCCCCTGCGGACATACCCACTCGGTCGCCGCCACCTCCAGCAGCAAGCTATCCCATCGCCCAAACCGCGCCGGCAGCGTCACCCTCGCCAGACACTCCGGACATCGATTCCAATGATCCCGCACCGTAAACCAGCACACCACCACACATGCCATCACAAACGCCCACAGATGCAGCACCGTCACCGGCCACAACATCCGCGCCGCCCACAACTGAAACAGCGTCGCCACGTGCGACAGCGCCAGTACACTCAGCAACAGCCGCCCTGCCAGCGCCCCATAATAGAGCGCACTCCCCCGCGACCGCCGCCGCCGCAACCCCACCACCGTCCCCACAAACGCCAGCCCCGCCACCGCCAACGCAAACTGCACCGTATCCCACCACCGCACCGGCGACCGGTACGGCGCCAGCTTATACACCTCCGACCCCAACAACCCCCGTAACTGCCGTTCGGCCCCCTCCCGCGTCACTCCCTCCCGCAGCAGCACCAGCACGCCCGTCGGCCGGTTATCCTCCGGCATCACCGTATACTCGGTCGCCCACGGCAGCACAAACCGGAACCCTTCCGGCAGCGTCCCCACCGCCCGCCACGATTTCTGCCCGTACGGCAGCACCGCCGTCTGCAATGGATCATCCGGCCGGAAAAAGCGCCCTGTCGCCGGCGTTATGCCCAGCAACTCGAAGAAGTTCCGCGACACGTACACTGTGCCTCCCACCGCCCGAAACGCCGCCACCTTCTCCGCCCACTCCGACTCGCGGATCTGCTCCCGCTGCCGCGGCGGAATCATCGATACCGCCACGCCCATCGCCGCATAGCTGCGCTGCACGAAGGCCAGCCGCGACTCCCGCCCTCCGCACTCATCCACCGCCACCGCCGGCCGAAATGCAAAAAACGCCAGCGTCGCCGCCAGGCAGACCCCGGCCTCCACCGCAAACAAAGGCCAGGGCCGCACCTGGACATCCTGATCCGCCAGCCGCACCCGGCCCAGCAGCAGCACTCTCACCCAGAACCGCAGGCGTCGCACCATGCCCTATTTTAATTGCCAGCGGTTGTTCCGAAACTCCCCGATTTCCTCCGTCCAGACACTATATTTCGACGCCATCTGCCCGCCGTCCACCAGCAGCGCCGCCCCATGGACGAAGCTCGCCGCATCCGAAGCCAGAAACGCTATCGCGTTCGCCACCTCCTCCGGGCTCCCGCCACGCCCCATCGGAATATGTCGGAAGTACTCCTTCAGCGCATCCGTCTTCTCGTAGTAGGGCGCCGTCAGCCGGGTATGGATCAGCCCCGGACACACCGCGTTCACCCGCACCCCGTATGCTCCCAACTCGTTCGCCGCCGTATGCAGAACTCCCAACAGCCCCGCCTTCGAGGCGTTATACGCCACCAGCCCTGCCTCGCCGTCATAGGAATTGGTCGACGCCGTAATCACGATACTCCCCGAACGCCGCTCCTTCATGCCTTCCGCGGCCGCCTGCAGCGTAAAGAACGCCCCGCTCAGGTTGATATCCAGCATCCGCCGCCACAGCTCTTCGCTCGTCTCCACGACCGGAGCCGACGGCGCGATCCCCGCATTGATTGCCACCGCATCCACCGCTCCGATCTGCCGGAACGCCGCCTGCATGGCACTGCGGTCCCTCACATCCAACGCCACCGCCTGGGCCCCCAACTCCCGGGCCGATTCCTCAAGCGGGCTTTCGGCCAAGTCCATCAGAATCAGCCGCGCCCCGGCCCGATGAAACACCTTGGCGGCCGCGAATCCGATACCCTGCGCCCCACCTGTAACGGCAACGATTTTTCCTGCGAAAGTGATCATAGTAGTGATACACTAACACTTTGCCACTCGGGCCCGTAGCTCAGTTGGTTAGAGCGCTACCTTGACACGGTAGAGGTCTGCAGTTCGAGTCTGCACGGGCCCACCAACCCCCCCAAAGCCCCCACTAGGCACAAACAGCCAAACGCTTAACACCGCACCTGGTTGACGGGGCCTCAGGCCTCGCTCCCGCCGCTTCCCTACACCCCCTTCTCACTCAACTTCTGGAACGACTCCAACTCCCGCACCAGCCGGTCCACATGCCGCTTGCCCTGAAACCGCAACGGCAGCCGCGTCACCAACTCCTCCCTCGGCACGTGCCACATTCCCTTGCTGTCCCGCTGACGCGCTCACGCCCCCCGTAATCATCACCGGCGCAATCGGACACGTATACTTCGCCCGCTGCATCATCTCCAGCACCGGAATCCCCACTCCCGTGATATCTCCCACCGCCCGGCAGTTTTTTCGTAGATTCCCCGACCGCACCAAATGCCGCCCGCGCGTTGCCGCATCCCACTCTCCATACTCCACGCGCGTTCGCCACACTACCACCGCCGGCCCTCGGATCCTGCCGCTTGCCCATATCCATCCCCACAGAGAACGTCGGCTCCAACAGCGCTTCCTGCAACATCGCCCTCTTGCTGCTCCGCTCCGCGTTGTTTCGAATGGCGCGCCGGGGACGCCCACCATGTGGAAATCGTCGGTTACCACAGGAGTCACACCGGATACGGCTCGGCGCCTGGCACGCTAATTCGGCACTTCCGCCCAAGTGCGTTTCTATCTTCCGTCCAAGTACGACCTCGCCCTCGCCCTCGCCGAAGATACCCACAGCCGCCGCAGCGGAGGGGAAGTCCTTCCTCGTCCCGCCTAAGCACGCGAAGCGTACAGGGTTAGGAGCAAATCGCCACCTCCTCAGTGTTCTGCCCCCGCCGGCGATCTTCGATCATTAGCAGCACCACATCCACCGCGGGGTTGGCGACGATGCACTCACATCGTCCGAAGAGCGACTACCAACGCAGCCAAGGTGGTTCCCCTGTCCCTGGGAGGACGGCCGGTGTATCCACGCGGCCAGTACAGTGGTGCAGTTGATTGGCGTAGAAAAGCCTTCCATGCTGTTGGGTTGCGGGTCGCCGCCAAGATCACGACAGAGAGGTACAGCAACCAAAATTCCACGTCCCTACGCAGCAGGTTCGGGATCACCTGCGGCAAGGATCCAAGCAGCAGCCATGTTCGAACGGAGGTGCCGCTGCGTTTGGTAGCATTGCTCCAGCATTGACTCTGGCAGGGCGATACCGATTACGCATCCAGGTTGATGCTGCGCGGCGGCCAGCAGGCAGGCAAAGCATAGCAGGGCAGCATCTACAGCCACGCCGATGCTGGGTCTGCCGTCTCCTTCATGCGGGCGCGCAGACGGGCTTGCATGCGCTTCAGATCGGCTGCATGCGCCGGGTCTTCAGCCAGGTCTTTCTCTTCGAACGGGTCGGCCTTCAACTGATACAGCGCCTGCTTCTTCGATTCCCAGAGGATGTACTTCCACTCCGTGGTGCGGGCGACGCGGTAGGCTTCGACGCCATATCCTGCGTAGAGCGCCTCCGGACGGCTGTCGTTCCAATTGCTGAACGCAGCGTCGCGAGAGAACCTGCCGCCGCTGAGCACGAGGCGAATGCTGGTGCCTGCCAGTTTGTGGCCCGGTTTCACGCCGGCGGCATCGAGTAATGTAGCCGGTACATCCACAGAGGCGACCAAGGCGTCGCTGACGACACCGCTTTTCACCCCAGCGCCCGCGGCAAGGAACGGAACGCGGATGGACTCCTCCCAGGCGAACACCTTGCCTTGCAGGCCCTTGCTACCGCACAAATAGCCGTTGTCGCCCAGGAACAGAATGAGCGTGTTTTCCCACTGGCCGGAGCGGTCAACGGCATCGATTACGCGACCGATGCCGGCGTCCATTTCCGAGATGACGGCGTAGTAAGTCTCCCAGTCAAACATGCCGTCCGGGCGGTTACCGCCCGGACCGCCGCCCTTCTTCTTCATCTTGGGAGCAGGTGCCGCGGCTCCGGGTGCGCGCGGTGTGGGCTTAGGGTGCTGTGGGGGAGCGAGTTGGGCGTTTCGTCCTTCGTAGAGCTTCCGGAACGCCTCGCTGGCGGTCCACGGGGTGTGCGGTGCGTTATAAGCCAGCCACAGCAGGTACGGTTGCTGCGCCTTCTCGATCACTTGGACGGCTTCGCGGGTGAAGATATCGGTGGTGAGGCCAGGCGTCTTGGTGTTGGTGGTGGCGTCCAGGCCGTGGCGCAGTTCCGGATCGGGATATGGTGTGGCGGCCACGCTGAGCCAGACCGGTCCATTCGTGAAGCCGCACTGCTTCGGCGTGTTCTGGATATGCCACTTGCCGACGAGGTTGGTCTGGTAGCCGGCCCGCCGCAACTGCTCGACCACCGTGGCGCCGCTGAAGGTGCGGTAGGCTTCGTTGGCGTTGCTGTCGAGCCCTGTCTGGTAGCTCTCCTGGCCGGAGAGCAGAATGCCGCGGCTGGGCGCGCATTGGGAACTGGAGATGATGGCGTTCGAGAAACGTACGCCGCGGGCGGCAAGCTTGTCGAGGTTCGGCGTGCGGATGTTGGGATTGCCGGCAGCGCCGAGAGCCTGCCAGTGATGGTCATCCGAGAGGATGACGACCAGATTGGGACGCCGGCGCTGTTGGGCCAGCAGCGGTGCCGGAAATAGCGAAGCGAATTGGCGGCGTGTCAGCATGGCTACAGGTAGCAGCATAGCCGTTTTCCGCCCCTGCCGCCTCCTCCCTCCGGGCGTGTGGCCCACCTAGGGGGCGGTTTCTGACCTGGCGGGCGGGTCTATTCGAAACAGAGTCACGGCGCGGCGTCCGGTGGCGGTTGTCCAGAGTCGCGTGGCGTAGGGCGCCAGCGAAGCCACAAGCGAGCCGTGATAGGTATCGTCGTTTACCGTGACGCCCGTGGTGGCCAGCCACATTCTCTTCGCGGGCGCGGCGTCGATCTTCTTCCGAACCACCGTCACCGGGAAGTTGCCCAGCATCAGATAGTACGCAACGGGTGGTGACGTGGACGTCAGCACCACGGCATCTCGGGGCAGTTCCCTGCGGATCCGGTCGGCCGCCTCCCGGGCGGAATCGTCTGTGTGCCAAGGCGAAGCGGATATTCCCGCGTTCCACAACGGGACCGCGCCGGACTTGGCCGCGTACGCGCTGATCAACGCCAGCACGCCCAGACCTGCCAGGGGAAACCACGACCGTGGTGCCTCGGTTGTGTCCCACGACTGGGCGAGCAGCGCTCCCACTGCCAGGGCCGCCATCACCACCAGCGGTAGCACCAGGCGGTCGTAAGCCCGGTAGCGCGGCGCCGAACCCATCCAAATCACCAGGGAACTGAGCACAATGTAGCCGCCGAGCCGCCCGCCGTTCCACAGAGCGCGGCCCGCCAGAGGTGCCGCCAGGAAAAGGGTACGGGTCAGCCCCAAAGGCACGGCCGCCAGCGTGAGTACGGACGCAAAGATAGCGGCGCGCCGCGGGAGGTGGCGGCTCGGCGAGCACCCGAGCGCCGTCAGGGTTGCGGCAACGATAACCAGGGCGCGCCCAACATTGTCCCAGCCCGCCAGGATCCTCCAGTAGTCCGCAATTGCCGGAAGGTAACCGTCACTGAGAAACGTACGCATCGTCGCGATATACGCGGGCAGACCTCCCCCGAATAAGACCAGCAGAAAGCCGGGAACATAGATACTTCCCGCCAGGAGAGACAGGATGGCCAGGCTGCGCACCCTCGTCAGCAGCACGCCTTTTTCGCGGCTCTGGACGTAGTCGGCCAGACTGGCCAGGGCCAGCACCACGATCGCAAACCATCCGTGAACCTTGGTCTCCCAGGCGATTCCAACCGTGCACCCCGCCACCAGCGTGTCGGCCAGAGACCCCGAGCGGAGCGCCCGCTCGCCGGCAAGCAAGGCCAACAGGAACCAGAAGGTAAAGCAGGCATCCGTCATCACCTCGCGGGAGAACCGGATGTGAAGGTCGCTCAGCGCGACCAGGCTGGCCGCGAATGCGCCGGCCCTTGGGCCGAACCAGAGACTGCCGGCGACCCCGGTGAGCAACACCGTGCCCACGCCGGCCAGCAGACTGATCAGCAGCAGGGAACGGTGGCCGGGCAAGCCCGTTAGGGCGGTGAGAATCGCCCCGCTGCCGTAATACCCTGGAGGCGCCTGGAACTGAATGCCAGGATAAGGCCGCTGCAACCGGCTCAACGATTGTGCGCTCGCCGCGTAGGCGCCCTGATCGAACCCCGCGATCTCGATGCGGTCCCAATGCCAGAGGCGAATGCCCAAGGCAGCCAGGGCGATCAGGACCAGCGTCTTCAAAGGAACGCGGGTGGGAGTGTGACTGCTGGTTGGGGTGGTTGCCGGCATGCGGGAACACCAGTATAGGGCGAGGTGGCGCGGGAAGTTGAAACGAAATTAGGCCGGGAGCCGTGGCATTTACTATCATGAGAGTTGTGCCCGGGTGGCGAAATCGGCAGACGCAAAGGACTTAAAATCCTTTTTCCGGAGACGGGAGTGCGGGTTCAAGTCCCGCCCCGGGCACCAATCCCTGTTACACTGTCCCCCATGTTCTGGTTGCTTTCCGCGGCGTTGCTGCTATGGTTCCCCCTGTTAGGCAGTCTGGCGGCCGCCGATCCGCGCCAGCCGTTCTACGGCGTGTGGCGCCTGGTCCGGTATGAATTGAAGGACAAGGCAACCGGCAAAGTGAAATTGCCCTACACCGACAAGCCCGAAGGCCGGATTACCTACGACCAGCAAGGTCGCATGTCGGCGCAGTTGATGCGTCCGGGGCGCAAGCCCTTATCGGGCCGTATCCCGCAGGCGGGCGCCGCCAACATCATCGAGAATGCCGCGGCCGAAGAGGTGCGCGACGCCGCCATCGGCTTCATCGCCTACTACGGCACATTCGACGTACTGCCCGGCGAACGCACCGTGGTGCATCACGTAAAGGCCAGCTTGTTACCCAACTGGGTGGGCACCGACCTGCGCCGCCAGTACGAGTTCAAAGGCCACACCCTCACGCTGATGGCCGATACGCCGGCCTATGTCGGCATCCTGGTCTGGGAGCGCGAGTAGCCGCGTTCCGGCGAATTCACCGGAGCTGCCGTACACTGTAGTTGGACCTGATAACCGTCATGGCCAACCACTCCGATCGCAGCGCGTTGACCCAGCACCCCAACCTCACCATCGACCTCCTTCGCAACGCCTACCGCCTGATGCTGACCTCGCGGCGTCTGGACGATCGCGAAGTCATGCTGAAGCGGCAGAACAAGATCTACTTCCAGATCAGCGGTGCTGGCCATGAGGCCATCCAGATCGCTGCGGCGCAGTGGCTGCGCCCGGGCCAGGACTGGGTGTACCCCTACTATCGCGACCGTGCCCTGTGCCTGGCACTGGGCGTGACGCCGCTAGACATGCTGCTGCAGGCTGTGGGCGCGGCAGCCGACATCGCTTCCGGCGGGCGCCAGATGCCGTCGCACTGGGGCCATCCGGGTTT
Organism: Bryobacterales bacterium; assembly: GCA_016789745.1. Lineage (GTDB taxonomy): Bacteria > Acidobacteriota > Terriglobia > Bryobacterales > Bryobacteraceae > CADEFT01. Next base: position 15,560 of record JAEUQF010000497.1, read on the forward strand.
GCACATCGTATCGGCATCGTCGCCGACCGGCACGCAGTTTCTCCAAGCGGCGGGCTGTGCCGACGCTTCGCTACGACTGCATCCGGGATCGGATGAGATCACGCTGGTCTGTACCGGCGATGGCGCCACCAGCGAAGGCGAATTCTTCGAATCTCTAAACATAGCCTGTCTGGACCGGCTGCCGTTGCTCTACCTGGTGGAGGATAACGGCTATGCGATCTCGGTGCCGGTGGAACGTCAGACCGCCGGCGGCAACATCGCCGCGCTCGTCAGTGGCTTCCCCCAACTGCACATCGAAGAGGTGGATGGCACGGACTTCGTTGCGTCCTGGGAGGCCATGGGACGCGCCGTGCATTGGGTGCGCCGCCGGCAGGGGCCGGCACTGGTACGCGCCAGCGTGATTCGCCCCTATTCGCATTCGCTGTCCGATGACGAGCGGCTGTATAGGTGCGAAGAAGAACGCGAGGCCGAAGCGCTGCGCGACCCGCTGTTCCGCTTTCCGGAATGGCTGCTGGCGCAGGGCGCCGCCGACCGGCACACCCTGCAGTTGATCGGCCATGAGGTGGAGCAGGCGACGCAACGCGCCGCCGAAGAGGCTCTGCGGGCGCCGGGGCCGGAATCGGGCAGTGCGTTGCGCCACCTTTATTCGGAAACGATCGACCCCACCTCGCCGGCCTTCGAACGCGCCGCTGAATGGAAGGGCGAGCCCCGCACCATGGTGGACTCCATCAACCAAACCCTGCACGAGGAGATGCGCCGCGATGCGAGCATTCTCGTGTTCGGCGAGGATGTCGCTGATTGCAGCAGGGAACAGAGCCTGGGGCTGGTGAAGGGCAAAGGCGGCGTCTTCAAGGCCACGCAGGGCCTGCAGCGGCAGTTCGGCAGCGCGCGCTGTTTCAACACGCCGCTGGCGGAAGCCGGCATCCTCGGGCGCGCCATCGGACTCGCCACCCGCGGCTTCAAGCCCGTTCCCGAAATCCAGTTCTTCGACTACATCTGGCCCGCGATGATGCAGATTCGGGAAGAACTGGCGACGCTGCGGTGGCGGTCGAATAGTGGCTTTGCCTGCCCGATGGTGATCCGCGTGGCGATTGGCGGCTATCTGGGCGGCGGCGCGGTGTATCACAGCCAGTCGGGCGAGGTCGCCTTTACGCACATTCCAGGACTGCGTGTGGTGATGCCTTCCAACGCGGCCGACGCCTGTGGTTTGCTCCGCACGGCGCTGCGTTGTGACGACCCGGTGCTGTTTCTGGAACATAAGAAGCTGTACCGCGAGCCGTATAACCGGGCACCGCATCCGGGTGTGGAATATACAATTCCCTTCGGCCGGGCGCGCATTGTGAAGCCGGGGTCTTCGCTGACGCTTGTGACCTACGGCGCGCTGGTGCAGAAGTGCTTGCAGGCAGCCACGCAAATGGAGCGGCACAATCCTGCCTGCAGTATCGAGGTGTTGGATCTACGTTCGCTGGCGCCCTATGACTGGGAGGCGATACGAGCCTCGGTGGAGAAGACCAACCGCGTGCTCATCGCGCATGAAGATACATTGAGCTTCGGATACGGCGCGGAGATCGCCGCACGGGTGGCCGATGAGTTATTCGAGTATCTGGATGCCCCCGTGGTGCGAGTGGCCGCGAAGGATACCTGGGTGGCCTACAACCCTTCGCTGGAAGATGAGATTCTGCCGCAGGTGTCGGATGTGATGGAGGCGGCCGAGCGGGTGTTGCGATATTAGTCTTCTAGTCGGTCCTCTGGATGCGTTTGTACAAAATCCCGATATACTTTTGACTTATGTGCGACTATCTTCGTTCCTTGGCTGAGCCGATGCCCGATTGGCTGGCGACTGCCCAACCTGGGCAGGCGTTAGCAATGGGCCCATTCTTTGAGTCTCGCGTCGTCTTTTACCCAGGTTCTGGCTTTGACGGGCAACCAGTCGCCTTATTCGGGGGCACTCACGCTGCACACTGCTTCGTCTACGCAGATTATGGGGTAAGTCGACAGCGCATTGAGGCTAAACTGCGGCACCCAACCGACGGATTATTCAAGTACAACTATCCATGAAGCGACAGCGGACAGTCTCACCCGAGGACCATGGGTGCGCCACGTGTGCTCGACAGATCTGCCTTCACCAGATTTCACGGCGAGATCGGCTGCTGACCCGTGGGGGATGCTGGCGATACTGCAACGGGATGAAGAGTTTGATGACCAGCATGGTCCGCAGCGTATTGCCATCCTGTTCCTTGGTGCGGATGGCGTTGCGACCTACGATGCTTTGTTCTGCCAGGCCCAGAGTCACCCCTTGTTTGCCCTGGTGATCCAGGACCATGGTTTCGGGGGAAATTGGACACGTTTTGGGCGAGAGGGAGTGATGGAGAGAATAGCGCTTCGAACGCGCCGATTTCCAAATCTTCAACTTTGCGCCACTAACAGTCGTCCTTGGACGGACTTTCAGCTGATACCCACTCAGCCTCCCGAGGTACGCGGGGGCATGGGGGGGCAAATGCGTCAACTCTATCATCGGGAGGAGCCTTCCGGAGCAGCGTCCCCCAGCGACTGCGACGACGATTCGCCGATGTTGGCCTGACCTGGCGGTCCAAGGCAGGTGCGCAAGCCCGCGCTCAAGCAATCGAATCCGCCCGTTCCCAAGGCAATCGCCGTGGTCGTGCCTTCGGCTGCCACACCGGAATCGCATTTGCCAGCGGGCTGACGCGCGCCCCCGGCAGAACAATTCCCGTGAGATTCAGCGGGTCCGCGGCCGGCACCTCCACCGTCGCGGCCGCCTCCTTGTTCCGCTTCATGGCCCGCAGCAGTTCCAACGCTTCCGGCTTTGCAAACTGCTCGCCCGTGAAACCCGCCACAAACCGGCCTCCGCGAATCTCTCCACGCGCCTCCATCCGGCGCAGAACCGTCAGCAACTCGCGCCACGGCGGGGCTCCTGATTCCCGCGCCAGCAGATCGCGCAGCAGCACGCCCCAACGCGCCAGCAATTGCACCGCCCACTTCTCGGCCCGCGTTGCCGCGGTGGTTTCGGCATCACGCGGCACCAACGCCCAGCGCCCCGCTGAATGCCGTGGCCGCGTATGCCGCCTCCGGCCCTCGCCTCTACGGCGTTTCGGGTCAATCAAAGCCCGCAGGCTTTCAAAGCCGTCAGCCGTCACGAGGCCCGCCGCCACTAACTCCCACAGCGCATCTTCAATCTCGCTGGGCAGACGATGCAGGTAGCGGGCAAGGTCGACGAAGAACAACGCATGCCGTTCGTGCAGCACCTGCAGCAACTGCTGCGCCGCTTCGCTCAGCGTGGTGTCTTCGGGCGCTGGCGACGCACCCGGCAGCAGCCAGTGCGACTCGGCGCGTTCCAGCAGCGTCAACGGGGCCACGCGCGTGGCTCGCACCTTCCGCCCTTCGCTATCTTCCAACGCCGGATGCGGCGACACGCGCGCCCACATCACCTCGCCCGATAGACACAACTCATCGAGCAGCGATGGATCATAGTTGGCGACACGGCTGGAGAGAATCTGCGATTCCCACGCGGCGGCGGGAATCTCGTAACCCTGTAGTTGCTTGACGATCTCCAGCACACCGTCGGCGCCATGCAGTTGCCCGCCCGGGGTGACGTGCTGCCAGCGTTGCAGGAAGGCATGGAACTGCTCCGCCGTGACCGGGTCGATCTCGCGCCGCAGTCGCCCCAGCGTCGTGCGGTGAATCCGCGCCAGCACGCGCCGGTTGCACCATTCGATCTCTTTCGTCCGATCGGTTTCCGAGAACCAGCCGCGCATCACCTGGCCCTCATTTTCAAGTTGCGCGAGCGCGGCATCGACCTCCGCGCGGGGAAACGCCAATCGCTCCCCCAGCCGCGACGCCGTAGTCGGGCCGATAGACTCCAGCCACCCGCGTAGCGTGAGCACCGCATCATCGGCAACGGCCGTGCGTTCCGCGGCCAGCCAGAAGGGCAGCCCGTTGCGCCAGTGCAATGCCGCGCGTCCGGTGGCATGCAGGCGTTGGAACCACGCATCCCATTCCTGCGCCGGCGGCAGTGTCACCAGCGTCAGCAGCGCGTCGTGCAGTTCATCGGCATCGCGCACCGTGGGCCAACTCTCGGCCGCTACCTGTGCGATCGCCGCGGGATCTAACAGTCCCGTCCCATCGGATCCATCGGGCGGCAGCGTGCGGCGCAGTTGGACAGCGCGCGCGCGGCGCTCTTCCAGCGGCGCGTCGTCCAGGAACGCATAGGGATTCGCGTTCAGAATCTCATGGCTGAAGACCGAAGGCTCGGGAGTGTCCAGCGTGACCGTGCGGATGCGGCCGTCTTCGATCCCTTCCAGCACCCCCTGCAACCCATGAAGATCCATGGCCTCTTCCAAACAATTGGCGATGGTCTCGTTCACCAGTGGATGATCCGGCACGCGGATGGGGCCGCTCAGGTTCTCGGCGCAAGCCACCTGGTCCGGAAACACCGAAGCCAGTAAATCTTCCGACCTCGTGCGTTGGATAGCGGCCGGCACTTTGTTCCCGCCCCGGAAGCGCAGGATGGCCAGCGACCGTGTAGCGTTCCAACGCCAGCGCGCGCCGAACATCGGTGCGTCCAGCAGCGCCTGCGTCAGAACATAGCGCACCGTCTCTGTTTTCAGGAATTCGAAGATCAGTTCCAGCGGAAATGCATGGCGATCGCTCAACGAGATCAGCACGCCGTTATCCGTGGCGGCGGCCTGCAGTTCGAAGTTGAAGGTGCGGCAGAAGCGCTTGCGCAACGCCAAACCCCAGCCGCGATTCACCCGGGCGCCGAAGGGGGCGTGCAGCACCAGTTGCATGCCGCCAGTTTCATCGAAGAAGCGCTCGGCGACGACGCAGTCTGCGGTCGGCAATGCGCCGAGTCCGCGCACGCCCGCCTTGACGTAAGCGAGGGCCTGCCGCGCGCCGGCCTCGTCCAGGGCGCATTGTTGCTGCAGCCATTCGATGCCATCGGCCTCCAGCAGGCGGCCGCGCGTATAGGAGACCGCCGCCGAGAGCTCCCGCGAACGCCCTGGCGCTTCCCCCAACCAGAACGGAATCGAAGGCGCCGAGCCATGCGCGTCCTCGACGAACACCCTGCCGCCCATGATGTGCCGGATGCGCCAGGAGTGCGTGCCCAACAGAAACACATCGCCGGTCAGGCTCTCCACCGCGAAGTCTTCGTCCACCGTGCCGACGGTCTTGCCTTCCGGTTCGGCGATCACCGGGTAGGCGGCCATCTCCGGGATCGCGCCGCCGGAGGTGATCGCCGCCAGACGCGCGCCGCGGCGGCCTTTGACGGTGCCGTTCACCTGATCGCGATGCAGCATCGCGCCGCTGCGCCCGCGCGCGGTGGAAACCCCTTCGGACAGCATCGTGATGACGGCATCGAAGGTCTCGCGCGGCAGGTTGCGATACGGATACGTGCCGCGGGCCAGCGCGTACAGGTCGTCTTCCCGCCACGTGTCCGATGCCGTCTCCGCCACAATCTGCTGGGCCAGAATATCGACAGCGTTCTCGGGAATCTCGATCTGTTCCAAATCCCCGCTACGAATGGCGTGGATCAGCGCGGCGCATTCCACCAGTTCGTCACGCGTGGTGGGAAAGAGAATGCCGCGCGGCGTGGCGCCCACCCAGTGCCCGGCTCGACCGATGCGCTGCAATGCCACGGCGATGGAGCGCGTGGACCCGACCTGAACCACCAGATCCACCGTGCCGATATCGATGCCCAGTTCCAGCGACGCCGTCGCCACCACAGCCTTCAACTCCCCGGCCTTCAACTTCGACTCCGCCTCATGCCGCAGCGGGCGCGACAGGCTGCCATGATGCGGCAGCACCACGTTCTCCCCCAGCCGTTCTGAAAGCGCATGCGAGACGCGCTCCGCCAGCCGCCGTGTGTTCACGAACACCAGCGTGGTGCGGGTCTGCCGGATGTGGTTCGCGACGCGGTCGTAGATCTCCGCCCACATTTCGCTGGTCGCCACCGCGCCGAGTTCATCATTCGGCACCTGGACGGCCAGTTCCATATCGCGCCGGTGGCCCGTGTTCACTACCGCCGCCGATGGACTCAGAAACGCCGCCACTACCTCAATCGGCCGCACCGTCGCCGACAACCCGATACGCTGCAGCCCGCCGCCCACCAGCGCCTGCAGCCGTGCCAGCGTGAGCGACAAGTGCGACCCGCGCTTATCATCGGCAATCGCGTGGATCTCATCCACAATCAGCGTGCGCGTGGTGCGCAGCATCTCGCGCGAACGCGCCGCGGTCATCAGGATGAACAGCGATTCCGGCGTGGTCACCAGAATATGCGGCGGCTGTTTCGTCATCGCCTGCCGTTCCCAGGTGGGCGTGTCGCCCGTGCGGACAGCCGCGCGGATGGGCGCCAGCGCCAAGCCTTTGGCTTCGGCCAACTCCCGGATCTCCGCCAAGGGCACTTCCAGATTCCGATGCACGTCGTTCGAGAGCGCCTTCAGCGGCGATACGTACACCACCTGCGTCTCCGGCGCCAGTGAGCCATCCAGTGCCGCCCGCACCAACCGGTCGATACAAACGAGAAACGCCGCTAATGTTTTGCCCGATCCCGTGGGCGCCGAGATCAGCACGTCGCCGCTGCCGGCAATGTGGGGCCAGCCCTGGCGCTGCGGTTCGGTAGCTTGGCCGAAGCGGCCCTGGAACCATTCGGCGACCAGCGGATGAAAGTGCGCCAACGTCTCGCGCATCCTTCCAGCTTACGCCGAAAGGTCGCCGCATCGGGTGACGTTATTCGCCTTGTTTTCGCACGTTAGTATAGGAACGTGATCGAAGGGGGGCGTATTGTGAAGTCCTTTCTATCCCTGCCGGCAGCCTTGCTGTTGGTGACGCCGCTGCTGCCGGGCCAGGTGGCATCGCGCGATATCGTGCTCGAAGACCGCTATGTGAAACAGCCGGTGGCGCTCCCGCGTGCCTATGCGCTGGTGGTGGGCGTCAGCGATTACAAGAACCTGCCCCCGAAGCAGGATCTGCGCTTCGCCGAACGCGATGCCGAAGCCATCTACAACGTGCTGATCAGCCCCGAAGGCGGTAACCTCGACTTCCAGAACGTGCGCAAACTGCTGGGCGCCGATGCCACGCTGGCCAATCTGCGGGAGGCGCTGGAAACCTGGCTGCCGCAGACGCTTACCGAAGCCGACCAACTCTACATCTTCTTCGTTGGCCATGGCATGAGTGGGCCGGACGGCCGCGTCTACCTGTCACCCTACGACATCGATGTGAAGAGCTTCGCCCAGAGCGCGTATCCGCTGGAGCAACTCGCCACGCAGTTGACGCAGAAGATCAAGGCCCGGCGCAAGGTACTGCTGCTGGACGCCTGTCATTCCGGCGACGTGAGTCCCGTGCTGCCGGTGCAGAAGGCGATGGCCGCGCTGCCCCAGGATCTGCTGGTGCTCACCTCCAGCCGCAGCACGGAACTGAGTTTCGAAGATGCGAACCTCGCCGGTGGGCGCGGGCTGTTCTCCTACTTCCTGGAGCGCGGCTGGCGCGGCGAGGCGGACGTGGCGCCCAATGACGGCTTCGTCGTGGCCGGCGAACTCATCCAGTATCTGCAGCGCGAAGTGTCGCGCTATGCCACCGAGCGGGGCAGGGAACAGAACCCTGCCGAACGCGGCCGGTATGAGAACAAGCTGATTCTCGGCTTCAATCCGGAGCGGCGCACGCAGGTAGCGGCACGCACGCCCGAACTGGCATTCGGCGGCCTGGTGGTGCAAGTCAACCGCACCGAGACCCGCATCTTCCTGGACGGCAAAGATGTGGGCGAAGCCGCGCCCGGCAAGGAGTTGCAACTGCCGGGCATCAGCCCCGGGGCTCATACGGTGCGCGCGGTGCGCAAAGGCTATGACCCGGTGGAGATCCCGGTGAACGTGGTGCCTGGCATCATCCGACTGATAGAAGTGCCGATGAAGTATTCCCGCCGCATCAAGGCGTCCTCCGAAGGCTTGCAGCAGCAGGGGACCGAGGCGTGGCGCAAGGGGCGCAACGCCGCCGACTTCCGCCGCGCCGGGCAGTTGTTTGAAAAGGCATTGGCCGAAGACGACCGAAACAGCGAGGCCGCGCTGGGCCTGTGCCGCGTTCAGCAGGCGCTGGGCGAAGACGAAGCGGCGCGCAAGTCCTGTGAACGTGCCATCCGTATTGACGCCGACTTCGCCGATGCCCATCATCATCTGGCGATCCTCAAGCTGGAATCCGGCGATGCGAATGGCGCGGTGCGGTCATTGCTAGACGCGGCGCGGCTGGATCCGAAGAACGCGCTCATCCAGAGCAACCTCGCGATGGCCTATCTGGACGTCGACAAGTACCGCGAGGCCGAACAGGCTGCAACGAAGGCCATCGAACTGGCCGGACCCGGCTCCAGCGCCGCGGGCCAGGCGTTAAACCATCGCGGGGAAGCGCGGCGATTCCAAGGCCGCTTCGAAGAGGCCATCCCAGACTACCAGCAGTCTTTAAAGAACCAGAGTTTCGATTCTGGCTTTCTCCGCCACGTATACTACTGGGGCTTCAGCTTCGCGCCCGGCCTGACGACGAAGCATCGCAGCGGCGTCCGGCCTTTGTATCGCGAGCAGAAGGCGACGGCGCTCGCCGGGCTGTGCGCGGCGGAAATGGGCCGCAAACGCCACACCGCGGCACTGGACTACTGCAAGCAGGCCATCGCCGTGGACCGCCAGGATGAGAACACGCAGGCGCTATATGCGGAGGTCTTCAAGCATCTGTTTATGGTCGACAACCGGATCGACTACCTGGAGGGCGCCATTGAGGCGTCCGAACGCGCCCTGGCGTTGAATCCCGACATGGATAACGCCGCGAAACTCAAGGCCTCGCTCGAAGAAATGCAAGGCATCCGCCGCGAGATGCGGCAGTCGAAACGTTAGTCACTCCTGCCGGATCGTAATCCGGAACAACTGCTCCCCGTTCGCGCCTTCCGATTTCCGATACACCGCGTTACTCGCCTTGACCGCTTCCCCCTCTGCTTCCGTTTCCACCAGAATGTCGCGACTGGCCAGCGACGCCGCGGGCTTCTGCCGCAAGGATCGCCGGAACTCGCGTGCGCGCTCCGGGTCAGTCGTCACCAGGAACCACAGCACGTTCTCCCCGGCGGCACCGCGGATGCAGAACGCCGGCAGCGCCGTATCCTGATGGGCGCGGATCTGCGCGACATCGTCCCCTTCGCGCGGCAGCAGGTTCGCGACAGTCCCCGACGACTGCTCCGCGAACACATACAAATACCCGCTGACGTTCGATTGCAGCACGATGCGGAAGCGCTCCCCATTGTGAAAGACACGCGATTCGGGCACGTTGCGCCAGACGCGCTCCTGCGTTGTGCCGGAACCGCAATCCCGCGACGCGGTGTCGATCTGGACGGTGGTGCGCGTCGCAAGCGGCGCGTCCTCACTGGTGGAGTAGAACAGATCGCGCGCACCCAGGGCCGCGGGCTCCTGGCTGAATGCCAGAAGCGGCGCGGCCGATAGCAGCCAGAGTCGACAAAGCATGGACTCACCTCCAACTGACGGGGTCTGACTCTCCAGGGTTAGCATTATTGCGCAGCCGTACGGTCACGTTCTGGATATCGGCAATGCCGCCATTGGTCAACGTCACCGGCAGGCAGAAGCCGAACACAGAGCCGCCTTGCTTCCCTTGCGCAGTGCCAAACCAGCTTTGGAACTGCGTGACGAAGTCGGGTGTGGAGGCAAGGTCGATCTCCAGGCTGCCTTCGGCCGTACGGCCCGGCGCCAGCGTGAAGGTGATGGTGCCTCCGGTGATCTGCCGCGGCGTGGAGAACGCGCTCTTCACGTACACGTAGACGCTGCCGGGCACCACACGGCATCCGGCGGGCGCATTGGTTTCCAGCGACACGCTGTTTGCCGCGATCACCGGCCGCGACGGGGCCACCGTGAACGTCTGCACCGTAGCATTGGCGATGGCGACCGGGGCGTTGGTGGCCGCATTCACCAGGCTGATGATGCGCACTTCCGCGCTACCCGCCACCGTGCCCTGCTGCACGGGGAACGATTGTGCGGCGGTGGAACCTGCGGGAATGGCGAAGTCCAGCAGCCGCCGGTCACTGGAAAGGCCCGAGACAAAAGACGGGTTCGGTGTTTCTGACGCCTGCAGGTTGGTGTTCGGCCCCGGCGTGAACGTCAGTTGCAAGCGCCCTCGCAGAGCCGCTGGAGAGCCGCTGCCCGGCGTCACCGTAACCGTCGCGTTGGCGGAAGGCGACGTGGCGGGCTGCAGGATCAACGTAATGGAGAACGGCGCGGGCTGCTGTACGTTGAACGTACAGGTGATGGGCGCCGACGTGCGTGCCGGGCTGGCCGAATCGCTCACCTCCAGACGCACGTTGGTCGCGCCGGTAGCCGTATTGGCCGGCGGTGTGCCGCTGATGTTACCGGTAGCCGGCGCGATGCTGAGCCACGCAGGCGGATTGGAGTTCGCCGAGAAGCGCCACGTGAACGGTGACACGCCGGTGTTCGCATTGACGGCAGGCGTGGCCGAATAGGGCTGGCCGATGGTGGCGCTGGAGTTCGTGATGGTGCCGCAGGTGGCCGTAGGCGGAGGAGGCTGTGCCGCGCGAACCACGATCCCGCACGTTTGCGACGCGCTATTCGGCGTCGGCGTGGCCTGATCGCGCACCGTAACCGTGACGTTGAAGGTATTCGCCTGGGTCGGCGTGCCACTGACCAACCCGGTGGCCGCGTTGATGCTGAAGATCTCGCCGCCGCCCGTAAGCGACCACGTCCGCTCCGTGCCAACACCGCCGGAAGGCGTGGGCGAAGCCTGATACAACTGGCCAACGGTGCCGGTGCGAGTCGCGAGTTCGCCGCACGTCACGCTCAGCGGCGCCGTGCCGGCAATCACGTTGAACGTGCAGGTTGTGGTGGCACTGCGGTTGGCACCATCGGTCACCTCTAGCGTTATCCGCCGTGAGCCGGTCTGCGTAAAGGTCACGGTGGTAAGCCCGGTGCTGCCGTTCACCACCGGAGCTACGTCGCTTTGCTGCGGCGAGTAGCGCCACAGGAACGGTGCAAGTCCGCCGCTGACGCTGGGCGTGAACGAGAACTGCTGGTTCACCGTTGCCGTGGCCGGCGCATTGCCGCAGGAGGGCACCGGCGGTGGCGACTGGCAGGATGCCACCTGCCGGCTGTCGTCCAGATTCTGGCCGCCGAAACTGGCCCGAACACCCAGCGTGAACTGGGGTGCCGTGACGGTTCGCGGGCGGAAGACAAAGCGGTAGGTGGCGGTGCCGGCCTCGATAGCAACCAGGCCCGAAGAGATAAGGTTGGCTTCGGCGATGGGGTCGCCGTTTTCCGTGATGATGAACTGACTCGGAAAGGCCGATTGCGTGACCTGCGCCCCGCTAATGACAAACGTCACCGTGACGCGGTTCTGCGTGCAGTCCGGCACGGCTTCCTGGATGCTCAGCGTCAGTTGGCAATTCTGGTTCACTTGCCCACTGAAGGGGCCAATCGCCGGGAGTTCCCCGTTCGTGGGAATCAGCGTGACGCTGGCGTTGTACGTATTGGTCTGCGTAGTGGTGTAGTTGATCTGATACACGCCGCCGCCCTGGTTGCTGACGGTGGCGACGGTGAACACGGCCCCGCCGTTCTCACTCACCCGGGCGCTGCCGATAGGCACCGTCGGTGCAGGCGACACCGTGACGATAAGCGTGGCCGTCCGCGGCGTGACGCACGTGGCTGTTCCGTTGACGCTACCGCTGGCCGTACAGGCCGCAATCGTTTGCTGCCGCATGACCGCCGCGGTGCCCGTCGCTGCCGTAACGGCCAGTTCCAGTGTGAAGCTCTGCTGGTTCTGTGTCGTGTAGGTCAGCGTGTAGTTGCCGGGGTTGATGGTCTGCACCTGCGCCGGTACAAGTACGCCATTCTCGCGCAACTGCAACGTGGGAGTGCTGGCGGGCGCAGGGCTCAGCGTGACACTCGCCGTCACCAGCCCATTGGCGCAGTTGCGTGTGGCGCTGAACGTCACATCGGAAACGCACGGATAGGCAATAATACCGGACCCCGAATAAGAAAGGTTCCCCGACCCAGCCTGCACAGTAACGGCGAAGTTCGCCTGCTGCGAACTGGTGTACTGCAGCGTGTAGGTGCCGCCGGTCCCAGCCACCGCGCTGGTGGGCGAGATGCCCGCGCCGCTGCCTTCGCGAATCGTGAAGGCCGTGTTGCCCAGCGGACTCGCCGGCACCGGGCTCAGCGTCACGTTCAGTGTCACGACGCGCGTGGTGCAGTTGAAGCTGCCGTTCACCGTGAGCGTCGCGCTGCACTGCACCCCGATCGTTGCCGCCTGCTGGTATTGGAAGTTGCCGATGCTGACGCGCACGGTCACCGGGAAGTTGGCGGTGCGGGGGCTGACCGTGTAAATCAGCCGGTACGGGCCGCCGGGGCTGCTGGGCGCCTGCGGCATCACGGCGGGCACGAAAGCTCCCCCATTATCGGATACGGCAAACGCTCCGTTGCCAAGCACGGTGGGCGGTGCGGGACTAAGGCTCACCAAGAGCGTGACCTGGTTGCTCTGGCAATCGTATGTGCCGGTCACCGAAACCGGGTTGGCGCAGGTCACGCTGATCAGGCGCGTCGCCGTGACCGGGACCTCGCCGGGCAGCCGCACTTCCACCGTGAAGTCCATCGTTCGCTGGCTGCGATACGTGAGCGTATAGATGCCGGTGGGCGTGGAGGGCGGCGTGAATCCGGTCACCGTCACCGCCGAGCTCAGTTCGAAGACCTGGAACGGGTTCTGGGAGGACACCGTACTGGCAAAGTTCAGCCGCACGCCAAGCTGCACATCGCCGGTGGCGCAGTTGAAGCTGCCGCTGGTTATCTCCAAAGCAGGGCCGCACGCAATCGTGACGTTGACCGGTGGGGAGGACTCGGCCACCACGAGCCCCGCGGTGCCGGCGACCAAACGTTCCACCAGCGTCGAAACCGTTCCGGCGTTGGCCTGTGAAGTATAGACGACGGTGTAAAGTCCCGTCGCCGGCGAGAAGGTGACGCTGGAAGGGCCGATAGGCACCTGGTTCTCGCGCACGCGCAGGTTACCGGTAGACAGCGTGATGGGCGCGGGCGTATTCGGCCCTTGGATATAGCGCACCGTCAGCGTCACGACGCGGCAGTTGACGCCCGTTCCTGTGACGGCGTTCTGAATCGTCAGGCCGGGAGATTGCGCGGCGGCGGGAATGGCTAGGAAAGCCGTGCAAAGCAGCGGTAGTAGCGCGCGGATCATTGCCGCACCTCCACGAGGGGCATCTGCGGGCGGGGCACTTCGTAGGTCCGCTGTTCGGTGCCGAAGGCATGTATGCGCAGCGGATGCCCGGCGCTATCGGTCAACAGCAGCGTGTCGCGAAGTTGCATCTCCTGCACTCCGGCCACGCCCGGAATCGCTTCCCATCGCCACTCGCCGTGGTCGTACGTCCACAGCAGTTCTCGTTTGTTGCTCACCGCCGCCAGGCGTCCTTGCGACCCAGCCCACACCGCGGAGGGTACGTCCAGGCCGTCTTCATTGCCCAGCAACTGCCGCGGCGACTGCCCCTCATCCATCCGCAGGACAGCGTTCTGGTGCAGGTCGGCGACCAGCAACGCATGGCTGTCCGGCATAAAGGTGAGGCTAAGCACGCCAGCGGAGCGATACGGTTCGGAAGCGGCCGCTCCCGGCTGCCACAGCAACACCCGGCCTTCGCCGTAGAGCGCGATATGCGTAGCACCTTCGCTAACGGCAAGGCGTTCCACCTTACCCAGCCCGCCGGGCATCTCGTATTCCACAATCCTGGCTTGCGCCGGCAACCCGGAAACAAGGCGCAGTTGCAAGCCGGAGACCAGCACGGCTTCCCGTCCGCTGTTACTGAACGCCACCAGATCGGCGGCATGACCAAGGGAAAGCAAGGTTCCGCGCTGCCAGTCAAAGGCCAGCCACTCGCCGGTACGCTCCAGCAGTAGCCACTCCTGGCGCGGCGCGCCGGAAACAAGCGTCGTCCCTTCGGGAAGCACGAGGTCGCCGCCCGGATCCAGTGCCCCGGGCAGCCCATGCAGCGGGCGCAGCGCCTCGGCTTCGCGCACCAGGCCCACCACCGGCGTATTCACAACATCGGCGCTCCACAGCAGGGCGCCAGTGAGGAAAAGAAGGACCGTGTATTTCATGGCTGGCTCCTTATTTACTGCCCTGGGATAACGCTGACGCCGCCGCCAATCCCGATCCGGATGCCGGCGGGTGGTTGTGATGTGCCTGGATTGGGTGTGGGATTGGGACGCGGATCGTTCCCACCACGCGTCGCGGCGTAGATGCCCGCGGCCGCTCCACCGCCAACCGCTGCAACGATGAGAGCCAGAGTGCCCCCGGAAAGTCCGCCGCCTCCACCGCCGGCAGTAGCGGCAACCGCCGCCGCGGCCGCCACGCTCACCGGAATGCTCGCGGTAAGGGTAGAACCCGGCACCGAAGCCGTGACGGAGATAGAGAAGTTGGTCGTCGCCGAAGTGCTGACGTTAACACCCGCCGAGGCCAACCCAGTCGAACTGGTGGTGCTGGTCACGGTAAGTGCTCCGCTCGAAAAGCTGGCCCCCGTAAGCTGGGGCATGCTGAACGTGACAACGATCCCCGCCACCGGACGGTCGTTCTCATCGGTCACCTTAACCACCGCTTCCGAACTGGCCCGTCCGCGTGCCGCGCGGCGGAACGTGCTGGCGTCCTCCACCACCGTTAACTTGTATCGCTGCGCGGTCGCCGGCGGTTGCGGAGCCTGCCACGACAAAGCCCGCGGGGCGGCGGCAAATCGCGGCAGCGGGATCGGGTCGGCTGCGGGCGCGGCAAGTGCGGCAGCCAGAAGCGGCGGGAGAACGCGTAGTCTCAGGCTCATCGGACAACTCTCCGTACGAAATCAAACATGGGGAGAGCGCCGTCAGGACGAACTACTCCCCTACCATGCAATGCGTATTTTTCGGGGAGAATCCGGTCAAACTTAGTATAGGAGATTGCTAGCGCGTGGCAAACTCTACGCTGAGAGGATCTGCTTCAGTCGCTTACCGACGATTTTGTGCTCTTCGCCACGCATCTTCCACACCGAAATCAGCAGTTGCCCGTTGCCCGGCCGCTGCACATGGATGGGCGGGTCACTCTGCTGCAGCTTCTTCACCACATCGGCGGAAGTCAGCCCGCGCGCCGCCTCGTCCCACTTCACCGTGACATGCGGGAGTTCGTTAGCAATCACCGGGATGTGCCGGTCGGTCTCAACGCCCTGCACGCCTTTCAACGCGGCGCGGATCGACGACACACGCGATTCCAGCAGTTTCCATTCGGCTTCGTGATCCAGTTTCAAATAACGCTCGACAGCCGCCAGCAACCCGCACAGCTCTTCCTTGCCAACCTTCATGCCGCGGCCAATCCCGCCAAACGGTGACATCGCGGGGTACGAAGCTTCAATCAGATCCTTCCGCCCCAACAGCAGGCCGCTCGCCTGCGGACCCGCCAGGGCCTTCCCGCCACTGAAGATCACCAGGTCAAAGCCGGCCTGCGTGTACTTCCACAAATTTGCCATCGGCGTGGCGTCGGAAGCGGCGTCGTTCATTGTCGGAATGCCGCGATCCTTGCCGATCTTGATGAAGTCGGCGGAGTTGATCTGGCCCAGCGGTTCCGCCTTATTCAGGAAGAACAGCATGCCCGTGCGTTCACTGATGGCCGCTTCCAGTTCCTGCCGCGTTTCCACCGTGACGATCTTGGCGCCGCACAACTCCATCTGGTGTTCATACCCGGAGCGGTGCGTCTTCTGCTGGATAACCTCATACTTGATGCCATCGCGATGAGGCAGCTTTCGGAGCTTGGCCGGGTCGCCCTCCGACAGGCAGGCGGCCGTACCAACACTGATCGCCGACGCCGCCCCGCAGGTCACCATCGCCGCCGGCGCCTTCAGCAACTCGGCAATGCGGGCCCCCACTTTCTTTTCGAGTTCAGGCAGCGGGACGAAAAATTTGCTCGC
>JAEUQF010000071.1 GCA_016789745.1 Bryobacterales bacterium
GCCCGGTGGATGTGGCGATTGCACGGGTGGAAGCCGAGCCCAGGCATTTGGCGGCGAATCGCAACCGGGCCTTGGTGGAGCGCATCGCCGCGAGTTGGGAGCCGCTGCCGTGGCCGGTGGTGCGTGTGGATATGACGGCGCTGCTGGATGCTGCTGTCAGTACTGTGGTGCGTTGGCTGCAACCGGAGCCAGCCGTAGATCGTGGAAATCGAAGCTGAAGTCGGTTAGCGGTGACACCGCCTTCATGTCGACGCCCTTCACCTTGCCCTGCGGATCGAGTTGGAAGGTGACGTAGGCATCGGCATCGAGGGAGCGATCTTTCCAGCGGGCGATGAACGTGTCGTACTGGAAATGTTCCAGCCTGCCGGTGAGCGCCGGGCTGTGTGAGAAGCGCATGGTGAGTTCGCCGTTGGCTTCGGTGACATGCACGTCGCCATACCAGGGGTCGCGATAGCGGCCGGCGTAGGCGGATGGCGCCAGGCTCGGCTTGGAGTTCACATTGCGCTTCGAGGTGGCTTCGGCAACGGCTTTGAGCGCGTCGGCGATGGCCTTCTTGCGGCGGGAGGAGTATGCTGCCACCCAGTCCTTGGGCGGGGCCTGGAGGTAGTGGTCGAAGATGGTGTTCGTCACCGAAGCGAAGGCGCCGCCTTCCTGGTGGTTGGTCAATACAATGACGCCGAGTTTCTGCTCCGGCAGCATGGCGACACTGGTGACCATGCCGACCAGCCCGCCCGTATGGCTGACCTTCAACTGCCCGCGATATTCGCTGATGCCTTCTCCCATCGCATAGGCGCTGAAGTTCGCCTTCGCTTCGGCCAGTTCCACCGGAGGCGTGGGCGTGCCGGTGAAGATGAGCGGAGTCCAGAGCGTCTTCATCTGCGCCTCGCTGATCAGTTGCTTGCCCTCCGCTGTCTTGCCTTTGCCCAGCAGCGTCAGTACCCAGCGCGTCAGGTCGATGGCGGAGGACACCAGCGACCCGGCGGGCGCCACGCTATCGAGCGGGGCATGCTCCAGCGTCTTCAGAACGCCGTCGGCTATGGCATGCGGGGCCGCGGCTTCGTGCTCGGGCTTCAGCAGGCTGACGCTGGTGAGGCTGGCTGTCATGCCGAGCGGCGCGAAGAAGCGCTCGCGGATGAACTGCTCCCATCCCTTGCCGGACACCTTCTCGACCAGCGCCCCCATGACGTTGTAGAGGATGTTGTCGTAGTCGTAGCGTTCGCGGAAGCTGTGCTTGAGTGGCACGAAGCGGAGGCGGTAGAGTACGTCGGCGGGCTTGAAGTCGGAGACGGGGAAGTACATGAGGTCGCCGGCACCCAGGCCGAGACCGCTGCGGTGGCAGGGCAGATCGCGGATGCGCATCTCG
The DNA here is from genome assembly GCA_016789745.1 of Bryobacterales bacterium. GTDB lineage: Bacteria > Acidobacteriota > Terriglobia > Bryobacterales > Bryobacteraceae > CADEFT01. Next base: position 1,364 of record JAEUQF010000071.1, read on the forward strand.
CGGGTGACGTAGGGATCCGACATGGCGAACTCGGGTAGCTTGTCGATGACGCGGTCGCTCCAGTCGAGTTTGCCGTCATCGACCAGCATGGCCAGCGCCGCGGACGTGAAGGCCTTCGTGTTCGACGCGATGCCCACGAGCGTGTGCTCCGTCATGGGCGCCTGCGTGGTGCGGTTGCGCACGCCATAGCCTTTGGCCAGCACCACCTTGCCATCCTTCACGATGGCCACCGAGATGCCCGGTACATTGAACTCCTGGCGGGCGCGTTCCACGGTGCTGCCGACGAGCTGTTCCAGGTTGGCGGCGGATTGTGCGAACACCAGGCCGGCACAGAGCAAAACGTACAGGGCAAGGGACATGGGCCCAGTGTGGCACAGCGGAGAGCGTTACACTCAACAACATGAACCGCGTAAACCGCCGCCGATTTCTTGGAGCGACTGCCGCTCTGAGCGCCGCCAGCACATCCTTCGCCGATACGGATCGCCCCGCGATGCTGGGCGGGCCAGCGGTGAAACTGGAAGGTACGCGCAAGTGGCCCATCTACGATGGCAGCGAGGAGCAGGCGCTTGTGGATGTGCTGCGCAGCGGCAAGTGGGGCCGCGGCAGCGGGCAGATGGTGCTGCGCTTTGAGTCGAAGTACGCGTCGCTGATGGGCGTGAAGCATTGCCTGGCGACGGCGAATGGCACCAGTGCGCTACTGACGTCGATGGCGGCGCTGGAGGTGGGTCCCGGCGATGAGGTGATCCTGCCGCCGTATACGTTCGTCGCGACGCTGAATGCGGTGCTGGAGCGGCATGCGCTGCCGGTGTTTGTCGACAGCGACCGCAAGAGTTTTCAGATCGACGCGAAGAAGGTGGAGGCGGCGGTGACGCCTCGCACGCGGGTGATCATGCCGGTGCACATGGCGGGCGCGGCCGCCGATATGGATACGCTGCTGGCGATCGGCGCCAAGCATAAGGTGCCGGTGTTGGAAGATGCCTGCCAGGCGGTGATGGGCGAATGGCGCGGCAAGAAGCTGGGCACGCTGGGGGCGTTGGGCTGCTTCAGCTTCCAGGCGTCGAAGAACCTGAACAGTGGCGAGGGCGGCGCGGTGATGACGAACGATGAATCGCTGTTCTACCGCTGTTCGCATTTCCACAGCAATGGCCGGAGTCCGCATAAGGTAGACCCGGGCTTCACGTACACGGGGCATGGGTTGAACCTGCGGCTGACCGAGTTCCAGGGCGGGCTGCTGCTGGCGCAGTTGGCGCGGCTGGAGGCGCAGTCGCGGACGCGTGAGCAGAACGCCGATTATCTGGCCGGGCTGTTCCGCGAGATCCCAGGCATCGCGCCTTCGCAGCAGTATGAAGGCTGCACGCGGAATGCCTGGCACCTGTTTATGTTCCGGTATGATGCGGCGAAGTTCGGCGGCCTGACTCGGGCGCAGTTTTTGAAGGCTCTGGCGGCCGAAGGTGTGCCGGCGAGTTCTGGCTACACGCCCCTGAATAAGGAGCCGCTAGTGAAGAACGTGGTGCTGTCGCGTGGGTATAAGAAGATCTACAGCGAGGGCGAACTAAAGGCTTGGGACGAGAAGAACCATTGCCCGGAGAACGATAAACTCTGCCAGGAAGCTGTGTGGTTCACGCAGACTACACTGCTGGGGCCGCGCACGGATATGGATCGCATTGCCACAGCGGTTCGCAAGATCCAGCGGTTTGCCAAGGAGTTGAAGGCTTAGCGGGAGGCGGCTGGCGGCGCTCCCGGCAACTCGGCGATGTAGAGATTGCCCCTGGTTTCGTGCTGTTCGTAGACGATGGGATCCCCTAGCGGGCTCCAGGCCGGATAACGGACGAAGATGCGGCCCAATGTGTTCTTGGTGAGTTGGCGGATCTCGTTCGTGGCAATGTCCAGCGTATAAATATTCCAGAAGCCATCCCAGGTGGCGGCGAGCGCCAACTGCTTGCCGTCGGCGGAGAAGGAGTGCGGCCAAGCGTGGCCGGGACGGTTGGTGATCTGGCGGACCGCGCCGCCTTCCCTCTGGACGAGGCCGATATGCGTGGCGTCTCCCTCACGAATTTCGACGGCCAGGGTTTTCGAATCCGGTGACCAGCAGGGGAAGCCGACATGTCCTTCGCGGCCCGCCAGGGGGCGCAAGGTGGCGCTGGCGATGTCGAACAGCTGCAGCTGGCCGTTGTGCATCACGGTAACGGCGCTAAGGTCGGGCGCGATGCGGGACTGTACCGCTAGGGCAGGCATGGTGGCCATGGGGCGCTCAGCCCCGTCGGCGAAGGCGACGCGGCGCACTTCGGTATTCGGATTCAGGCGCGAGAGGTACCAGACGCTTTGGCTATCGGGAGCCCAGGTGAGGAAGGCGTCCGGGCCGGGATTGCGGGTGATCTGGGTGGCGTTGGAGCCATCCGGGTCACTGATATAGATGTCGCCCAAGGCGCCGTACTTCCGCAGAACGTAGCCGAGCTTTTTGCCATCGGGCGACCAGGCGGGCTCGGTGACGCGGTAGGTGGCGTCCTCGATCAGGGACTTCGCCTGCCCAGCTTGGGTGACGCTCCAGATGTGACTGGTGGCGCGGGTGGCCATGTAGGCCATACGGGTGCCCTGCTGGTTGATCCAGAGGTCGCGCACTTCGATGAAGTCGATACGGGTGAGCAGCTCCGGGGGTCCGATGGGGCTGCGGGTGGAGGGGTCGCGACGGAGGCGGTAGAGGCCGGACTGGACCTCCGGCGAGTGGCCGATCAGGTAGAGCGAGGCGCCGTCGGTATCGTAGGCAAAAGCCGATACCGTGATCCCGGCGGTAGTCACCTGGGCGGCCTTCCGGGTGGCCATGTCCAATTCCCACAGGTCACTGGACTTGAATGGCTGCATGCTGAGGAAGGCCAGGTGGCGGCCTTTCGGGCTGAACCGCGGCTGGCTGTGTCTGCCGCCCGTCATGGCGGTTTGGGTCAGTTGCTCCGGTTTGGCGCCGGCTGCCGGCACGACCCAGATGGTGGTGTCGGTACCGGGGAAAAGCTCAGGTGACGCCATGGACGTGATGCCTTCGGAACGGAAGGCGATCAGGCTGCCGTCGGGCGACCAGGCGGGTTGCGAACCGAATTCGGTGAGCCGGCGCGGGATGCCTCCCAGGGCCGGCATGACATAAATCGATTGTGACGCCAGTTGCGTGTAGGCGACCGATTTACCGTCCGGCGACCAGGCGGGCTCCAGGTTCTGCTTGCCATCACTGGTGATGGGGATGTCGCGCCCGCCGTCCACCTGGCGGATGTACAGTTCGAACTTACCGTCCTTGTCGGATGCATACACCACGGAACTGGCATCCGGGTTGAACGACGGGTGCATGTCGAGTCCCTTGGAGGTGGTGAACTGCGCGGTGCGGGGTGGGCGCGGTTTACTTGGGTCGGAGGTGAGGGACTTGAGATAAGGACCGAACCAGACGGCGATGAGGGCGACGATGGCGCCAACCGGGACCAGCCAGTTGATCTTGCGGGGCTCCTCTTCGGGGGCTTGTGGCGGCAGGGGGGGGGCTGGGGCGTCGGATGGCAGGGGGAAGATGAAACGATAACCGATGGTCGGTACCGTCTCGATGTACCGCGCTTGCCGCGCATCATCCCCCAATGCCTTCCGGATCTGGGCGATCACCCGCGTCAGTGCGTTGTCGGTGACGGCCGCGCCTTCCCAGATCTTCGCGATGAGCTCGTCTTTCGGCACCACCCGGTTGCGGTGCTCAATTAGGTATTCCAGCACACGGAAAGACTTTGGCTCCAGTTCCATCATCACACCCGCCTTGTGGATGTGATGGAGTTCCCGGTTGATGATGATGTCGTCGAACTCGATCTGCGGCATGTCCCTCATGGGGTGATCACACTAACATTGGGCTACCCTCATGACCCAGACTGGCATGTTGCCCCAAACTGCCCCCATGTACTGGGCGATTTGGATGCTGTTGTCGATTCCGGCGCTGGCCGAGACCACGCTGTCGCGGTCAGGCGCGCACTGGACGATTGAGGGAATCTTTGTAGACGGGCACGGACCTTTTCGGTTTCTGCTGGATACCGGCGCGGAGAGCACGGTGCTGGATCCGGCGGTGGCCGAACGAATCGGCCTACGTCCAAGCTATCGCGTGGAGGTTGTGTCGGTCAATGGAAGCCGGTTAGTGGCGGCGGTGGAGCGGGCGGATTTAACGGTGGATGGAACGGTTGTAACGGGTGAAGTCTTGTTGGATTCGATGGTCCCGGCGCGGCGGGGAGATGTTGAGATTGCCGGGATTCTGGGGCAGAGTGCGCTGCGCGGGCGCTCCTATGAACTGGACCTGGGGCGCGGGCGGTTCCGGTTGGGCGGGGTGGCGCCAGTGGGTGGATGGCGGGTTGCCTACGGGAGTTCGGCATCGCGGCCGTGCGTGCAGTTACCTGGTCTACGGCTGGTGCTGGATAGCGGGGTCGGGGCGGTGGTGCTGTTCCGGTCGAGTTATCCTGGGGTACGGCGGACCGGGACGGTAGAGGTGGGGACGATGGGGGGAGAAAAGCGAATCGCCCAAGCCGGCATCTTGGAGAGCTGGGACTTGGGCGATCTGAAATTGCGGAATGTGCCCGTGGTGTTTCACCCAAACGGACGAAACGACGCCGACGGGTTACTGCCGGTGGGTCTTTTTTCGCGAGTGCATGTGGACCCTAATGGGTTGATAACGCTGGAGCTGTAGCGCCTAGTTCTTCTTAGCCTTGGCAGCAGCCTGGGCTTCGCGGAAATTGGCGTACTTCTTCTGGAAGCGGTCTACGCGGCCCTCGGTATCGATGAGCTTCTGGCGGCCGGTGAAGAAGGGGTGGCAGCTCGAGCAGATTTCCACGCGGATGTCACCCTTGTGGGTGGACCGGGTCTTGAATTGGTGCCCGCACGCGCAGATGACGTTAATTTCGTTGTAGGCGGGGTGGATCGCAGCTTTCATGGCAACCTTACCAGCTTACCACGTTACTCGGTGCCGCGGATCCGGATTTCTCGTTCGAGATTGCCGGCCTTGATGCGGAAGACGTTTGTACCGGGGAGCCGGCCGAGGCGGATCATCGCGATAAATGTACCGGGATAGAACGAGCCCCCATACTGAACGGAACTGACGGTGCCGCCGCCGGAGACTGACTCGACGTCGGGGTTGCCGGAGTCAAACGGGACCAGGGAATCGTCGATGAGGCGGAAGAAGATGTAGGTACGCTCGCCGGGGGCGGCGGTGCTGATGGGATAGGCATTGGCGATGCGGGTGGGTTCGGTGCCGCGGATGCCCATCCAATAGGGAATGCGCAGGGCCGAGCCGTTTGATCCGGTGACCTGCACGGCACCCTGGTAGGCGCCGGGGGCGAGTTGGGCGCCGTCGAAAGTGAGTTTGAGCTGCTGCGATTCACCGGGGCCGAGCGTGAAGTCGGTCTGCGAGAGGGCTGGCTGGGAGGCATCGGCCGAGGCGATGGCCGCCGCGAAGGTTTCCGGAGTGGTGCCGATGTTGGTGACGGTGAACTCTTTTACGGCGCTGGCGGCATCCTGGAACCGCCCGAAGCTGAGGGAGATGGCCGAGGAGACGGCGTTATTCGTAAGGGCGGTGTTGAGATTGAGCATGCCGGCCCCAACGGTCAGGACGCTGCCGGGGATGGCAGTGGCGGAGTTGGCCAGCAGCGAGTGGTATTGGGCAACACCGAGGCCGGGCCGCTTCTGCTTCAGCAGGGCAGCGGCGCCCGCGACGATGGGAGCGGCGAAACTGGTCCCGGAATAGATGCCGTAGGCATTTGCCGAACCGGCGACGGCGGTGGGTAAGGCGGTGCGAACGTTGCCGGTGGCGACGAGGTCCGGACGGATGCCGAGGTCCGCCGTAGGGCCGCGCGAAGAGTAGCCGGGAATGCCGGTAGGGTCATCAGGAAGCGTGCCGGAGAAGACGACGCGTAGATCGAGATCGGCGTTGGCGGCCAGGGCCGCCCGGAGCTTCTCGCCGTCTGCCTTGGCGACGAAGAGGCCCGGGATAGTGGCGCCGTCAGAGACCATTGTGATCAGATCGGCCTCGTCTTCATTATTGTAGATGACAATAGCGACCGCCCCGGCAGTGGAGGCATTGGCGAACTTGATGGCAAAGTCACAGGTGCCGCGGGAGACGACGGCCACGCGCGCCGAGACTCCTGCGTCCGCCGGATAGGGGTCGCAGCCGAGCCGGCTTTGGTCAAAGGAGGCGATGTCTTTGGCCTTGGCCGAGACGGCAGCGGCGTCGGAACTGTTGGAACCTGCGCTGGCGGCCACGGTCTGGCCGCCGAACGTGACACCGGCGCCACTGCGGGTGTTGCTATTGGTGGCGCCCACCGAAATGGCGCCACCCGAGCCGGTATCGCTGATGGTCCCGGAATCGGGACCTTCGTTGCCGGCGGCGCTGACCACCATCACTCCGGCCTCGATCGCCCGTTTTACGTAGGGTTCAAAATCGCTGCTTTCAAGCGACTCGATGCCCCAACTCCCGAGGCTGAGGTTGATGATGTCCATCTTGTCCTTGACGGCATCTTCCATGGCGAGTTCGACGTTATCGGTGGGGAAACTGCCCTCGCAGCCGTCGCTGGCACGGTAGACGCCGAGCCAGGCCTTGGGCGCGACGCCGCTGAGGGTGCGCGAACCGGCGCGGTGCTGGACACCGGCGGCCGCCATGGCTACTCCAGTTCCGTGGCCTTCGCAATCGCGAACCGTGCCTTGGTAGCTGCGGGCGACGATAATCTTGCCGCTGGTGAAGGGCAGGTTGGCGTCGGAGGAAACGAGCGGATAGCCTTCGGGTGCCGTGAGCGCGGTGTCGCGGAAGGCCTGGTGGGTTTCGTCGATCCCGGTATCAATGATGCCGATCTTCAGTCCGGCGCCCGCATTGGCCACGCCTCCCACCTGTTCCCAGGCCTGGTCGAGGCTGAAGATCTGGTTGACGCGGTCCATATGGGAGCGCATGCGGCGCACGGGTATGACGCGGGTGACACCCGGCAGGTCGCGCAGCTGCTCTTCGGTGGCGCCTGCGACCGCGATGGCATTGCCGATGATTTCGATGGTTCCGCGAACCTGGATACCGCGGTTGTGGAGCAGGGCAGTGGCTTGGGCGTGGCGGGAGCGGATGGCGTCGCGATGGCGGCTGATGACGGCGGCGGCGCGCTCCGGGCCGGATTTGGCGGCGGCACGTTGGAAGGCGGCGAGGGGCTCGCCGTCGAATTCGATCAGGAAACGGCCGGGAATGATGTCGGCGGGGCGGGGTTGCGCAAAGGCGCTGCAGGCGAGGGCGATCAGGACCAAAGTACGAGACAACATAGGGAAAGCGCGTTTACTACCAGTAGACCTCAAAAGAATGAAACCCGTGGAGCGGGTTGTGTTGCGATGAGGCGGCACTGGCATGGAAAAGGTTGCGGAAACGGGCCGCCGGTTGAGGGCAGGCCCGTTTCCGAAAGTTATATTGGTTACTTGCTGATGTCTTCGGCTTCGTCGCGGGTGAGACCAACGGCCAGACCCGTCGCGGCCCCGGCGACGACCACGCCAGCGACAACAGCGGTGGTGGCGGTAATGCCAGCCGCCGCGGCCCCGGCGGCACCCGCCGCACCGGCAGCCCCGGCCCCGGCCGCTCCAGCGGCACCGGCAGCACCCGCACCTGCCGCGCCCGCCGCAGCCGCGGCGCCCAGCGGCACAATGCCGACGACGCGAACCTTCTGCTTGCCGTCCACCGGCTTCTCGTTCGGATCAAGCACGCAGGTGACTTCCACGCGGTGGCCGACCTGCTTTTCCAGGTCCTTCCCGGTGAGTTCCACCGTGATGCCAAGTGTTTCGTCCGTCAGGTAGTAGTGGCCGTTTTGCTTGCTCACGATGCCGGTGAGTTTGGAAGGCGCAGACGCACCGTCCTCGGACGGGGCCAACTCCACCGCGCGGCCGGTGGCCAGATTCGCCAGCAGCAGCCCGGAGGCGTTGCGAATGCGGACCGGGCCGTCAAGAGCCGCCACCAGCACCCGCTTGTCGCGAACCGTCACCTTCGTGATGCCGTTCTGCGATGGCTCGATCGAGAAGTTGGAAGCCTGGATCCGGTATCCCTTACCCACTTCCACCTGCCCGGTGCCCCGTTCGAGAACCGCGTGATCACGGTAGATCTTGCCGCGGGTGCGGGAATCGAAAATCATCCGCGCGCCCTTCAGGCTGAGTTCCGAAGTAGCTTTGTCGGTTTCGATTGTCGAGCCGTCAAACAACGTGCCCGTACCCGAAACTGCCGAGGCATCCAGCCGAAAACTGCCTTTCGCTGTTGCCACACCTATAGCGGGCGACGCCGCCATTCCCACCGAAAGTTGCGCCACCAGGAAGGCTGCGACGACAGCCTGTAACCGTGAGGCGTAGAAAATGTTCATCCCGTGATTTCTCTCCAGCATGGACTCTCCGTAAAAAATGTGTCCCCCAAAAGGGGCGGGCGACCTGCGGGACCAGTCGAACACTGCCCCCCACCTTTTTCTTCGGTAAGAAAACTAGGGAACTTGAGAGGTGAGAAAAAATAAGTCTTTTCGCCACAATGTATTACAGGAGTATGCTGAACGTAACGCACGCCGGACCTGCCGCCCTCCGCCTCCTCTTCCGCCTCCTGCTTGCCGCTGCCATTGTCTTTGCCCTGCTGCTTGCCTGGGCCGACTACCTTTTCCGCACCGGCACGTCGGCCAACATCCGCCGTGCCGCGCAACTGGTTCCCTTCCATCCGCTTTATCAGGCGCGAGCCGGTAACCTGGCGCGCGCGGTGGAACTGGACCCCTATTTCTCATCGGCCTGGCGAGAGCTGGGCGAGCAGGCCGAGCGCGAAAACCGTACCGCCGAGGCCGAGCGCTACTATTTGCGCGCCGCTGCTGTGGATCAACAGTTTGCGCCGCGCTGGACGCTGGCAAATTTCTACTTCCGGCAGGAGCGCTGGGCCGAATTCGACCATTGGATACGTCTGGCGGCCGAGCGCAGCTATGGCGACCGAACGGCGCTGTTCCGGCTGGCGCACGCGGGCGGGGGAAAGCGCCCGGTTCTGGCGTTGTGGCCGGCGGATCGGGAGCTGTTGCGGAGCTATGTGCAATATCTGGCGGGCAGCCAGGCATGGGAGGAAGCCGTCGCGGCGGCGCGGCGGTGGCTCGAAATCGCGGGGGACAAGGACCGCGACGCGGCGTTAGACATTTGTGAGCAACTGGTGGCGGCCGGGCAGGTACGCCACGCCTGGACGGTTTGGCGCGCGGCGGTTGACAAGATCTTGCCGGAGTACCGGGCTCCCACGGGTGGGAACCTGCTGACGAATGCCGGATTCCGCGTCCGGCCTGTGGGAAAAGCCTTCGATTGGCGACCTCTCTGGCGGCAGGGATTGGAGGCGATCTGGAGCGAGGGGCGAATGCGGCTGCACCTGGACGGCCGGCAGTATGACCGGACGGAGTTGCTGGAGCAGATGGTAGCGGTGGAGCAGGCGGGGCGCTATCGGCTGGAGTGGGAGTCGCGGGCCGAGGGGTTGCAGACCGGCCTGCGGTTCCGGGTGATGGCTGGGAAGGGCGGGGAACTAGCGACGGCCGATCATGACGTCGCCCGCGGCAGCGGCAGGGTCCTCTTCGAAGTCCCGAAGGGAGTGGAAGGGGTGAGGGTGGTGTTGCTCTATGAGCGCAAGCCAGGTACGGTGCGTCAGGAAGGGACCTTATTCCTGGCCGGGTCTATGCGTCTGCAACGCGCGTTAGAATGAAAACCAGCCTGGCCATGCTTCTTTCCACTCTGATCCTGTTTCTGCCGCTGGCGGCGCAAACCGCGCCTGCACCTGCCGCTTATCCGCCGCTGCCGGCGGGGGTAACCAAAGATACGGTGTCTTATGCGTCGTATCCGGAGACACAACTGGACGTATTCCAGCCAGCCGGGGGAGGGGACAAGCGCCCGGGTGTGATTGTGATCCACGGCGGCGGCTGGGTGAACGGGACGAAGGAGTCGCAGTGGGACAATTTCGTACGGCGCTACTTGGAGAAGGGCTTTGTCGTTGCGAACGTGGAGTATCGGCTGGCGAAGGCGGCCCCTGCTCCGGCGGCGGTGGAGGATGCGTTAAAGGCGGCCGAGTGGTTCGTGAAGAATGCGAAGAAGTATGGCGCGGACCCGAAGAAGATTGTGGTGACGGGTGGATCGGCGGGCGGGCATCTGTCGCTGATGGTGGGGATGGCGAATAAGTCGGCGAAGCTGGGCAATCCGGTGAAGGTGGCGGCGGTGGTGAATTTTTACGGCATCACGGACGTGGCGGATCAGTTGGGTGGAGAGAACGTGCGGCCGTACGCGGTGACGTGGGTGCCGGACGGGCCGGGACGGCTGGAACTGGCGGCGCGGGTGTCGCCGATGAACTATGTACGGAAGGATCTGCCGCCGATTCTGACGCTGCATGGGGATTCCGATCAGACGGTGCCGTATGACCACGGCGTGCGGCTGACGCGGTCACTGGTGGAGGTGGGGGCGAAGGCGGAGATGATCAGCGTGCCGCAGGGCCGGCACGGGTTTCCGAAAGAGAAGTTGGACCAGCTTTACCCGCAGATTTTCGAGTTTCTGAAGCGGCAGGGGATCGGCAACTAACTAACGAATCGACTAAGGCCGGTACCAGCGCTTTACCAGATTCTTCCCTGCGTTGGCACCGGCGGGTACCGGGAGCCCGAGGATCTTTGCCGCGAGGCCGAACACCTCGATGTTGTCCACTTCGCCCAGCTTTGCTCCGGGCTTGAGGTTGGGTCCCGCCCCGTGGAGGATGCCCTTCATCTCCGGCACGATCTTCGGGTCGTAGCCGTGCATGCCGGCCAGCGGTCCGTCGTTGCCGCGCTTTTTCTGGTTGTCCGGGTTGTAGTTCACATACAGCGATTGTGTGCCACTCGCCAGGATGATCAGATCGCCGTTGCGCGGGTTATCGCGATAGTACAGATGCTTGGGCAGTTGGTCGCGGCGATAGACGCGGTAATCGGAGCTGACGCGTGCCTTCAACTCCGCCTCCAGCTTGCGAAGGCGCTCCTTGTCGTCACTGTAGACGAGTACCTGTGTGCCGCCATTCACCACCCGCACGCCCGACCAGTCGGCGTGGTTGGTGAGGTCCACCTGCCGGCTGGGGGCGATGAGCCCATGGTCGGACACCAGCAGCACGTTGACTTCCGGCTTCACCGATTCGAGCGCGCGGAAAAGGGAGGCGAGCGCCTTGTCCACCTCCGCCACGGCGGCCCGGACCTGCGGTGCCTCCGGCCCGTAGCGATGGCCGGCGCTGTCCACCTGAGAAAAATACAGCGTGACCAGGTGCGGGCGGCGGTCTTCGGGCAGTTTCAGCCACTCGATGACTTTGGCCACCTTTGCCTCGCTGGTGGTCTGGGCGTTATAGGGGAAGTACGCCGTGGGCCGCATGCCGCGAATCTCCGCTTCGGTCCCCACCCAGAAATAGGATGCGGTGCGCATGCCCTGCTGTTCAGCGATGTTCCACAGCGGCATAGCGCCCGAGTACCATTTGCCTTCGGCGGCGTTGCGCGTATAGGAGAAGAACTCGCGCGTTTGGGGATCGTAGAACTGCATGCTCACCAGCCCGTGGGCCTGCGGGCGCATGCCGGTGACCATGGTGTAGAAGTTGGGAAACGTTGTGGAGGGGAACGAGGGAACCAGCGCCGTCGCGTGTGAGCCGCGCTCGCCCAGGGCCTTCAACGCAGCGCCGTTGTACTTATCGACGAAATCCGGCCGGTAGCCATCCACGCCGATCAGCAGCAGGTAGGGCTTCTTGCGCTCGGACGGCGCGTTGGGTTGGGCCGAGCGAAGGCGATCGTCGGCGTTCAGGCCCGAAGCCAGCAGCAGGGTAAGGATAAGGCTTAGTGTCTTCACCGCACCATCTCCAGCGACTTGCGGAACAGCGGCTCAAACTCATCGCCTGCTCCGGCAGCCCGGGCCTTGCGGATGGCGGTCTCGGCCGCCGGCCTGGGGCAGCCCAGATTGACGAGCGCCGATAGCACGTCCTCGTCGACGGCGGTGAGCGCCGCTGCTGCCGGAACGCCCGTCGATGGCGCGGTCTTCCCACCGAGGGCGTCGACTTTGTCGCGCAGTTCCACAACCAGCCGCTCGGCCGTCTTCTTTCCGATTCCGGGTACGCGCGTCAGTTGCTGCACGTTGCCGCCGCGAATGGCCGACACCAGGTCCGGCACTGGGATGCCGCTCAGCACCGTGATTGCGAGCTTTGGTCCGATGCCGCTGACGCTGATCAGCTTCTCGAAGAGCGCCTTTTCGTCCAAGCTGAGAAAGCCGTAGAGCAGGAACGCGTCCTCGCGGACGATGGTGTGGATCCGCAGCCGCACCTCGGTGCCGGTATTCGGCAGCGAGGAGAACGTCGACACCGAAATCGCAACCTGGTAGCCGACGCCGCCGGCTTCCACAATCACTTCATTGGGGTGCTTTTCGAGAAGAGTACCGCGCAGGTGGCCAATCATGTTCGTGAGAAACTCAATTGTACATGGCAAGACGGCTCTTCTTTGTAGAGGAAGTGCACAGCGGGCGTGCGGAGATCAAAGGCGACGAGGCGGGCCACCTGACCCGCGTGCTGCGGGTGGAAAAAGGACATCGCTACGAGATTTCGGACAACCAACAGTTGTATCTGGCGGAAGTGGAGGTGGCGCGGAAGGAGCATGTTGTCTTCCAGGTGCTGGAGAAGTTGCCGCCCCGGCCGCTGCCCGTGCGCGTGCACCTGCTTGCCGCGCTGATCAAGTTCGACCATTTCGAATGGATGCTGGAGAAGGCGACCGAGCTTGGTGTGGAACGGGTGACGCCCATCGCCGCCACGCGCAGCGAGCATGGCCTGGATAAGGCTGCGTTCAAACGGTCGGAACGCTGGCGCAAGATCCTCAAGGAGTCGGCGCAACAATGCCGCCGCGCGCATCTGCCCGCGTTAGGGCCGGTTGCCAGTTGGAAGCATGTGCCGGCTGTGGAGGAGGGGCTGCGCCTGCTGCTGGATGAGGCCCCGGGCACTTCACCGCTGCTGAGGGCGCTTCCCACGCCCCGGCTCGCCAGTGACTGCGTCCAACTGCTGGTTGGCCCGGAGGGAGGCTGGACCGACGACGAGCGTGCTGCCTTCGGTGCCGCCGGGTGGCAGGCCGTGTCGCTGGGGCCGTTGGTGTTGCGCGCCGAAACGGCCGCCATCTCCGGACTGTCCATTATCGGCGCCGCCTGGCTCTAAGAATCCGCTCGCAGGGTGTACGATGGGAGAGAATTTATGGATTCCCTCACTCGCAGAACCTTCCTTGCGGCCGGAAGTGTCATGACGGCCAGTGCGTATTCGCGCGTACGCGGGGCTAATGACCGGCTTCGCATCGGCGTGATCGGCTGCGGCGGCATGGCCGGCGGCCACATGCGTGCGCTCAACCGCATGAAGGAGGCCGCGAATATCGAAGTCGGCTATACCTGCGATCTTTGGGACAAGCGCCGCGACGAAGCCGCGCAACTCACCGGCGGCAAGCCGGTCACGGACTATCGCAAGGTGCTGGACGACCCGGATATCGACTACGTGCTGGTGGCCACTCCCGAGCACTGGCACGCGCAGGTCACGCTGGATGCGGCCTCGGCGGGCAAGCACATCTACTGCGAGAAGCCGATGACCTACAGCATCGAAGAGGCGCGCAAAGTGGTGGCGAAGGTGAAGTCGACCGGCGTCAAGATGCAGGTGGGCGTGCAGGGCATGTCGGATGAGAGCTACGAAGCCGCGCATGAGCATGTCGTCAAAGGCACGCTGGGGAAAGTGGTTATCGCCACCATCGACTATTCCCGTAACCATAAGGATGACTTTTGGCTGTACAAGGAAGACCCCGACATCAAACCGGGCGTGAACTTCGATTGGAATACGTGGCAGGGGACTGCGAAGAAGCGCCCCTTCGAGCCGGAACTGTTCTTCAGTTGGAGGCGCTTCTGGGCTTACTCGGGCGGCATCGCCAGCGATCTGTTTGTGCACCGCGTGACGCGCATCATCAAGAGTCTGGGGCTGACGTTTCCCGATAAGGTGGTCGCCACGGGCGGCAAGTTCCAGTTCGCCAATAGCAAGGCCGAGATCCCCGACACCTTCAACATGCTGCTGGACTATCCGGAAGGCGTCACGGTGCAACTGGTCTCGTCGATGGCGAACGATACGCCGGTGCAGCATGTGCTGCGCGGCCACAAGGCTACACTCGAGTTCAATCGCACCGGCTTCACGATCACGCCGCAGGGCCTGTACAAAGATGAGATGCAGCCCATCACCTACGAAAAGAAGGGTGCCGAGGACCTCACGCTGCACCACAAGAATCTGCAGGCCGCGATTCGCACGGGTGAGGCGCTGAAGTGCGATTGCATGCTCGGCTACTACGGCGTGGTGGCCGCCCGCATGGGTGTCGAGTCCTTCCGCAAGCGCAAGTATCTCGCCTGGGATAAGGCCAAGGAGCGTCCTGTCAATGCGTAGTCTGCTTGTGCTGGTTCTCACGCTGCCGCTGGCGGCGCAGCAGTACAGCCTGGTGTTGAAGGGCGGCCGGGTCATTGACCCGCGCAACAACATTGACGGCATCCGCGACGTGGCGATCGCCAATGGCAAGATTGCCGCGGTAGCGGAGAACATCCCCGCGAATGCCGGGCGCAAGGTTATCGACATGAAGGGCCTGGTGGTGACGCCGGGCCTGGTCGATATCCACGTGCACGTGTTTCACACGACGGGTGTGAAGGATGCGTGGGCGGGGGACAACAGCGTCTCGCCGGACGCGTTCAGTTTCCGTACCGGCGTGACCACGATGGCGGACGCCGGCAGCAGCGGTTGGCGTAACTTCGAGACCTTCCGCCATACCGTGATCGACCGCGCTCGTACCCGCGTGTTCGCCTTTATCAACATCACCGGGTTGGGCATGCTGACGAACATTCCGGAACAGGCCGTCGAAGACATGAAGCCGGAAGAAGTGGCGCGGCTGGCGAAGAAGCACAAGGATGTGGTCGTGGGGGTGAAGAGCGCCCATTTCGAGGGGCCGACATGGACGTCGGTGGAGCGCGCGCTGGAAGCTGGCCGGCAAGCGGATATTCCCATCATGGTCGACTTCGGCTGGTTCGTGAAGGAGCGGCCCTATTGGCAGCTTGTCACCCAGAAGCTGCGGCCGGGAGATATGAGCACGCACTTCTTCCGTGGGCCGGTGCCGATTGCGGATAAGAGCGGTAAGGTCTACGACTATCTGAAGCAGGCGCGGGCCAAGGGCGTGAAGTTTGATGTCGGTCATGGCGGCGGCAGCTTTGTCTGGCGCAACGCTGTTCCGGCGATTGCCGGAGGCTTCTACCCAGATTCTATTTCCACGGATCTGCATACCGGGTCGATGAATGGCTACATGTTCGACATGCCAACTACGATGTCGAAGATGCTGGCGCTGGGGATGCCGCTGGTGGACGTGATCCGGGCTTCCACCTGGAATCCGGCGCAGCAGATCAAGCACCCCGAGGTGGGCCATCTGTCGGTAGGGGCCGTGGCGGATATCGCGGCGTGGAGAGTACTGGAAGGCGAGTTCGGCTACGGCGATCCGGAAGCCGGGCGCGTGGTTGGCAAGCAGCGGCTGCAGTGCGAGATGACGTTCAAGGATGGCGCGATCCTGTACGACTGGAACGTGCGGGCGGGCAAGGATTGGAAGACGCTGCCGGAGGGGTATGGGGTGCGCCCGGTGGAGTCGATTATTCCGCCACCGTCCAAGTAGTGGAGCAGGCCGCTACGATGCACGCCGAAACCGTTCAATACAACCAGTCGCTTGCGCCCGCGGATGCCGAAATCTGCAGCCTCCTGGCTCGGGAGATCGACGCCGGCCTGCCCGAGGCGGAGAACCGCATCTGGCATGCGCATCCGGTGTGGTTTCTTGACGGGAATCCGGTGGTGGGATACAGCAAGCTCAAGGGATGCGTACGGCTGCTGTTCTGGAGCGGGCAGTCCTTCGACGAAACCGGGTTGCGCAAGGAAGGCAGCTTTCAGGCGGCCGAAGCGCGCTACATGGCGGCGAGCGAGGTGAATCTGGAAGACCTGCGGCGGTGGCTGGGAAAGGCCCGTGATATCCAGTGGGATTACAAGAACATCGTTCGCCGGAAGGGGCGGCTGGAGCGGCTCAAGTAGACCGGCCCACCATGAACTCGGCAGCGCTCAGGCGGGACGCGAGTTGGAACTGACACGTATCGGATCGCCATTGCATCCGTGGCCGTTCCACGCCAGGGCCGTAACGTTTTCGTTGCGAAGCGGGTCGAAGGCTACCGCGAGTTCCATCTCGCGATCACGCCCCAGCGCCCGCATGGTAGGGAAAGCGGCGCGACCGTGCGCGAAGATTCTACGTGGCGATCGCGCAGGATGAAGGCCTCGGCACGGTGATGGGCCTCGGTCACTACAGCGAAGTCGCCCTTCGAGCGGCGGGAGACATGCTAGTCAAACATTCCAAAAGGATGTGTCCATCGGCTGTCGGCTTCGCTGTCAAATCTGCATGATTGGATCGAGCTTGGAAGGTAAGTCGTGGAAAAGAATGGAGCCGCCCGCCGGGATCGAACCGGCGACCTCTGATTACGAAACAACTGGCTCAACACAAATAGTTGAAAATATTGGTCATGGTGGTTCGCTTGCAACGTCATTCGGGCGGGTTGCGGCGGAAGTTGGACAGGTTTCCTCGCTGGCGCTCCGGCTGTACTCGATCTGTTCATGTGGCTCAGCAATCGTTGCTTCACCTTGCGAGGGGAAGAGCGCATTCCTCTGCGCGGCGATTCTGGCTTGACAGCGCAACTGGGATCCGTGGAGTACAGCCGGCCGCGTCGATTCCGGGCCATGCTGGAGCAGTGGCTCGGTCAGATTCGAACGGTATGGCCGGAATGCCCGGCTCAGACTTGTTCGTGGGACGTCCATTCGGGGATCGGTCACACGAGAACGTTCAAACAAGCGCCGCCCCCCATCGAGGCTGAGGTCTGTCTCCTCAGAGACGAATCCGAGGACCTTGGTCTGGAGGACTCCCTGGTAGAACGCGCGCGATCGCTCCAGGTTGGTGCCGAAAGGGTAACATGGCTAATCGTCGCGGGGCCCGGGCAGTCTCCGGCGCGGCAGAGACTTGTGTGGCGCCGCAGAGGGCCGCGAGAGTGCGACGTCTCCTTCGTTACCTCTCTCTACGGTGTTACCGGGTCAGTGCTCGCGGGCGGAACGTGAGGGTTTGAATGGGCGCGGAGAATGGCGAGATCCGGTTTCGCGTCGTGGATGATGGCCGCGGATTCGATGCAGAGCATTCGGGCTCCGGATGGGGCTTGCGCAACCTGCGCAAGCGGGCCTAGGAGATACGCGGGTCCGTGCGCGTGGAGAGTGCTTTGGTCCAAGGGGCCAGTGTAGAGTTTGAAGCGCCATGCGCTAGAGAGATTGGAGAAAGAATGAGTTCTTTGTTCGGCCGCCGGCAGTTTATGCGGCTGCTCGACATTCAAGCGGACTATTTCGAGAGGACGCCGATTGTGACGGAAACGGCGGAGAGTCGGAATGGTCGAAGGAGGCTCCAGGCCAAGTTGGGCGAGGTGGCGAAGGTGATGCCCGCCAAGTTTAGTAAGTTCGAACGAGATGGTCGGAAGGCGTATTAGTCGTCTGACACGCCGGCACGGGAGAGCACGTCACGGTGTCGTTGAGCACGGGAATTCGGAGCACGATCGGAGTCGTGAGTAGCTGCGTACCGACTGGATGAAAAAGGTTACGAACAGGTCCCAAGCCTTTTGCGGAAGTAAGTGATACCGTGGGTCTCGTGCAGGGCATGACCTGATGACTGATGTCCACGCCGTTCATTGCATCGACTTTGTTCCTTCTCAACGAACTTAGTGGCCGGCGGTCAACCGGGGCTTGACCGCCGGGAGCAACTGCGCCAGGCAGAGAACATTCAACTGGTGCGGGACCACCGCGACCGAGCCCCCCAACACGTGGGGTTCGCCTCTCGGCCTTTGGTGCCGTGCGGTCTGCCTGTCGATACCTGCCCCGTCAACCCTGCTCCTTTGAACGCCGTAATGGGCTTTTCAGGCTCCCGATCACTGGCCATCCCTGTTCGGCTTGCCCTGGCTACCATTGCCGTCAGACAGCAGAGTTTCCGGGGGCCTGCTGGGTCGGGAAGGAGAATCGCCGGCCGGCTTCCCCGTTCGAGCGCATCTTCGGTGCGACCATGTTGTTCGGCAGTGACTCGACGCGGCACCACCTCCTAGTCATCTGCCGTCTCGGAGGCATTTGAGAACAAGTCGTGAACGTTTTCGCTGCCCGCTCCGACCGTACTCCACTGGGAAACAACTCGTCGAGAGCACTTCGGGCCTAGTGTGATCCGAAGGCGGCGGGCAGCGTGACGATCGCTTAAGACGAGTTCCATTCTCCCCGCCCGTCCGTGTCCAGTAATTCGCCACCGGCATGCTCTCCCGCAACTTATAGCGGGAGCCGGTTCGCGGCCTTCTTCGGTAACCTGGGACGTGCCATTGGCGAAGGAAAGCTCCAGAGCCGAGCACACCAAAGGAAACCAAAACAAGGAACAGAGCCGGGGGCGCCGCGCAGCCGTATACCCTGCACATGGCACAGCCGGGGCCCACTTAGCGTTGGTTACGATCGAACATGCCCCCGCATCCTTCACAGTTCACGCTTTGGCATAGCTGCCGACCTTTGCCTCCGCGCTACATGGCTGCCTATGTACCATCATGACTTGGCTTAAGGCTGGGTGAGCGATGATGCCGATCTCGGGAAGCGATACCTGAACCCGGCGTGGGGTTGGGCGATCTCCGGGCCGAAGCCCGCATCATCAATGACGTGGCAGACATGTCTAACACCCGATACAAATATCAGGTCCGGCGATAGCGTCCTGGTATTTGTACCAGTATCTGCAATAGGGTCCGCGAATGAGTACTTCCGTCATCATGAAAAACATAAGTCTTTTCGTGTTGCCCAAAAGAAATGCGAGCGGTATGATTGACTCATACATACAGCGGTAAGTGATTCTTCGCGTGATGTGAGGTGCAGTTATCGCTTCCCCGTCAGATCGGCGAGTGGATTCACTTGAGTGGAATCCATTGCTGCGACCGAAGATTCGCAGCGCTCCGCTCTCCCCTGAAGTACAGAACAAACTTCTCCGGAGGTTCCGAAGAGCCCGATGTTTGATGAGCGTGTCCGTGAGTTTGAGAAGTGATGCCGCGATCTTGCGGTAAGCTTCCCGCGTTGCCGCGGATGGTTGAGAAGGCGAGGCCCCGGTACCATTCTCCCTGGGTACCGGATCCCGGCCATCCTGGGTCTCTGCCGCAGTAGCGCTGAGTGACGGCGCGGGAACGCCCTGCTGTCTCTCGCGGAGCCGTTGTCCTCCCCAGTTCTTAAAAATGCAGTTCGAAATCCGCCGCCAAAACAGGCGATGGCCGCGGGTGAAGTGTGTTTCCGATGAGCGCCGACATACGGCTATACGCAGGAAGTATGCAGCCGTAGGTCACTGCTGGTGTAAGTTGGCGCTTGGCGGCCTAACGTCACGGCTAGGAAGAGCCGGATGTTAGGGTAGCTGCTCCGTGCCTATGTGGTCCGGATATTTAACGAAGGAATTGTATTCATGTTTTATAAGCTTGAGACTGCAATGCAGAGTGGCGTAAAGACTCTGGCAGTTGTTGTATTGCTGTTATGTGCCTTGGAAAGCGGCAGAGCGCAGTCAGACCTTGTCAGCATCGCCATGGGACAGAACGGGCTGACGTCCCTGCGGTACGGCGGGCAGGAGATGTTGGCGAGTGGCGACTTCCAGATTGGCTATGTTGGGTTCGGCGAATCCGCGACCGGACCCATCGCACCGGGCGGGCCCAGTGTGAGCAAGCATGTCGACACGGTGGGGCGGCAGATCACCTGGACGTATCCGTGGGGATCGCTATCGGTATCGTACGCAGCTGCGGGAAACCGGATGGACATGGTGGTGCGTATCCGGAACACGTCGACGGCGTCGCTGCGGTCTCTGTTTCTGGAGCCCTTCACGCTGCGTCTTCCGGCGAAGCCGGCGGAGTATGACGGCACCATCCCGATGCTTGCTGATAACTTGGCGAACCCGAGCATGATTTCGTTGAACTACGGTTCGGGTGTGGTGGTGGCGTGTAACGAGGATGTAAGCCGTCCGCTGATGATGGGGTTTCCATGGGCGCTGAACCGGCCGACCAGTACTCTGTTTCCGTTGCGGGTGAACATCGCGAAGGAAGCGATGTACCCGGCCTTCTTCCCCTATATAGAGCGTCCCGTGCCGCCGGGCGGGTCCGATGAGTACCGCCTCTCGTTGCGTTTTGGGCCTCCGGGAGCAACGGTGGGCACGTTGGCAAGTGACATTCTTCAGCGCTACCGTGAGGTGAACGGGTTCCGGGTGAACTGGCCGGACCGTCGCCCGATTGGAGCGTTGTTCCTGTCCACGACAGACACAGGCTGGCCATTGAATCCGCGGGGATGGTTGTTGGACCGCACGTTGGATGTGTTTTCAGCTTCCGGATGGGAACAGTTCCGAAACCGGATCATAAGTTACGCCGATCAGAGCGTCGCGATTCTGCGGAACATGAACGCGCAGGGGATGATTACGTGGGATTTGGAAGGACAGCAGTATCCGCATGCGACCAGCTACATTGGGGATCCGACGATGCTGGGCACGCTGGCACCGGAGATGGACCGCATCGCGGACGAGTATTTCCGGAAGTTTCGGGATGCGGGTTTGAAGGTGGGTTTGACGATCCGGCCGCAGAAGCTGTTCGTGTCGCCCGATGGACGGACGGCAGAGCAACGAGAGACCTCCGATCCAGCCGCGGTGTTGATTGAGAAGATCCGCTATGCCAAGCAGCGGTGGGGCGCCACGATGTTCTACATCGACTCGAACGGAAGCACGCTGAGTCCGTTGACGATTGAGGTGATGAACCGCGTGGTGTCGGCGCATCCGGATGTACTGCTGGTGCCAGAGCACGAGAACGCGCGCTATTACAGCATCTCTGCGCCGTATCACGAACTGCGTGGCGGCGTGGCGTCGACGCCGGTGGAAGGCAAGAGTCTGTACCCGCAGGCGTTCAGTGTGATCTACACGGCTGACGCGTCGATTGATGCGAAGTACAACGAACTGCAGCGTGCGGTAAGCAACGGCGACATTCTGATGTTTCGAGGATGGTTCAACGATCCGCAGCAGGAGCAGATCAAGAGCCTCTACCGGCAAGCAGGATCCGATGCAACGCCTCCGGTGATAACCATTCTGTCTCCGTCGCAGACGGCAATCGTGAGCGGGCCAGTGACCTTGGCCGCAGCGGTCACGGACAACGTGGGCGTGCGAGGAGTGCAGTTCAGAGTTGACGGTATTGCGGTAGGGGGTGAGATTTCGTCGTACCCCTACACGCAGGTGATCAACTCACTCACTTTGGCAAATGGCGCGCACACCCTGACTGCGACGGCGCGGGATGAGGCGGGCAACGTGGCGTCAGCTACGTCGACGTTCACGGTGTCGAATGCAATGGTGGACGGAGTGGCGCCGGTGATTGCGATTACTTCGCCGGGCAACGGCGCACAAGTGACGGGCACGATTGCCGTGTCGGCGGCGGCCTCCGATAATATTGGCGTGGTTGGTGTCCAGTTCAAGGTGAACGGGACGGATGCGGGGGCCGAAGACACTGTCGCTCCATTCAGCGTGAACTGGACTTCCCCGGCGCCCGGCAGTTACACGTTGACCGCGGTAGCGCGGGACGCGGCGGGCAACCGGACAACGTCGTTGGGTGTCACCGTAGTGGTGCCAACTGCCGGCAATCCGACTGGTACAAACGGCACGTTGGCGCATTGGAAGATGGATGAGACAAGCGCACCAGCGGCAGCTGATGCGTCATCGAATGGCCTGGTCCTACCGCTGCTCAACGGTCCCGTGTTCAGCTCAGGCCGGTACGGGAATGCGCTGAAGCTGAATGGGGCAAACCAGTATGGCCGGTTGAACGATTCGCCGCTGCTGCGAGTGAATGACTTCAGCATTTCGCTGTGGTACCGGCAGGTGAGCGGTGCGCCGGTTCAGTCGTTGATTTCCAAGCCATATGGGTCTGGAACCGACAACTCATTTGGGCTATTCCTGGTGAATAACCGGCTGCTCTATCACTCGGTAGGCGGCGCGGGTCAGATTCAGGTGCCCGCGCCGGGCGCCAATACATGGGCGCACGTGGCGGTGGTGAAATTGGGGACGCAGGTCCGGATGTATGTCAACGGTGCTTTGGCAGGGGCCAGCACGAGCAGCGCGACGATTCAGTACGACTCCAAACCGCTCCTGGTAGGAGCGGAAGACGATGCCGGGCTGAAGTATTACTTCGGCGGCGAATTGGATGACGTCCGCCTGTATAACCGGGCTCTCTCGGAGGCAGAGGTCCAGGCTGTGCGAGTGGATGGCGCCGCCAGCCAAACCCCGCAACCGGAAACGCCTACTCCTCCACCGCCTACCACGCCGACGGCGCCGGCTCCTCCGCCTCCATCAACACCGCCGGTGGACTCCGGTTCCTCGGCGGGCCTTGCCGGACACTGGAAACTGGATGAGTCCGGTAGCACGGCGGCGGATTCGTCGGGCAATGGCGCCCATGGTGTCGTGCTGAATGGGGCTTCGCGGACAACCGGGAAGTCAGGACTGGCGTTGTCGCTTGATGGCGTCGATGATCATGTTCGCGTTGACGACAGACCCGGTTTGAGAAGCAACGACTTCAGCATTGCGCTTTGGTATCGCACGCGAGGCGGTTCTTCGGCCCAGATGCTGGTTTCCAAACCATATGGCTCCGGCACGGACAACTCGTACGCCCTGTTTTTGCAGAACGGTGATCTGACGTTCCATTCGACGAACTTCTCCGGGAACACGATGGCGCGCACGCCGGGTGCGGGGGTATGGACGCATGCGGTGGTAACGAAGTCAGCCGCTGTGGTGCGCCTGTATATTAATGGAGTTCCGGCGGCGACAACCAGCAACGCCGCGGCGCAGGTTGCATTTGACGACCGGCCGATGTTGATCGGCGCTGAGAATGACGGTGGCCGCCTGGTGGCCTTCTTCCATGGTGACCTGGACGATGTGCGGTTTTATGGGCGCACGCTTAGCAACGCCGAGGTGGCCGGATTGGCCGGTGCGCCCAGCACGCCGCCGCCTGCGGTCGGAGGGTCCGTTCCCGGGCCCAAAGGGGTGCGCTTTGTCGGGTCAACGACGCGGAGCGGGCATGGCGATAACTGGCACATGACGTGGGCACCAGACGACCACCAATACATGTCGCTGTGTGATGGCCGGGGCTGGGCCGGGGGCATGGAGTACAACACGCGGGTTCTGCGGCTGACCGGCAATGCACCGAACTACGGAGTTCAGGATGTTCCGGGTTACCCCGCGATCTCCGCGCAGGGGCGATGGTATGGCTTCGGCATCCTTAGTATCGGCAATCTGCTCTACCAGTTCATCTCTCACGCGCCTGGCATGCTACAGCCGTTCGACTCCGCACGCCTGGTCTACTCGCCCGATCTGGGGAACTCGTGGAAGATGAGCAATGGCAGCCCGATGACCTGGGCTGGGGCAGACGCTTCCAACATGTTCTTTCAGAACACTCCCAACCGCGCTTTCAGTCTGCTAAGTTTCGCGCAATACGGACGCGGTTACCAGGACAATACGGACGGGTATGTGTACGTGTATGCGCCCAATGGGAGCTCCGAAGGCTCGATGAACCAGTTGGTCATGGCGAGGGTTCGCAAAGAGAAAGTCCTCGATCGTTCTGCTTATGAGTTCTTCGCCTCCCGCAACGTGGACGGCAGCGCCAACTGGTCGGGCGACATTAACAACCGGGGCGTGGTTCACACGTTCCCGGCGGGTTGGGTTGCCAGTGACCTGTCCTATGCCTGGCATCCATCGGTGACTTACAACAAGGCCTTGGGCGTCTACCTGATGGCTGCCGCAGGTACGGGACGGGGTGGCGTCTTCGCGCGGAATCCGTCCTATCTCGGGATCTACAAAGCGTCCAATCCTTGGGGACCTTGGGTGCAGATTCACGAGAATGATAACTGGATCGCCAATGGAGACGGCACTACCCGGCTGTATGAACCGGTGATTGCGCCGAAGTGGATCAGCGCGGATGGCAAGTCCTTCTACCTGGTCTTTTCGGATGTGAAGAACTGGGGTGCACCTTGGGGAGACGAGGTGAACTACCAGTTCAACCTGCAGCAGGTGGAACTCACCTTCTGACCTTGAGGGGCCGGGAGTTGCTGTGTTTCGCGGATGCACAATTCCCGGCCTTAGCGTCGTGGTGTTACCTGATATAAATTCTAGGTTGTAAGATGCGGCACATGTGCGGATGTTCCCGGTCGAATTAGGGTATTGATAAAGTTTCTCTTTGTTGTACACTTGCACGCGGGAGACACAGCGTGCCGCTTACGTTAGCTTTCCTGGCGTTACTGCCTGTTTCGGCGCTAGTCGCCGCCACTTATAATCCGTACGCAGAGTTCGGGAACACCAATCCCAGTGGTGTCTGGACGTATGGGTACGCCAGCACCGTAGGCGGGGCGGTGACAAACTTCAGCGATTACTTTGCCGATCCTGCGCCGCAGGCGAATGGCCAACTGGCCGGGTGGGTAACCAGTGGTGTGGATAACTTTCTGGGCGCTTACAAGTCTCCTGCGGCTGGCGAGATCCTGCTGCATCCCGGCCCGACGGGCCAATACGCCGTGTTGCGGTTCACGGCACCGGAAACGGCAGTGTTTCAGATCGCGGGGAGTTTTCGCGGTATTGATGTCGCGACGACCGATGTACAGATTCTGGTGAATAGCCTATCGGCTTTTACCGGAAGTATTGCCGGGCAGAATGATCAGGAAGTGTTCAGCGCTTCGGTGGCGCTGGTTACCGGGCAGACCATCGACTTCCTGGTGGGATTCGGCAGCAACGGAAGTTATCAGCAGGACGCGACGGGGCTGACGTTAGCGATAACGTCGAGTCCGGCTACCGACGTACCGGAACCACGGACCACGGGGATGCTGGCGCTGGTGGCACTGGCGATGGGGATGCGGCGAGGCAGGCGTTGCGCCTCGGAGAACAACTAGTGGGAACCGCTGCCACGCTCGTCCAGGAAGTCGTTGGCGAGCAACAGGCAGCCTTCCAATTCGATCACAGCGGTGGTGTGTTGGCCTAGTTGCCATAGGAAGCGGAACCACTCCTCCGCGGGCGTGCCGCGGGCCGCTGGGGGAATCAGGGCGACCCAGGCG
Source organism: Bryobacterales bacterium (assembly GCA_016789745.1). Classification (GTDB taxonomy): domain Bacteria; phylum Acidobacteriota; class Terriglobia; order Bryobacterales; family Bryobacteraceae; genus CADEFT01. The sequence continues at coordinate 26,562 of JAEUQF010000071.1, forward strand.
TTCTGGCCGAGATTACCGGTTAGTTTCCTGACTTGTTCGGGCGCGAGTGGTGCCCGCCAGACGGAGATGGTGTCACTGTGTTGGATATCAGGACGAGTGGCATCGGGGTCATGAAGGGGGTCCATGGCATGCTCTTCGGGGAGGGGCGTGGACGGAATCAAGCGGCGTGACTGACCGCCGAGAGCCTCTGGTATTTGAAGGTGTGTCCGCGGTTTATCAGCGGTTGCTCAATGTATTTCCAGGAAAGGGCGGCGAGCGAGAAGACCAGCACCGTTGACAGCAATGTGGCGGCAACAGCAGTAAGTGTGGTGAGTTCCGGCAGGGCATTGAACAGGATGGCGTGAACCAGCCCGTTCACGCCCTGGTGGAAGATATACACGAAGTACGAGTACAACCCCACCTGACGCAGGACTGTGTTGCGGAAAAGCCATCCCAGCGGACCAGCGGGGTGAACCACGGCGACCAGCAGCAGCGTAACGTAGGCGAGACTCAGCCAGGAGAAGCCGAATAGTGCCATGACTAGACTCGCGATGGACCAGGCCTCCGCGGTCATAATGGCGAGTCCGAACAAAAGAACACCCAGAGTGGTGTAGAGGAGCCGGATGTGCTCTCTGAGCCAGGTCCGGGTGTCGGACCGGCGGATGGCGATTGCGGCGAGTACGCCGTAGGCCAACGCATCCGCGCGGCAAGGTGTCAGCACATACGCTGCTTTGAAACCCTCGGGCCCTGACATCCAGAAGAGCGCGCGGAGGAGCGGTGCAATGACGATGCAGAGGGCCGCCAACTGCGTCAGACGATTGAGCGTCAAATACCGTACGGCAAGGGGGAGCACGAGATAGAACTGCTCCTCAATGGCGAGTGACCACGTGATATTCACCCAATACGGTCCCCACTGCTGGGCGATCGCCGACGCAAAGTTCTGAAGAAAGAGCGGGTAAGTCCATGGCGCGAGCGGGTCGCCGAAGAGGCGGGCGAAGGGGGGCCCCCAGGATGCCGCATTCCCGGCGAGAGCTGCGAAATAGATGGCCAGAGCCAAGTAGTAGATGGGGAAGATGCGGTGAATCCGGCGCAGGTAGAACGTTCGGAAGTAGTGGGGGCTGGACTTCACATCCAGGAGAATGCCGCCGATCAGGAATCCGGAGAGGACGAAGAACAGATCGACGCCGCTCCAGCCAAGAAATAGGATTCTGTCGAGGAAGGATGCGAAGGTGCCTGGCTGTGGATGCCAGTGGTCCCAGACATAGTGGGACGCCAAAACCATGAGGATCGCGGTGCCACGAATTCCGTCGAGTTCGGGGATGCGGCGGTCGAAGGTGAGGCTGGAGCCCTGCTGGAGAGATTCAGAGGTGTCGCGGGCGCGTTGTGGCGTGCTCGGGGTATGTGCTTGCATGTACTGCCTCCACGGTCTGTTGGCATCAGAAGAACCACAGCACTTCCGGCCGTATATGGCCGTGCTGCCTCACGCATTCTCCGGCTCTCATGTCATACCGCGGCGAACCCGATCGAATCAGTCGCTGGATCTCATCGAGATCGCGCTCCAGGTGATAGGGAACCGCTGCGATGCGCGGGCGGTGGTTTGCGAGAGTTGTACGCCCCCCAAGAAGCGCTTGTTGCTCAGCGCCTTCAATGTTTAGTTTTAGGAACGAGACCGTTTCCAGGCCGAGTTCCCGAACGAGCTGATCCAGGGTCACTACGTCAACCTGGATGGAGTGAATGCGCCCCTGCAGTGGCAGGACCATGCTGTTCAACGCTGGATCGTACTCGTCAACCTGCAGTTTGGCGGTGCCGGTGCGGTTCCAGAGGCCTTTCGGGTAGACGATCACGCGACCGGCGTCAATTTCGGAAGCAAACGTGCGGCGTAGGCACCGGACATTCCCGGGCGCCGGCTCAATGGCGACCACCAACCTGGCACCTGAGGCGAGTGCCGAGCGTGTGAAGACCCCCACGTGAGCGCCGGCGTCGAGGACGACATCGCCGGGGCGGACACCGGCGTAGACACCGCGATCGATCATGGCGAGAAGATAGGGGAGCGTAACCGGATGGGTACCGGCGGGAACCCAGAACTCTCCATGGGGCGTGCGCCATAGCTCCATTCCATCGAGCGTTCTCACCAGTTGGCTTTGGGCTCTGATGCGGCCGGTCAGGGTCAGTTGGTGGTTGGCGGTTTCCGGGAGTTTCCAGGCGGAGGATGCGGAACAGCCTCGAGCCTGGCCGACGGCATAGCGCACGGACATGGCGAGCTTGGCGTAGAGCGGAGAACGCGAACGGTTGCTATAGATCACTCCTGCCCCGGCAAGGAGACCGGCGGTGAGGAGAGCCGCGAGGATCGCCCTGCGCACGTTTCAGCGTCCCGCCGCGGTGGGCTTTGCCTGCGTTCGTGGAGCCGTGCGCCGCTGGTGGTAGCCACGGTAGGGTCCCATGACGCGCAATGCGAACAGACGAAGGAATCGGCGCAAGCTTGCCAGCACTTCGGCGAAGTTCATCTTGGATTCGCCGTCCTGCCGGGCGGGAAGAACGACGGGCACTTCGCGAATGGAGAATCCGGCCAGGTGCAGAATGTAGGCACTTTCGAAGAAGAAGGCGTAACCCGCTGCTTGCACGTCATCGAAGACTTCTACGGGGATGCGGTCCAGGCGATAGAGCCGGAATGAGGTGGTGGCGTCGAGGGTCATACCCAGCATGGCGGTGGTGAGTATGTGACCGAAGCGGGTGAGGAAACGACGGTAAGGCGTCCAGTCCTTCAGGTTCTCCGGAGAAGCGCCGTAGCGTGTGGAGATCACGAAGTCGCATTCTCTACTGGCTTCCAGGAACTGTGGCAGGTACTCGGGGCGATGTGTGAAGTCGCAGTCAAGCGTCATGAGTTTCGAATAGCCCTGTGCATACGCCCAGCGTATTCCGAACAGATGGGCGGTGCCGATGCCTTGCTTGCCGGGGCGATGGACCACGTGGACCGCCGGATCCTTAGCCGCCAGGTGATCGAGGATGGCGCCGGTTCCGTCGGGCGAGTTGTCATCGACAAACAACACATCGGGCGCGAACGGCAATGCGCGGAGGGCCCGGCACATCTTCTCGGCGTTGCGCCTTTCGTTGTAAGTGGGGATGAAGACCAGGATTTTTTCTGACATGGGTGTGAGTGAATCAGGTGGCGGGCGTCAAGGTTCGCAGGGCGCGGTGGTGCGCCGGCACCTCACTGAGCGGCGGAACCAGCGCGATGTTGGGGAGAGGGAATAGCAGTCGGCCGCCCTGGCGGAAGTAGGACGCTTCCCGCTCGACGAAGTAGTCGCGAAAATGCCAGGGCAGAACCAACAGGTAGTCGGGCGCCAGGGCTTTCGCTTCGGCCTCCGAGACGATGGGGATGAGGGTGCCCGGGGTGAACCGTCCATACTTGTCGGCATTGATCTCACCGATGCAGGGGACTTGGTGGGCGGTAATATTGCAGTACTGCAGCAGCACGTTGCCTTTGGTGGATGCTCCATAACCGGCGACCAGGCGGCCTTGGTGTTGGAAGCCGTGGAGCAGTTCATCCAGGTCGTCGCGGAAGCGTTTCACACGGCGGGCGAAGGCTTCGTAAGGGGCCAGCGTGTTCAGGCCTTCGGCGCGCTCGCGTGCGAGCGCTTCATCGACGCGGGAACTGCGCGTATAGCCGGCTCCGGGCTTTGCCAGCAGCACCGAGAAGCTGCCGCCGTTGACGTTGTTGAAGTCCACATCCAGAACTTCCAACCCGGCCCGGTCGGCCATCCACTGCACCTGGGACAGGTCGTAGAACTCCAGGTGTTCATGGCAGACGGTATCGAAGGCGTTGGCGCGAAGCATGGCCGGCATGTAGCTTTGTTCAATCATCCAGACGCCATCGTCGGCCAGAATGTCGCGGACTTCGCCGACAAACCCCAACGGGTCCTCCAGGTCATAGAACATGGAGAACGAAGTCACCACGCGGGCTTTGCGGCTTGTGTAGGATTGCAGGACGCGGGCGGAGAAGAAGGTGGGGAGCAGGTCGACGTGTCTGGGATAGTACTGCTTGAGTTTGATACCCGTGGGGTCAATGCCGACCAGCTGTAGATCACGCGGATAGAAACTGAGCAAGGTTCCATCGTTGCTGCCGATATCGACCACCAGATCGCCCCGGTTGAGGGAGATGCGGGAGCGGAGCTGTTCCACGCGGCTTTCCAGGTGAGCCACCATGGATGAGTTCAGGCCGGAGCGGTATCCATAGTTGGTGCCGTACATTTCGGCGCCGTCATAGGAGTAGCGCAACTGCAGCAGACCGCAAACCGCGGAGCCATCGCCACGCCAGCACTTGACCAACTCCAGTGGTCCGGTAGTAATTCTCTCGTCGCGCGTGGACGGGAACACTCCGGTGAGTGCCTGTTCGCCCAAGTGTAGGACAGGTCTAAGTTGCGGGTTGCCGCAGATGCGGCACTTCATTGTTTCTTTGTACACGCGGGGTCTCCCTCTTCCGGTCATCACGGGCCGGACGCCGTGCGGTCAGTAGCCGCAAGAGATAGGAACTACGAAGACGGTTTGGCCAGCATCAGCGGCCAACATCGCCGGAACCGCAGCGCGCGGCGGCCGTGCGTGGTTCAAAGCGCCGGAGCACATCCATGGCGGCAGGGATGACACCGGAGCGCGGTGCCTCGTCAGGGCAGCGTGCGAAGGCGACCTCGTACGTCGCGCGAAGCCGGCCATCGCCGTACATACGGGGAAAGCTGTCGGCAGAGAACGAAATGCGCGTGGTCCAGGCGAGTGCGCCGCAGCCGGCGATGCAGAACACCGCGAGATAGGCAGCGACGAAGGCCCGTGCGGGCAGCGTTCGCAGGACGCGCTGTGCGCCGGCTGTGACGAAGCCGATACAGAGCGGAAGCACCGGGATCCAGAACCGCGAGTCGTGGTAGGGCCAGATCGTCAGAATCGCTACGCAACTGACGGCATAGATCTTCAGTGCGCTGAGATGGTGTCGCTGCGTCCACATGGCCGCCCCGACGCAGACCAGGGCGAACAGGCCAGCGGCGGGCAGGACAGCGCGGGAGCCTGGGACGAAACGCTCCGGCATGTTGAGGGCGATCTCACCCCACTCGAGGAGACGAAAGGTGACGATCTGAGACAGGACGGTCCAGAAGCCGCCTTCGTGGTAGATTGCCAAAGCATCTTCGGCAGTGGACGTTTGGACGATGGTGTAAACAGTCACAGCGCCAGAAGCGGCAAGGGCGATTAGCCGGCGGATTGAGAGAAAGGCGCGCCAGTTGCCGGCTCCTGGCGAGAGAAAGACCCAGAGCAGTGCGGGGAACAGTGCGATGCCCAACCGGCGGAAGGTGAGGGCGAGCAGGCAGGCGAACCAGGCGGCAAGCAATGCCGCAGTCCGCTGCGTTGGCGGGCGATCTTCGGCGGTTCGCATTGCCCACACGGCGAAGGTGGAAACTCCAAGGAAAGGGATATCGGTCAAAGGTAAGGTGGCATGTTTGATCATCACCCAGGACAGCAGCGTGAGACAGCAGCAAAGGACGGCAAGCTCAGGACGGAGGTCCAGGTCCTTGCGGAGCATGCCGCACAGTAATCCGAGCGCAACTGCCAGGAACAGATAATTGACAGCGACGAAGACAGGGGGCGTCGCCTGACCGAAGAAGTCGAGAGCGGCGATGAGTGCCGGGTAGCCGGGAGGGAACTGCGTCACTTCGCCGTAGAAATGGAAACCTGTGCCGCGACGTGCTGAGTCGGCCATGGACAGTAGTTCGATGGCGTCCTTGTTCAGCCGCAGGGGAGTGGCGAGTTGTACGAAGTACAGGCCGACGAGCGTGGTGAGCAGCGCGAGGAGAATTGGTTGACTAAGCCGGTTGGACATGCATGGCTCTCTGTTCTGGCGTTTCGGCGAGTCCGGCGGCATACCAGGTAAGACCTAAGGGAATGCTCATGAGAAGCAGGCGAAAGATGACCGCCTCAATGGTCTGCATGATGAGGTAGGCGGTTAGCCCGGCGATGCAGACGTACTGGGTAATCCAGTAACCGCCGGTGGTGATGGCCTTGGCCCAGATCCATCCGTAGAATCTGCCGATAAGCCACAGCGCCGGAAAGGCCAGGTACGCGAACTCCACATATACGTCAGCGATCAATCCTGGCGCTGATCCGATAGCCGGCTCCCAACCGAGGGTGCTGGAGAAGCCCTCCCCGGCGGTCCCAGCATTGAGCAGTAATTCCGGGACACCGAAATCCTCATACTTGGTTGGCCAGATGGAACTTGGCACCGGCCGCACCACCACCTGGGCCAGATAGCGTTTGCCCCAGAAGTGCCGTCGCGTTTGCTGGATGTGAAGGACCGTGCCTGTTCCGTAGACGAACTCGTTGCCGGGGTCGGCCATCTGTACTACCGAACTGACGTCGGTGCGCAGTTCGTGCTCGGAACCCAGGTAGATGCCGCCGCGGTTTGAGATCAGGAACAGCATCAACAGACCTAAGGACAGGCCCCCGGCACCGACGGCGACGACAGGCGGCCGTTTATTGCGATGCAGGTAGAAGCTGAGTCCGAGCGTAACGGCGATCATGAAGGTGGGACCGCGGCGCGTGGTGAGGATTGCTTGTACGATCCAGGGACTGGCGAACAGGAAAGCGGCGCACACGTGCACCAGCCGCCAGGAACTGGCCGAGGCTGAGGCAATGATGAGGAGAATGCCGGGTACCAGGAGAAGAACGCCGTCCCGAACGTAACCGCTGTCATCCCAACCACCGGAGTAGGCGCGGCCGAACGCTTCGGCGAATCCACCCACGTTGCGGACGGTGGTGCTCCAGGCGAGCAGGCCACACGCGCCAATCAGGATGCCACCGGCCAGCAGGCGGGTTGCGGCCGTGTTGGACAGCACCAGCCTGGGGCAGGGAGCGTGCCGCGGCGTGACACTCATACAGCCCCAAAGCAGGGCTACGATCCCGAGGCAATTCAAATACTGGACCGCGGCAACCTGCTCCTCCGCGAAGAACCCGTCGAGGCCTCCGGCACGTACCAGCTTCATCGGCATCCAGCCATATAGGAAAGTAAGTATGGGCGCGATCAGCGTGACCGGGTGGAACACGTCGCCGGTGCGGTCATACGACAGCAGCATGGCGAGTAAGGGCGCGAGCAGCGCGAACCACAGCAGCACTTCTAGCACGGCTCCGCCTCCAGGCATCTTGCCGAGAGCATGCCTTGCACGGTGGATTGCAGACGATCCCGGAACCTGTGCCAGCTGAATTGCTCGGCCTTCTGCCGCGCAGCGTCGCGCATCTCACGGAGAGCGTCGCGGTTGTCAACGCACCACTGCAGCCGTTGGTACAGGGCTCCGGTGTCACCGGGCTCGACGACGAAGCCATCGCACTGCTCGTCAACAATATCCGGGGCGGCGGTTCGGGTTGTGCTGAGAACGGGAAGACCACACGCCATGGCCTCCAGCAACACATGGCCGAAGCCCTCGGCCAGTGAGGGAAACACAAACAGGTCGGCTGCCTGATAGGCCGCCAGGAGTTCAGCGTCGGACACATTGGGCCGTACCTGGATAGCCGGGCCGTTGTGCTGGAACAATGCGAGATCATCAACAACGCGCCCGCAAATCGTCAGTTGCGCGCTCCCCTCCGGCAATTGGGAGAATGCATCCAGCAGGTAGCTGATGCCTTTTCTCTGGCAAATGGATCCGACAAAAAGCAGCTGCACCGGGCCATTGCTGCCGCGGCGAACCGCAGCGGGCCGAAACCGATCGAGATCCGTTCCGTAGGGGACAACGTGAATTCGACCGGCGGGAATTCCATTCTCGATCAGCGTCGCGCGTGTGAAGGAGGATGCCGCGATCCAATCCCCGGCCATCAGAGGTTCTTCGATGAGCCGTTGCAGATCAGCCTGTGGCAGCGACAGTTCCCACTCTTTCGCCAGTGAGGAAGAGCACTCCGGATGCAGCCGTAACTCCTCCGAGAGGATTCGCCGCACCGTGACAGGATGCGGATGCAGTTGGAACAGGATCCGCGGTACGGGAATGTCGCCCAGGTGAGAGAAGGCATCGAAGCCGTAGTAGCTGTAGCTCAGCAGCGCGGCGGAGTTGCGGTTCGCGAGTCTGCCGGCGGTGGCACCAAGCGTTGCATCACACCAGCGAGTGGCATCCCGGCGTAGCGCAAACGGCGCGGATCGCATTCGTTCCAGGGCCAGGGAGGCCAACCCGCTGAACCAGCAGCACTTCACGCTGGACCAGGGAAGCCCCGCCCTGCTCCGCGCCTTCAGTTGCGTGGTGACGCCGCGTGGGGCGAAGTTCTCAACCGTCGATGCAACGCCGCCGGAGGGCCAGTAGAGATCCGTAACAAGGGTATCCAGCAGACCGGCTTCCTGCAGAGCGAGCGCGACATGGTAGCCGTCGCGCGCACCGCGATGCACTGTTACTACTTTCTGTGCCATGGCTGTATGACTTACCGGATCTTCATCGACAACGGAGGCAGCGCGGGCGCTTTCGGCCACTTGATTGTGCCGGGTCCTGTTCCACCGCAAGGGTGACCTTCTGCACGCAGAACTGGTAGTTCACCTCATCGCCCCAGGGATCTCCCCAGTTCTTGACGTCTGAGAAGACCAGGTGGAAAGAGAGTCCATCCTCGGCGATCCATTTCGGTGCGATGACTGGCTCATAGAGGCGGCTTCCGGGGTCGCCCGGGGCCAACCATGCTTCATCCTCATGAACCTGAGTCCACGGCCCCCAGGGATTGGGTGCGGTGTAGATCCCCAGATACATCGGGAGTTTCGCGAACACGCCACCGCGACCTGTGCCACCGGCCGCCATCATGTAGAGATTCAGAGCTTTGTTATAGACCACGGACGGATGCCAGGAGTACCGCAAGTCTTCGGCAACCCATCCGTCGGGGAAAATGTGCACGGGTTGGCGATCTTCAATGGACGCGCTCCATTCCGCGCCGCCCTGGTCATCCGCGCGGACAAAAAACTCGTAGAACTCGCGATCCCGAATATGGCCGACAGGAACGCGGGCGAGAACCAACTGCCGCATGCGTTCATCGGACTGGCTGTTTGGCGCGTAGAGGTAGAGGTAGCCGTCGACATTGTCCTCATAGTCGCGGCCAAACTGCAGAATACTGATGTGGGCAAAGGCGCTATCGCGAACATCCCAGAAGAACATGTTTTCCGGTGTGGCCGGTGCCCAAGTCATCGGTGTGCCGTCGCTCATTTGCCAGGACTGGCCCAAGTCTTCACTGAACACCAACCGCGACCCATTAAAGGGAGCCAGCATCTGCGGTGTGTGCGAGATGAAGTGATACAGAGTGCCCTTGATAGAGACGATGCCGTAGCCATACCAGCGATGTGCTCTTCCGATTTCCGGGTACCCAGGCAGGTCTTCCGGCTCAAAGTTCGCGGCGTCACCGCGGAGACGCCAGATTCGCGTGTTGTACTCCGGGCCTCCCCATCCCATGCCATCTCCGAGAACGGTGTACTGCGCGTCGTCACTGGCCCATGTCATATGCCAGTTATCGCCGTGACCGCTGCGAGAGACGTGTGGATCAAACAGCACTCCTGTCACCCGCACTTCAGCGCTAGCCGTAGTTATGGTGACCGCCGCGAGGAAGAGAGGGGCGAAGATCAGCGGCATGTTGCCCCCTCGAGCACCTGTTGCAGGATGGCCGCCGATCGCGCCCAGGTAAAAGTGCCGGCGCGCTGCCGGCCCGCCAGGGCAAACTGCTGACCCCTGCCGGGATTGCGAGCCAAGTCCAGCAACGCCTCCACGTGAGCGGAGGGATCATCGGGTGACAGGAGAATGGCCGCGCTGCCGCAGATGTCCGGCAGAGAAGCGACGCAGGTGGTCACAAGCGGCGCGCCACTGGCCATTGCTTCCACCGCTGGGATGCCGAAGCCTTCGTACCGTGTGGGAAACCATACCGCACAAGCTTTTCGATACAGCGAACACAGTTGCTCATCATCCACGAAACCGGCGAGGATGACGGAACTGCCGAGTGCGGCTGCCCGCTGCTGGTAGGGGAGCGTGTTGTGTCCGGCAATTACCAATCGCGCCTCCGGCAGCTCCCGCATCACCTCCGGCCAGGCGGCTAGAATCAGATCCGCATTCTTGCGGTAGTGAAGGCCGCCTGGAACCAGGAAGAAGATTTGGGAGTCAATGCCAAGGCGGGTGAGTATGGCGTCACCCTCAGGCGATGGCGGGTGAAAGAACCGCTCCAGCACGCCGTTGGGCACCACTTTCAGGCGACCCTGTAATCCGGGCAGGAAGTGCGCGAGCCGATCGGCGGAGAAGGCGGACGGTGTGATGACAACATCGGCGTTCCGGGCGACCTTGCGATACAGGAGTTTCCATTTGAGCGATTGCTTCATACGGGCCAGGCTCCAGGCAAGGGCATCGCGCTCAAAGATGGCGGCATCATGCATGAGCACCGCAAGCGCACTGCGTTTTGTGGGGACATAGGATTCGGCCGAGCAGAATGTGACGTCGACGTTAGGCCAGTAGCTTTCGGCGCGCGACTGGCCCGTCAGCAACCAGAAGGCCTGCTGAATGGATGTTTCATGCCGGATGAAATGATAGGGCATGGACACCCAAGGCTCCCCCACCAAGGGAACAATCCGTTGGTGATCGGCGGGGTCGGCGAGAACACGGACACGCACCCGCGGGCGCACGGCCAAGTGCTCCGTCAACTGGCGGGCGACTCTGCCTGCTCCGGTGGACCCGTGTATGTTTCTGAGGTGAACGTAGGCGAGGATGTTCACTGCTGTAACTCCGATCGGCGGTCAGCGCCTGTCAGCCGGGCCCAGTTCAGGGTTTGTGGAATCCACCCGTGCATCTGCCCGCATCGCAGCAGCAGGAGTGAGAAGACTACTCCCGCGAGGAAGATCGCCTCACTCAGAACCAGTCCAGCGGCCGGGTATGTAACACGCAGGCAGCCAAGGAGGATAAGAACCGCGGCGGCGGATATTGCAATGCCAACTGCCTGCAGGCAACTTCGATGCGGAGCATCCAGGCGCCGCAGTGCGAGGACAACGATGGCCGCCGAACTCACATGCCCCGCGACGTAAGCCGCCATGGCCGCAACGGCTCCTCCGCTGCCGATAAACAAAGAGCCAAATACCGCGACCGTGATCGCCCACTGCAGGTGCGCGAGGGCGACGGTCCGGATGGATACGACGCTGAGACGGGCAATGGCCGGCGTCACTGTCATGTGAACGATCGCGGACCCGATAGCCATAACAGCGGGCAACTCAGCACCGCGGAATGCCGATCCATAGGCGTTGAGTGCGAATGGCAGTACGGCCATGGCCGCCCCGCCGATAAAGATGCCGGCCAGGGCGGCGAAGACGGTTGCCATTCCAGTAACCCGCTCGGCGCCTCCGTGCGCCTGCCCGGACTCATCTGTCATCAGCGGGTAACTGACGATCCCCATCAGGCCAGGTACCATCGACACGATGTTTCGCAACTGCATGCCGACGGAGAAGTACGCTACCTGCGTGAGTGTGGAGTCCATTCGCCCGACCAGTGTGAGCACCCACCAGCCGGCAAGGTTCAGGCCGATACCACTAGCCACATGCAGGAATCCGAAGGCCCACAGCCTGCGCAGGAGGAAGCCAAGCCGTTCACTACCCTCCTGGGCGCGCTCCAGGTGGAGCGGGCGCACCAAAACGATTACCAGTAGTAGCGCAAGCATCCCCAGCCCTGCCTGGCATACCAGCATCCAGGACGCACCCAGTCGCGCCGCGGCCGGCAGGAAAGCAAGCATCCCTGTTCCGAACAGGCAGGAGAAAGCGACAAGGGCGACAAACTTCTGCTGGCCGATCAGTAAGTTGCGGAAGCAATCCATCAGGATCAGGGCCGCGGCAGTGGCAGCGGCGATCTGCAATAAGGGTTCCAGCGCGGCATTGTCCAGCAGGAGTCGCGCCATGGGTTTCGCGGCCGGCAGCAGCACACCGGCGGCCGCCACTGCCGACGTGATACTTACAATGGCAAGTGCCAGTAGATACTGGCGATGAGAGGGGCAGCCTGGAGGATAGGTGCCGGAGAAGCGAAGAGCGGTGGCTCCGATCCCGGCACCGGCGTAAGTGGCGACACTACTTGCCGTACTAAGTGCGAGCGAGTATGCTCCGAACACCTGGACGCCACCTAAGCGTGCTGCTAGTACATTTGCCAGGAAGCCGAGTCCCCGCTCCAGTATTGTTGCTGCACCGACAGCGGAGGCACCGCGCGCAAACACCCGATAGGTAGAAAGGTTGGCGCGTGCGGGGTCAGTCATGGAAACAGGCAGAGTTAGCCGGAAAGGAGGTATCTGCGTTGTGGAACGAGGATTGCTCTCGCTACATCTGCTAACTGGACAAGCCTCCGGCATGGATAATCCCAATAACGACTTCTAAGTAGTGCAAACTCAATCAGCATTCTGCGGCATTGTGCGGTACAGGTCAATATCGCAGTTAGTGTGACGTATAGATTTGTATGTTACTGTAGCGACGCTGGTGGTTACACGAAGACAGTACCTCGCTGGGGCAGATAGTTCGGAGAAGGTTCAATGTCGATGCCGTCAATCTCGACGCAGACGGCGCGGTTCAGCAGAGAAACAGACAGGACGACGCGAGAGACGCGCCTCTCTTCCAGGAGAGTGCCCTCGACGCCGGCCAACGCGCCCGACTTGATGCGAACTCTCGAGCCTGTGGGAATCGCGGGTAAGGGAAGGGCATGGACACCGGACCGGCAAAGCTGAAGAAGCCCGTTCATCTCTTCGTCACCTACAGGCAGCGGCACAACACCTTGACTCACAATTCGGATCACACCCGGGGTGGTGAGCACGAGAGTCTTCTGGCGCAGGGCCAGCCGGCAGAACAGATATGTGGGAAACAGTGGCAGGTCCAGCCACTTATAGCGGTCGCTCCAGCGTCGCCTGCAGCGATACATCGGCACGCACACTTCGAACCCTTTCTCGATCAGGACTGCGCCGATCTGTTTCTCCATCTTCGGGCGAACGAACACGGCATACCAATTGGAGTCGCTCATGACCGCTCCAGGAAGGCGTCAGTCCGCGGCGTGGGCAGCCATGCCTTTGGAATGCCGTTCGGCCACGGATGCCGCGAGAACGGGAATGCGGCGATAAGAACTTCGCAGGCTACAAAGCAAGTTGAAGCGAAAGATGTACCAAAGCGCCGCGACGCCATCGGAGAACCCGATCTTTTTGCCCTGTTCGTAGGTTCTGCCGTGATAGCTAATGGGTATTTCGTAGATCCTGCACTGCAGCTTCGCCACCTTTGCCGTAACCTCGATCTCGAATCCGAAGCCGGTGGAAATGATGATCATCTCCCGGAGGATCGGCCCACGGAAGGCCTTATACCCGGTCTCCACGTCCGTGAGGTTGATGTTCGTGAAGAGATTGGATAGGAATGTGAGGCCTCGATTCGCGAGGAAATGATAGAAGTAGAGTACCCGCGCGGCTTTCCGGATCAGGAAGCGAGATCCATACACCACATCGGCAAGACCATCTTCAATGGGCTGGATCAAGGATGGAATCTCGCTGGGATCATACTCTAGATCGGCGTCCTGCACGACGACAATAGACCCCCTAGTGAGGGCGAAGCCGGTCTTCAACGCTGCAGTCTTGCCCTGGTTGACGCGGTGATGCGCCACACGGACGCGATCGTCCCGCAGGGCGAGCGTGTCGGCGATGCGGCCTGAATTGTCGAGGGAGCAGTCATTGACAACGATAACCTCCAGGACCTGAGGAAGTTGCAGGAGTTTCTCGACCACGATGGCGAGAGTAGCCTCTTCATTAAAGGCAGGTACGACGATGGATACGAACCGCTGGTTGGATCCAGCGATGCTGGGACATTGATTGCTATCGGTAATCACGTGCGGTCCTCCGGGGTAAGGGCGGCGTTTCGAGAACGAATCGAGCCGGGTGCGTCGTAACGCACCACGCAAGTGCTGCGTACACTCGCAGGTAGAGCCACAGCATAACTCAACACTTAGATTTCGGAAAGACCTTACTGTCTCGTGTTCTACCTGGATATGTATGCGTCTCTACTTACTGAGCCAGCCCGGAGAAGTATGGGCGTTGGTAAAGGCGCGTCGGGCTCGATAAGCCAGAACGTGCGGCCGGGATATCTGTCCAGTATCCGGGCATTATCGATACCGCGGTCATGAGCCCATATGACCGGCGCATCATCTATATTGGCGAGATTGTAAACCCATTCGTACCTGGAAGAATGTCCAGGTGCGTACCGTACCAGCACGACATGACCGCCGGGGAAATCTTTAAGCTGTTTCTGCAGCAGGTGCCGGTTGAAGGGAAACTCACGACCCATCCTTGCTTCGGCTACCACCTTTGCTTCCTGCCGTAGCTTCCGAATCGCCAGGACCGAAGACCAGAGCAGCGTGCCGAGCAGTAACGCGGCGAAGATTGCTCCTTGACGGCGGATTGTCCAGAGACCGCGGTACCCCAGGGCGATCCACACGGCGAGTAAGGGCGCCATGTAATGCTGAAAGAAGAAGACTGCAAGGAATAGAGCGGTCAGGGCTCCTAGAGATACTAATACTAGTAATCTTACCAGGGTGTCGTTGCGGGCCGTCGGGAGTAACAGCGCGACCAGCAACATTCCACACCAGAGAGCGGCGCTCCTTGCAATCTCAATCGATCGCCCGACTAAGAGCAACCACTTGCTTCCATACCGCGCCGACGCATAGTCCTGATACTCCATGACTGCATGCTGCGTGGCAAGAGCCCGGTTGGAGTGTACCTTTGGCGGGTACTCAGGAAGGGGCCAGAGCGGGGGGACGGCTGCATACGTGCG
>JAEUQF010000016.1 GCA_016789745.1 Bryobacterales bacterium
CCTCCGGGCCGCGCTGCCGGAGGCCAGTGACAATTACTCGGCAATCGCTGTTATGATCGCTTCAGCCTAAAGGATCATCGTCTATGGTGGATGTCTCCAAACTCTGCATGGGTTGCATGGAAGAACGCGGCGCCGAGCCCGTGTGCCCGCGCTGCAACTACCGCGAAGGCACCGAACCGGCCTCGGCGTTGCACCTGCGCCCACGCTCGGAGTTGCAGGGCCAGTACCTCATCGGCCGCGTCCTCGGCCACGGCGGCTTCGGCATCACCTACCTCGGCTGGGACCTCAACCTCGAACGCAAAGTCGCGGTCAAGGAATACCTTCCCGGCGGCGTCGCCGTACGCACCCGCCATGCCACCGAAGTGATGCCTTCCTCCGGCGACCTGCGCAAGGACTTCGAGTACGGCCTCGACCGCTACCTCGATGAAGCCCGCACCGTCGCCCGCTTCCAGGCCCATCCGGCCATCGTCAGCGTGTTGAACTTCTTCCGCGCCAATGGCACCGCCTACCTCATCATGGAGTACCTGGAAGGCGCCACGCTCGAACGGTACCTCGAAACCAACAAGAACCGCACCACCATCGACACGGTCCTCACCGTCATGGTGCCGGTCATGGAAGCCCTGCAGACCGTCCACCAACAAGGCATCCTCCATCGCGACGTCAGCCCGGACAACATCTACATCACCCGCAAATGGCAGGTGAAGGTGCTCGATTTCGGCGCCGCCCGCTATGCCCTCGGGCAGAAAAGCCGCAACCTCTCGGTCATCCTCAAGGAAGGCTACGCCCCCGTCGAGCAGTACCACAGCAAAGGCAACCAAGGCCCCTGGACCGATGTCTATGCCTGTGCCGCCACCATGTATCGCGCCCTCACCGGCGTCATCCCGCCGGGCTCGCTGGACCGTATGTCGAAGGATGAGTTGCAGCCGCCATCGCAGTTGGGCGCCGAACTCTCCGACGTCCAGGAGAAGGCCATCCTCAAGGCCCTGGCCATTCATCCAGAGAAGCGCTTCCACACCATGCAGGCGTTTCGCGACGCCATCATGGGCCTGAACGACCAGGCCCTCGTCGCCAACGAACCACTGCCCGCCTTCATCGACACCCAGATCCCCGACGAAGCGGGCCGCATCAGTTCGCGCCCGCCCACCTCCCAGCGCGGCGCCCCCGTTTCCCAGCAGCCCCCGCCAACCCCGGTCACCGTGATCCCGCCTGCTCCGGCCAAGCCGCTGCCCAAATGGGCGCTCCCGGCCGGCGCCGCCGCCGTACTGTTGTTCCTGGCCCTGCTCGGCTGGAACTCCTTCCGCGAGCAGCAACTGGAATCGGATCGCAACAAGCAGCAGGACAGTACACGGCAGGCGCTCGAAGCCGAGATCCAGAAGCAGCGGGAAATGGCCGCCGAAACCGAACAGCGCGACCGCGACCGGGCCCAATTGGAACAACAGCTCAATGTGGAAGAGGCAGAGCTGAAGAAACGCCAGGAAGAGCTGGAGAAAGCGCAAAAAGGCCTGCAGCGCGCCACGCCGCAGCGCACGCCGGCCACCAAAGCCCCCACCCCTCCCGCACCCGCACCGCCCGCGACAGCCACCAACGCTACCACCGCCCCGGCGCCACCCGCCGCTGCCACGCCCGCCGCTGTGCCCGCCACCCCTGCCGCGCCCACCTACGAAGACCTCATCCGACAGGCCCAGGAAGCCACCCGCAACCGCAATTACCCGCAATCCACGCAGCTCAGCGAACAAGCCATCAAACTCAACGCCGGCCGCCCGGAGGCCTACGCCAACCTCGGCTGGATCGCCCTCTATGGCACCGGCGACCTCGCCACCGCCACGCGCCACTACCAGAAAGCCCTACAAGCGGGCGGCACCGTCTGGTTCCGCATCCATCACGATCATGCCAATGGCAGCTTCTCCACCCGCTGCATGGGCGACCTCGGTATCTCCCGCGACACCCTCCAGTTCATCGGCCAGGACGGCTCGCACAACTTCAAGGTGGCCAGGAACACCCTCAAGGAGGTGAAGGAACACCGCATGCCCTTCCGCTCCGTCAGCGGCGATTTTCATGTCAAACTCGGCGACGATCGCCAATATAATATGGTGTCAGTTACCAACGCGAAAGCGGTTCGCGAACTGATCGTCAGTTTCCTTCGCTAAGGACCAACCACCTCGATGAGCGCCGCCAATCTCTGCCTGGGATGCATGACCGACCGCGCCGAAGCGGCCGCATGCCCGCGCTGCGGCTACGAGTATGAAAGCCAGGCGGCCTCGCCCCTGCACCTGCCCCCCGGCACCAGCCTCCAGGACGGCCACTACGTGGTCGGCAAGGTGCTCGGCCACGGCGGCTTCGGCATCACCTACCTTGGCTACGACACGCACCTGCAGCGCAAACTCGCCGTGAAGGAATAATTCCCCAGCGGCGTCGCCATGCGTGCCGGACAGGGCCTCCAGGGCATCGCCTTCACCGGGCAATCGGTGAAGGATTACGAATACGGCGGGGAACGCTACCTTGAAGAGGCCCGCCTCGTCGCCCGCTTCAACAACCACCCGCACATCCTCGCCGTCCTCAACTTCTTCCGCGAAAACGGCACCGCCTACATCGTGATGGAGTATCTGGAAGGGCGCACGCTCGACCAGTACCTGGAACAGATGGGCGGGCGGCTTTCCTTCGACGAAGCCGTGCCGCTGCTGACACCCATCATGCACGCCCTCGAAGAGGTGCACGAGGCCGGCATCCTCCACCGCGACGTCAGCCCCGACAACATCCACATCGGCGCCTCGCGGCAGGTGAAGCTGCTCGATTTCGGCGCCGCCCGCGTGGCCCTCGGCGAACGCAGCCGCAATCTTTCGGTCATCCTCAAGGAAGGCTACGCCCCACCCGAGCAGTACCGCTCCAAAGGCAACCAAGGGCCGTGGACCGACGTGTACGCGCTGGCCGCCACGCTCTATCGCACCGTCACCGGCTTCCTTCCCCCACCCGCGCTCGACCGCATGACCGATGACGAACTGAAGCCGCTGTCGCACCTCGGCGTCCCTGTCTCCGAGCAGCTCGATGCCGTCATGAGCAAGGCGCTGGCCTTCAATGCCCAGGACCGCTACCAGACGGTTCGTGACTTCCGCGAAGCCATCACGCAGCCCAACGCCGGCCCCGCCCGGCCCGGCCATGCCGCCCCGGCAGTCACCGTTGCCGCCTCCAGCCGCACGCGCCAGCCCATCTCGGCCTCCGTCCCGGAACCCGCCCTGCCCGCCTTTGGATCCCCGTCCGGGCCCCCCCTGCCCGAGATGCCCCCGCCGGCCAAAATGCCGTGGATCTGGATTGCCGTCGGCGCCGCGGTAGTGTTGGGCGGAGTTTTCGGCGGCATCAACTACCTGCGCCCGAAGCCGCAGGCCGCAGCCCCTGCCGCCGTGGCACGGCAGCAGTCCCCGCTGGTGGAATCGCCCCAAGCTCCTGCCGCCAGCTATACCGAACTCATCCGCCTTGCCTCCGCGGCCCCCAGCCCCGACAAGGCCGCGGATCTGCTTCGCCAGGCCATCCAGGCGGACCCCCAGCGGCCCGAACCTCACGACCTGCTCGGCCAGATCCTGCTCTACAAATTGAACAAGCCAGTGGAGGCCGAGGAGCAGTATCGCTACGCCCTGAAGTTAGGCGGCAAGGCGACGTTCCTCGTCAACCTGCTCGATCCCAAGGCCGGTTCCCCGCCCCTTGCCCAGGGCCAACTCCGCATCGATTCGGCGCGGGTGGTCTTTGCGGACAACAAGGCAATCCACATGCTCGCAAAGTCGCGTAAGGACGTACAGGCCCCACGCTCCCAGAAGGACTCCGGCCCCAGCCTGCGGCTGGGAATCCGTGGCGACGAGCCGGTGACGTTCGCCGGTACGTCGGCCAACCGTTCGCTCGAGATGGACATCGTCCGGCGCCTGCTGGCCGAGTAACGCGACCGCTCTGAACCACTCGCCAGCTTGCCGGCGCAGCTCCGTCTTCTCTGCGCCGACTCCCTGTATTGGGCTGTCTTCTTGGCGAGTTTGGTGAGCTTGGCGAGAGACTTTTTGGAAGCGCGTCTCGGCGAACGAGGGCGAGACATTCCTTGGGCGCCGCGCTTGGGTTCGGACGTGCAAGGGGCGCTGGGCATGGCGGGAGTGCTTTAAAATCAGCGCGTAAAAAGCTTTTCCGGCTGTGACGGCCCCTAAACAAAAAAGGCGACCTGCTTGCAGGCCGCCGTCGTAATTCTGTTTGGGAGAAAACGCGAATCCGTTTAGAGAGGCTCCGGCAACTTCAACGTCGCCTTAATCAGCGCCTCATTCAAAATGTCTTCGGCCAGCAGATCGCTCACCGCGCGCGCAATGGCCACTTCGGTCACCAGCATATGCCGGGCCCGATCCAGCATCTTTTTTTCCCGGAACGACAGCGGCTTCGCCTTCTGGATGATCAGAAGACACTTCAGAACCTCCGCCGTCTCCAGCAGGTTTCCAAACCGCATCTTGTCCGAGTTTTCCTTGAACCGGTCCTTCCAGTCCTGACACGACTTCGGCTTGCCGGTCGCCAGGAACGTCAGTACCTTGCTGATTTCCGCGTTCTTGGTTACCTTCCGCAGTCCCACGTTGTCTACGTGCGAGAACGGAACCATCACCGTCATCCGGCTGCTATTGATCCGCAGCAGGTAAAACCGTTCGAATTGGCTGCCAAACGAGCGGGCGCTGATATTTTCGACCACCGCCACGCCGTGATTCGGGTAAACAACTCGTTCACCGATCTGAAAGGTCATGCTGGGACCCCCTGGAGCAAGTTTTCACTTGGTTGCAACTAAGCACCAAGCCTGTGTGGAAACTGAATAGTAATCCTCGCTCTAGGGGAATGTCAAGAAAAAATGAATCGTTACAGACTAGCCCTGCAAACTATTGTAAATGAACCACTTACTTCTATTACTTCGGTAAGGAAAAGAAGCTCCGCAGACCGCCACCCGCTCAAGTGGAATGGGACTGCATGATACACCTGCCCTCGGAGAATAGTCCCGAACAGTGTTCAGCAGCCCACTTCTGTAAGCAGCCATTCTGAAATATCAGAATTGAAATGGTACCCCAGAAGGGCAAGTACTGGCACAGATTCCGCCCCACTCCCTACTGTGCGATTTGAAACAGTTTTGCGCTGTTCTCCCAGAAAAGCTGCCGCTGCACCTTCTCGTCGGGAGCCAGCGCCTTCATCTGCGCGATCTGCTGTGCACCGGAACACTTCGGCCCTTCCCCGACGTGGTCGTTGCAATCGCTGCCGTACAGCAGCTTGGTGCGATGGCGTTTGATGAACTCGCGGCCATGTTCCGGGTCGCGGGCAAAGGCGTTCAGACCCGACCCGGCCGACAGATCCGCGAACATGTTCGGGTAGTCGGCCAGCAAACGGTCGGTGATGCCGCCCGGCGTGACCTTCCCTTTCGGATACAGCACCGCCTGCTCGCACTTTTTGTCGATGTTGGCCCAGAAGGTCTGCGCATGCCCGATGAAGTTAACCTTCGGATACTTCTCCAGGATCTTGTGAAACCGCTCGATGCCTTTGTTGTACTTGTCGTGCTGGAAGTGCATCAGCACCGGCACGTTGTACTCGGCGGCAATCGAGGCGATCTTCTGCATGTGCACCGAATCGCAATCGACAAAGAACTTCTGTTCCCCAATGCCGATCGCCCCCATCTTGAGGTACTTGGTAATCACGCCGCGCGCCTCGGCGATCTCCGGCAGTTCGTTGGCGAAAAACAGGTACTCCTTCGGGTAGCGCTTGGCCACCGCCACCACCGAGTCGTTCCCGAACGCCTTGGCTTCCAACCCGTACTTGCGCCCCGCCGGCAGCAGGATGGTCTTTGTGATGCCCATCTTGCGCTGGTGCGCCACCAGCACGTCGTCCGGCCGGTCGGAGTAGTTGGTGTGCTGGTGGATGTCGATGATGGGAATCGCCGTCGCGGCAGGGGCATCGGGGACCGCCGCCGCGGCGGCGCCAAGCCCGGTCAGAAGGAAGCTGCGTCTGTTCATGTCTTGTGATTCTAGCGCCAGCCGCGCACAACCAGGAACAGACGCGTCCAACCGGTCAGCCTGTGTTTACCGCGCTGCGGCGCCGGCGCCCGGAATCTTCAGCTTCTGCCCAATCTGGATCTTGTTGGGATCCTGCAACTGGTCGCGATTGGCGTCAAAGATGCGCATGTACTGGTTGGAATCGCCGTAGAACTGGCGGGCGATCTTGGACAGCGTGTCGCCAGGCTTGACGTCATACACCTGCATATCATTCATGCTCTGCCCATCGCCATGCGCCCCGCCCGCATGCCCCGCATTCTGCCCGGACTTCGCCAGCGAGGGATCGACGCGGATGTCCGCCGTCAGGTCGGCGTAGTTCGGGTCGGCCAGCTTGATCTGGTCCCAAGCCTGGTTCTTCACCTGCTCGCTCGGCGCATCGCCCTGGATGAAGAGTTTGCCGTTCTCCATGTGGACGTGCGTCAACCGGATGCCCACCTGCTTCATGTAATTGATGGCGGATTGATACTTTAGCTTCAGCTGGTCGAGTTTTGGATCCTGTTGCGACATGTTTTCTCCCTGGGGTGGTACTTGGCGCCGAACGGCGCTTCCGTCAGAGACCCCAGCGAAGGAAAACGTTGCGCCCTGTGCCATAATTTCAGTGCGAAAGTGTGTTCGCTTCCATGAAGAAACTGTTTGTACTCGCCCTGGCCGTTGCCTTGACCGCCCTCCTGCTTGCCCAGAACAAAGCCGGGGAGTCCGGTCTGAAGAAATCGCCCGTCGGTTACCGCGACACGCCCGTACTGCCGGGCCAGAAGTGGAAGGTGCACGACATCGACCGGCCGCGGCCGCGGCAGGTCACGCCGGGCGCCACGCCGGGCGCGCCGCCTTCGGACGCCATTGTGCTGTTCGGCGGCAAGGATCTGTCGCAGTGGGAGAACGTGCGCAAGGGAGAGACGTCACCGGCGGCCTGGACCATCGGCAACGGCTATTTCGAAGTGAAGGGCGGCACCGGCGACCTCGTGACCAAGCAGAAATTCGGCGATGTGCAGTTGCACATCGAATGGTCGGCCCCAACGAAGATCACGGCCGAGAGCCAGCTACGCGGCAACAGCGGCGTCCTGTTGATGCAGCGCTATGAGGTACAGGTGCTCGATTGTTGGAATAACCTGACGTATGCCGACGGACAGGCGGCGTCGATCTACGGCCAGTATCCGCCGCTCAAGAACGCCTGCCGCCCGCCGGGCGAATGGAACGTCTACGACATCGTGTTCGAGGCGCCGAAGTTCGAAGGCAGCAAGGTGGTCAAACAGGCCAATGCCACGGTCTTCCATAACGGCGTGCTGATGCATAACCGCAAGGAATGGATTGGGCGGATGGCGCACCGCGTCGTTGGTACCTACGCGCCACACGGTGCCGAAGAACCGCTGGCGCTGCAGGATCATGGCGACCCGGTGCGCTTCCGCAATATCTGGATCCGCCGGTTGCAGGACTACGACCAGCCGTAGCCGCCCCGGCGCCCGCGAACGAATACCGATTGCTTGCGCGCGCGGCTCTGTAAGGTGTTGATGCCGTTACCGAAGCCACGACCGCGAGGGAGCGGTTGCTACACCAGCGGCAGCGGCGCCGCCGGCACGGGCAGCGGCTGGGGCGCCTTCTCCCGTCCACGCAGTTCCTGTTGGATGATCTGCTCGGCCAGGTCGCGCATGGCGCGGCGCGAGCGGCGGCTATCGTTGCGCAGGCGTAGATAGGCCTCCTCTTCGCTCAGTCCATGCTTCTGCATGAGAATTCCCTTGGCGCGCTCCACCAGCTTGCGGGCCTCCAGTTGCCGCCGCATCTCGGCGGCTTCCTCCGCCAGGCGCCGGTTCTCATCGGCCAGCATCGACTTGGCCACCGCCCCACCCATTTGTTCGCCCACGAAGGTGAGCGTGCTCAGCACATCGGAGGCGAACTCCTGTGCCGCGCGATAGTGGATGTTGATGACGCCGATGATATCGCCGCCGCTGACCAGCGGGACGGAGATGAAGGCCTCGTAGGTATCCTCCACCAGCGTGGGGAACCGTTTGAAGCGAAGGTCGTTTTTAGCACCTCTTTCGAGCGCGACGATGGCCTTGTGTTCGGCCACCCAGCCGGTGACGCCCTCGCCCATCTTCATCTTCAGTTTGCCGAGTGCCTTGGCATGGGGCACCTGACTGGCACGCAAGACGATCTCGTTGGTGCCTTTGTCAATGAGGTAAATCAAGCATGCATCGCAACCGGCGATCTGGACGGTGACGCCGAGGATTTCTCCGAGCATTTCGTCCAGGGACAACTCCGAACTGACAATGTTACTGATCCGTTGCAGCACTACCACCGGCGAACCGATGGGCTCATTCATCACAGCAGTCATACCTAAAAGTAAGGAGCGGAGTGGGTCTGCGTCCAATCGAAATTTTGGATGAGGTGCATAGCGATGTAAGCGGGGAATTATGGAAAAACCCTCAAGGCTCCGAGGTGCTATCCGATGAGCCCTCATAGGACAGGAGACCTCTGATGGCATTGGATGTATTGGTTGTGGATGATTCGGCAGCGATCCGAAAAATTCTTGTACGTGTGCTGAAACAAAGTGAGATGGACATTGGCCAGGTGTATGAGGCCTGCGATGGCGTCGAGGCCTTGAATTCACTCAGGGAACACTCGGTGGGCCTAATCCTTTCGGACATTAACATGCCCAATATGGATGGCCTCCAGTTGCTCAATCAGTTGCGGGCTGACCTCATGTACCGCCACGTTCCGGTGTTCATGATTACCACCGAAGGCAGCCAGACGAAGGTGATGGAAGCGGTGAACCTTGGCGCCACCGGCTACCTGCGCAAGCCTTTCACGCCGGACCAGATCAAGGAGAAACTCGCCGGATTGGCATAGGCGCCGGCACGGCCATAACGGGAAAGGGTGAACAACGGATGAATGACGTGGCAAAACCGGCCTACCTGGCCGACTCGGTAAAACGGGCAACCAGCGACGTGTTTTCGATGATGCTGGGCATGGAAGTGGAGGCGCTGCCCTACCGCTTCGAGGCCGAACCGGAGCATGTCAGCGGCGGAATCCTCGGCCTGATCGGGTTCTCGGGAGCCTGGAGCGCAACGGCGACGGTCTGCTGCACGCCGGCAATGGCCTGCCGCATCGCCGATGCGCTGTTCCTGACGCCGCACTCCGCGGTAGAGGATGAAGTGCTGGACGCGGTGGCCGAGATGGCGAACATGATCATCGGCAACGTGAAAACGGATCTCGAAAACCACCTCGGCATGATGTCGCTCAGCATCCCCACTGTCATTTACGGCAAGAACTTCATCAAGCGCACGCTCATCAAGGATCACTGGGTGGTGGCGCCGTTCCAGGCCGGCGACGAAATCCTCGAAGTGCACATCTGCCTGATCCCCACCAAGACGCCGGAAGAAAAGCAACACGCCTTCAACCGGGCTTTCCTGCACGTATAGGGCAAACGGATGTCCATGCATCGGCCGACCGCCAGTTCGCCGCCAGGAGCTTACCTGATCTTTCGGGTCGGGCAGTATGAACTGGCGCTGCCGCATGCGGCCATCCGGCAGATTGCGCCGCATCCGGACACCGTCGCGGTCCCGACGTCTTCGCCCTGGCTGCGGGGCCTGCTGTGCGGAGGCGTGCTCACCGTTCCCGTCCTCGATACCGCCATGCTGCTGGGCGTTGCCAGTGAAGCGGAACGCCCGGCAGTCATCGTGGTCTCCAATCCCAGCGATGACGCCGCCTTCGGCTCGGTCGGGCTGCTGGTGGATCGCATCTCCGATACCGCACGCATCCCCGCCTCGGAGTGGAAGCCTTTACGCGCGTCCTCGGCCCTCGCCTTCCGGTCGCGCATTGAAGGAAGTTGGCGCGGACGCTCCCGCCCCTGCTATCTGCTCTGCCTGCCTACGCTAATTCCCGCCGACCTCGACGCGCAGTTCTCTCCCTTTTCCCTCACCTGACGACTGCGCTACTTACGGGGCGTTCCAAACGTGTTCAGCAACAACGACGCCGCCGTCCGCCGGATCTCCTTTTCCAGCCCCAACCCACCGGCTCCATCCGCCTCCAGCATCCCCTGCACTTCGGCCAGTAACTCGGCGTCCCCGTCGCAGAATTCCACCAGCCACCGCTGGCGCTCCTCTTCCGGCTGGTCCAGTGCGGCGTAGAACGTTTCCTCCACCCGCCGCCACAGTTCTCGATTCATGAGGCCGATCCCAATCCCTTACAAAGTAACCTTCCGAGCTTAGCAAGGTATTGCGCTCGGCGGATGCCCCACCGGTTCCGGTACGGTCTACCCAACAGGCGGGTCCGCCGATTCCGTACAGGGCCGTCCCAGAAGCGGACAGCGCCGGCTTCCCTGCCCTGCTCGCGAACTACTTCTAAGCTGTTGACTTCTTTACTTTCTGCCAGCCCCTGCGGACGTGGCCCGCGGCGTGCCCCTAAAGCTCTCGGATCAAACTATGGACGTACCTCGCAAGGACGCACGCCGAAACAAACTCATACGCCGGGCCGTTCTCATTCTGATGGCTGTTATTACGGTTCCGCTCATCACGGTTGGCATGAGCCGGCTCAAGCCCGCCGCCCCGCCAGTGGACCGCTCGTCGGTGCTCATCGACCAGGTCAAGCGCGGGCCCATGCTGCGCAATGTCCGCGGCATCGGCACACTGATTCCCGAAGAGATTCTCTGGATCCCGGCCCAGACCGAGGGCCGGGTGGACAAGCTGGTGCTGCGCCCTGGCGCGGACGTAACGCCGAACAGCATCATCCTCGAAATGAGCAACCCGGAGTTGAGCCTGGCGATGCTCGATACCGAATGGCAGATCAAGATGGCCGAAGCCGGACTGCGCGACCTGAAGGTGAAGCTCGAAACCACGCAACTGGAACAGAAGGCGCGCACGGCGCAGTTGGAGAGCGAGTTCGTGCAGGCGAAGTTGAAGTACGACCGTGATGCCAAGCTCTTCAAGGAGGGGCTGACACCTGACCTGACGCTGCAGTTGTCGAAAGCGAGCGCGGACGAGTTAGGCAAGCGCTTCCAGATCGAACAGAAGCGGCTGGACATCAGCGACGATTCCATCCAGGCGCAGTTGGCTTCCCAGCAGGTGCAGATCGAGAAGCTGAAGGCAGCCTACCAGTTGAAGAAGGAGCAGGTGGATGCTTTGAAGGTGCGCGCCGGTACACACGGCGTGCTCCAGGAAATGACCATGCAGGTGGGCCAGCGCGTGCCCATCGGCACGATTCTGGCCAAGGTCGCCCAACCGCTGAAGCTGAAGGCCGAGTTGAAGATCGCCGAAACGCAGGCCAAGGATGTACGGATTGGGCAGGTGGCGGTGATCGACACCCGCAACGGCACTGTGGATGGCGTGGTGTCGCGCATTGACCCCGCCGTATTGAACGGCACCGTCACGGTGGACGTACGCCTGGTGGGCAAACTGCCGGACGGGGCGCGGCCGGACCTGAGCGTGGATGGCACCGTGGAGATCGAGAGGCTGACGGATGTGCTGTACGTCGGCCGGCCGGTGTTCGGGCAGCCCAACAGCCTGGTGACGCTGTTCAAACTGGAACCCGAGACGAAAGAGGCCGTGCGGGTACAGGTGAAGCTGGGTCGCACGTCGGTGACCAATATTGAAGTGATGGAAGGGCTGCGGGTGGGCGACCAGGTGGTGCTGTCGGATATGTCCGCCTGGGATGCCCATAACCGAATTCGCTTAAATTAACAACTCTTCAGGGAACCTGCTAACGAGTGTTACGTATATCAGTCAAATACAAACTGGCCAAGGATGCCGAAGGAGCGAGAACGCAATGAGTGCCGCTGAGACTTTGATTCGTCTGGATGGAGTGACCAAGGTATTCGTGACCGACGAAGTGGAGACGCACGCGCTGGCGGGTATCCACATGGATATCAAGCGGGGCGAATACGTGGCGATTGCCGGGCCGTCGGGCTGCGGCAAGTCCACCCTGCTGGCGATTCTGGGGCTGCTCGATTCGCCGTCCGACGGCAGCTATACGCTGAAGGGGAACTCGGTGGAGAAGCTGAAGCTGAGCGAGCGGGCGCGCATCCGCAACCGCGAGATTGGCTTTATCTTCCAGGCCTTCAACCTGATTGGTGACCTGACGGTGTATGAGAACGTGGAACTGCCGCTGACGTATCGCGGCATGGGCTCGTCCGAGCGCAAGAAGCGGGTGCATGAGGCGCTGGAGCGCGTCGGTATGTCGCACCGGGTGAAGCACTACCCGTCGCAGTTGTCCGGCGGTCAGCAGCAGCGCGTCGCCGTGGCCAGAGCGTTGGTAGGCGAGCCGGCCATCCTGCTGGCGGACGAGCCGACCGGGAACCTGGACTCTGCCAATGGCGAGGCCGTTATGGAGCTGCTGCGCGAACTGCATCGCGCCGGAGCAACGATCTGCATGGTGACGCACGATCCGCGGTATGCGCGGCATGCCGACCGCAGCGTGCACCTGTTCGATGGCCGCATTGTCGAAGAGAACGTGGAGGTGGTGTGATGGCCGGCCGGAATTTCGACCTGCTTGCCGTGGGAGTGCTGGTGGCCGCCGCCGGCGTCTTTTCATTTGTGGATGCCGAGGTGCTGCCGCTGCTGCGCCAGGTGCCGGTGCAGGTCCGGCCGCACCTGGTGGACATTCGGGACGAGGTGCGAAGCCATGCCAGGGAAGCGGCGGAAGAGGCTCGTCACGCTCGCGAGGAGTTGCGCCAGGAGCTGCGCACGCAGGAACGCGAACTGACGCGCCAGCGCGGGGAATTGCACCGCGATCTGCGCGAGGAGTTCCGCCACGCCCATCGCGAGGTGCGCGAGGAGTTACAGCGGGCACACGACGAAGTGCGCGAGAATCTGCGCGACCTGCGCATCCGCCACGAGTAACGTCCGGCAGTGTGGCGCGGGGTAGCCCGGGGTGCGAGAATACAGGCCCGAGGAGGATTCGATGGACGCCCAGCGCGTACCCCGTCTGCCCGCCAATCTGCTCGCCCATGCCCTACGCCGCCTGTGGCGCCATCGCGGCCTGACCGCGCTGGTCTTGTTCTCGCTCGCCTTTGGCATCGGCGTCAACACGACGCTGTTCTCGGTGGTCGATGCCGTCATACTGGAGCCGCTGCCGGTCAGCGATCCGGACGGACTGCTGGTGATCCAGACGGTTGAGCCGCAGTCGCCGCGCAACCGTCCAATGGCGATGTCGCATCCGAATCTGGAGGATCTGGCGCAGCGTACACGAAGCTTTGCGCACGTCGCCGCCACCACCGGAGCGACCGTGAACTTCCGGCTGGGCGACGATATCACCGAAGTCATGATCGAGGCGGTGACGCCCAACTTCTTCCGCACGCTGGGCATTGCTCCTTCGGTGGGGCAGTTGTTTGACGAAGGCTCCGGAGGCGAGACGGTGGGGCCGCCGCCGGTGGTGGTGAGCCATGCCTTCTGGCGCAACAAGCTGGGCGCGGATCCGAACGTGGCGGGCCGGCCGGTACAGTTGAACGGGGCGCTGTTCCAGATCACCGGCGTGCTGCCGAAGGGCTTCAAGGGCATGCAGCGGCTGGGACGGACCGAAATCTGGGTACCGCTGCCGCGGTCGAGCAGCCTGCTGGAGCGGCCGGATTGGGTGCACGCGCGGCGGGCGCTGATGTTCCTGGCGGTGGCACGGTTGAGGCCGGGTGTGGACCGTGCCTCGGCAGTGGCGGACCTGCAACGCGTCGCCGCGGGACTGGAGCAGCAGTATCCGGTGGACAACAAGGGCCGGACCTTTGCCGTCATCGGACTTTCGGAACTGCTAGGCGAGTACCGGCCGGAGGTGATCCGGGCAGCGCGCGTGCTGCTGTGCGCGGCGCTGATCGTACTGCTGGTGGCGATGGCGAACGTCGGCCATGCGCTGCTGGCGCGGACAGCGGTGCGGCGGCGGGAGATGGCGATTCTAGTGGCGCTGGGGGGCACGCGGCGGGACCTGCTGCTGCCGATTCTGACCGATGGGCTGATTCTGGTGGTGGCCGGTGCGCTGCTGGGCCTGCTGTTCGGCGTGGCTGGCTGCCAGTTGCTGTGGCACTTCCGCCCGGAGGATATTACAGCGGATGTGCTGAGCCTGCGGCTGAACGTGCGGGTGCTGGCGTTTACGGGGCTGCTGTCGCTGGCGGCAGGGCTGCTGGCGAGCCTGATTCCGGCGCTGCAGGCGCTGCGGGGCGATATCGCGGACGATTTGAAGGAACGTACCAGCCGGGGCTTCTCGGCGCGGCGCCTGGTGGGACTGCGGCAGGGCCTGGTGGTCAGCCAGGTGGCGCTGTCGATGGCGGCGATCGTCTCGGCACATCTGTTTGTGACCAGCTTCCGCAATGCGCAGGCCATCGACCCCGGCTTCGACACCAAGAACCTGCTGGCGTTTGAAGTGAATCCGAAGCGGCTGGGGCTGCATGGAACACCACGGGCGGTTTTCTATCTGGAGTTGCAGCAGAAGCTGCAGCTGCTGGAGGGCGTGCAATCGGTGGCGGTGTCCTCGAATCCGCTGCTGGGACATGACCGGATGCGGCGCACGGCTTTTCTGGACGACAAGACGACAGTGATCCCGAGGCTGAACATGATCGGGACTCGGTATTTTGAAACCGCCGATGTGCTGATTCTTCGGGGGCGTGACTTTACGCCGGCCGACCGTCATCCGGCGCCCATGGTGGGGATCGTGAACGAGACGATGGCGCGGCGCCACTTTGGCGGCACCGATGCGGCGATCGGGCGGAAGCTGCGGCTGTTCGGAGACCGCGAGGACACGACCATCGTGGGTGTGGCGAGGGACGCCGCCTATGGCAATCTGGGCGAGGCGGCCGAACCGTGTCTGTACATTCCGCTGCGGCAGATGGTGCCGGCGTCGGCGACGGTGCTGGTGCGGACCAGCGGCGATGCGGCGGGGATGCGCAAACGGATCGAAGAGGCCGTGCGGCGGTTCCGGCCGGAGATGGCGAGGCCGGAAGTGGCTTTGATGAGCGAAGTGCTGGACGAGGCGCTATGGGCGCCGCGCACGGCGGCGGGCATGCTGGCGCTGTTTGCGATTCTGGCGGTGGTGCTGGCGAGCGCCGGTGTGTACGGCGTGACGCGGCAGTACGTGCGGCAGCGGACCGCGGATCTGAGTGTGCGCGTGGCGATGGGCGCCTCGCCGGTGGACGTGGCGGAACTGGTGCTGCGGCAGTGCGCGGTGCTGGTGCTGCCGGGCCTGGCTATCGGCGCCGCGCTGGCGTATGGGCTGGCGCATCTGCTCTACGACGGCCTGCTATACACGGTCAGCGAGAACGATGTCCGGCCGTATCTGTGGGGGACGCTGCTGCTGGCTTTGGTGGCGCTGGTGGCGT
>JAEUQF010000046.1 GCA_016789745.1 Bryobacterales bacterium
ACCGGTTGTACGATCCCGGGCTGGGGTTGCGGATGGGGAAGAAGTTGAGTGATGTGGAGGTGCCGCTGTTTCTGCCGGATACGCCGGAGGTGCGGTCCGACATCCTGGATTACATTGCGGAGATTGAGTGGTTCGATAAGCAACTGGCTCGGACGTTGGCGGTGTTGGAGGGGAAGGGGGAGTTGGACAATACGCTGGTGGTGGTGACCAGCGATAACGGGATGCCGTTTCCGCGGGCGAAGGTGAATTTGTATGACTGGGGCACTCGGATGCCTTTGGCGATGCGGTGGGGGGCAAAAGCGAAGGGCGGGCGCGTGGTGGAGGAGTTGGTGAGCCATGTGGATTTTGCGCCGACGTTCCTGGAAGCGGCCGGGGTGAAGGTGCCGGAAGGGGTGGCGGGGCGGAGCCTGCTGGGGTTGTTGGAGGGGCGGTCTGAGCCGCGGGAGAGGGTTTTCACCTCGATGGAGCGGCATACGATGTGCCGGCCGGATGGCTCCACTTATCCGATGCGGGCGATTCGGACGCGGGAGTGGCTGTACATCCGGAATTATGCGCCGGAGCGATGGCCGACGGGTGGGCAGTTTCTGTCATCGAATCGGACGACGCATGGGGATATCGACGGGGCTCCGACGAAGGATGTGTTGTTGGCGGGGGACGCGCGGGGTAAGTATCCGGAGCAGGTGCGGTTATGTTTGGACCGGCGGCCGGCGGAGGAGTTATATGATCTGCGGGCGGATGCGGCGCAGTTGAGGAATGTGGCTGGGGAGAAGAAGGATGTGGCGGAGCGGCTGCGCGGGGAGTTGGAGGCGTATTTGAAGGAGACGGGCGATCCTCGGCAGCGCGGGGAGGATCCCTGGCAGGGGTATGTGTATCACCAGACCACGGGGTTTGGGGCGTCGTTCAATAAGAGCCTGCCGGAGGATGTGCGGAAGGCGGCGCGGGAGGCGCCGCAGCATAAGCCGGAGTAGGGGATGCTGCGCGACGTGGGCGTCGCGCGGGTTCTGGGGGGTCAATCCAGCAGGCGGCGTGTGTCGCGATCGGGGTCATTGATGGCGTGGCTGTTGGTGCTGTCGAAGATCATGGTGGCGCGGTCTTTCAAGGTGAAGGCGGGCCAGGGGAGTGCATTGGTGCTGGGGTTGCCGGTGCGGGCGAAGGCGGCCCAGGCGGCGCTGAGCTGTTTGGAAAGCTGCTCGGATTCGGGGAAGCGGACCAGGCGCATCGTGAGCGGCAGGTCGGAGGTGTGGAAGGCTTTGATCTTGTGTGCGCCTTCCGAGATGGGCGTGTCCCACTGGCAATAGTAGAAAAACACGCTGGCCCTGTTTTGTTCTGCCTTGCGTTCGGCCTGGCGGAGGGAGTTGCGGCGGGTGCCACGGTCGGTGGTGATGCGGAACCAGATGTCGGTGGGGGATTCGCCCGGGTGATCGCGGCGGTAGAGGCTGAGGAGCTTATCGGCATCAGCGGCGGGGATGCCTGCGGCGATGGTGCGTTCCTTCAGGCCAGCTTCGGTGAGGGTATGGATGGCGCTGTCTTTGGTGTAGGAGAGCGAGGTTTCGTCCTTGTTGCAGCCGATGATCAGCGGGATGGTGGCGGAGAGTTCAGGGGCTGTGGGATCCCAGGGTTGGTGTGGGAGCGAGTGGCCATCGACGATGACTGCGGGTTGGCCGATGTTGCGGGAGGCTGCGAAGAGCTTGTCGGCGGAGATGTGTTGGAGTTCGTCAGCTTGCGTCAGGCCTAAGTTGGCGAGCAGTTTGCGAGCTGCGGCGGTGGCGGTGTCTGGATCGCCGGCGCGCAGCACGGAGCCACTTTGCACGGCGGCCTTGTGGAAGAGGCCCTTGGCGCCGGGCATCGCCAGAAGGGCACTGATTTTCGCGCCGCCGCCGGATTCGCCGAAGATGGTGACGTTGTTGGGGTCGCCGCCGAAGTTGGCGATGTTACGCTGCACCCATTGGAGGGCGGCGATGAGATCGAGCTGGCCGACGTTGGCGGTGGCGTACTTGGAACTGAGGCCGCCGAGGTAGGTGTAGCCGAAGACGTTGAGGCGGTGATTGACGCCCACCAGCACGATATCCTGTTCGCGCACATGGACGTCGCTGAAGAGGGTGAGGGCGCTGGAGCCGCCGGTGAGTCCGCCGCCGTGCATATAGACCATGACGGGGCGCTTGCCCTTGAGGCCCGGCGTGAGCACGTTGACGTTGAGGCAGTTTTCGCTATCGGTTTGGCGGGCAAGTTCGGTGCGATTGGGTCGGCCTCCGCCGAAGTACTCGCCGATTAATGGAGACAGGAAGATGTTGCCGGGCCCCTGCACGCAGCGCGGTCCGGTGATGGTGGCGTCACGGATGCCGGTCCACTTCGCCGGTTTCGCAGGTGGCAGGAAGCGGGCGGACCCTTCGGTGGGTCCGCCATAGGGGATGCCACGGAACACGTGGACGCCCTGCACGGAGCTGGCCTGCAGGCGCCCGCAATCGGTTTCGGCGATGGGCGAAGCTTCGGTGGTTGCCAGCAGCGTGCCGGTGCTGAGCAGGCTTTGAAGGAACGTGCGGCGGTTGGGCATGGCTTAGGCCTTCTTGAGCTTGTAGACCTTGTGGGCGTTTTCCCAGGTGAGCTTGCGGAAGATCTGCGGAGTGACGGCTTTCTTGAGGACCGTGAGCGTTTCGCGGGCGACGCAGCGGCCGGCGATGCGAGCGGCGGCGGGGTTATTGGCCTGGGAGATGCCACCGCCTTTGCCGTCGGCGCAGGAGCAATCGCTGCCGAAGATGAGCTTGTTCTGGTGGCGCTTGAGGAAGTCCCCGGTGAAGCTGGGGTCGCGCGAGAGGGCGTTGTTGCCGGAGTTGGCGGCAAGATCGCCGTAGAGGTTGGGGTAATCGCCGAGGAGTTTGTCGGTGATGCCGCCGCGTTCGATCTTGCCGGGCGGATAGGCTTCCTGATTGGCGTAGTCGGCACTGACGTTGGCCCAGAAGGCGTCGGCGTGGCCAATGAAGGTGGTTTTTGGATAGGCCTTGAGGATGGCTTCGAAGTTCTTGAAGCCGGTGGCGAAGGTGCCTTCGGTGGGGGTATGGGGGACTTCCTGGAAGTGGACGAGGATGGGGACGCCGAGTTCGGCGGCGAGTGCGTAGAGCTTGCGGAGCTCGGGGCCGGCGGCCTCGACGTGACTCTTGAGCTCGCCGAAGCCGATGGCTCCCGCTTTGATGTTGTCTTCCAGGATTTTCGCGGCGTCGGGGTTCTTGACATCGGTGCCGGCGAACCAGCCGAGGTAACGGCCGGGGTACTTGTCGCGCAGTTGGGCGAAGGTATCGGCATAGCCGGCGCGGGCGAGCAGCATGGCGTTGGAGAGGCCCGCGCCATCGAGGTGGGCGGTGTTGGCTTCCAGCGTACGGCGGGGGTGATGATGGCAGTCTACGATGGGGCCGCCCCAATCGGGAGCGCCGGTCTGTGCGGATGCGGATGAGGCGGCGTGCGTGGCCGCGGCTGCTGCAAGAGCCCCTGTGAAGTGTCTGCGCGTGAGCATCATGAGGGCTACGATATCACGGCCGTGGTAAGGGTGTTTTTACAAACCCGCAGGGCGATGCCTACGTCGTGGGGAGTATGAAGTTTGCTGTATTGCTTCTTTGTTTCGCTGCTTTTGAGTTGCCGGCGCCGGCACAGACGCTGTCGCTTGGAGTAAAAGGGGGTGGATTCTTTACGGATCCGGCGGAGCGTCAGGATCAGAGCCGGAAGTATGTTGTGGGGCCTTCGGTGGAAGTGGGATTCGGACGGATAGGTGTTGAAGCGAACGTGCTGTATTGGCGGTTTGGGAGCGCTGTCTCGGGCGTGCGCGTTCGCGGGCATGTGATGGAACTGCCGGTGTTGGGGAAGTACTATTTCGCGGGTCGCAACGCAGTGGTACGGCCGTTTGCCGGCGCGGGATTTGCGTTCCGAAATGTCTGGACGGACGACGGGCGGGGACGGTTTGGGAATCGCGAAGTGGCCTCTACGGAGCCGGGTGTTGGCGCGGTGTTTGGGGGAGGGGTGGCGATGAAGGTCTGGAAGCTGCGATTGTCGCCGGAGGTGCGGTACACGCGCTGGGGCGGGTACAACTTTCCAGTGACGAATGCGAACCAGGTGCAGGCGTTACTGGGGGTGACCTTTTAGGTTAAGGAGTATTATGGCGTGCGTTATGGCCTGACGTATCCGGGACTTGCCGGGATATGATCAGAGTCCAGGGTGGCGGCGAAGCACGCAGGGCATAACCGGCTGGAATGGGGGCTGCTGGCCCTGATCGGCGTGGT
The DNA here is from genome assembly GCA_016789745.1 of Bryobacterales bacterium. Taxonomy (GTDB): domain Bacteria; phylum Acidobacteriota; class Terriglobia; order Bryobacterales; family Bryobacteraceae; genus CADEFT01. The sequence continues at coordinate 4,266 of JAEUQF010000046.1, forward strand.
GTGCGTGGTTCTATCGCTGCTGCAATACCGATGGACTGGCGAGATGAGCCGTGGCGAACGGGTACGGCTGCAAGCTGGTTTGAGTGACCGGGCTTTGCTGCCTGGTGGGCGGGCGGTTCGGGAGCAGGGCTTGGAGGAGGCCAGCCGGGCGCGATATCGGCAATGGGTTGCGACTCACGACCCGGCTCTGTTTTCGCGCATTGCTGTGGCGATACCGCAGGGCGAGGTGTTAGGGCTGCGCCAGTTAGATGCCGATGGGCGGTTGCTGGCGATGGATTGGCCGGAGTCTTGGGAGCCTTTGCGGAAGAGTCTGGCAGGGCGGCTGAAGGGCGAACCGGGACGGCCGCGGGTGCCTGGCGAGAGCACGCTGCTGGAGTTTCCCCTGTTGCGGCCGGACGAAGCGGAGGGTGAGTTTCGCGAACTGGCGTGGATGATTTTTGAGTTGAGCAGAGATTACGTTCGCGGACAGATGATGCCGGCTCTGGTACGGGAGCACATCCACGCCGGTGAGGCGGCGATTTACGAGGTGTCGGTAGACGGCGCCGACGGGCTTTCGCTGGTGTATTCGTCGCGGGCCGACGGGGCGAGCGTTCATCCGGGTGCGGACTTCCAGACTGGGCTGTTTTCGTTGGAGAACAACGCCGGTGGTGGAGGGCGTGGAGGACGCCGCAAGGGCGGACGCGGCGGGGGGCCGGCGGGCGTACGCGGTGGACGCTGTCGGTGCGGCACACGGAAGGTTCGCTGGAAGTGGCGGCGCGCAATGCGCGGAGACGAAATCTGGCGGCCTCGTTCGCGCTGATCGGGTTGCTGGGCGGGGCAGCCGGGATGCTGGTGCGCTACACGGCGCGGTCGCGGCGCCTGGCGGAGATGCAGTTTCAGTTCGCGGCCGGGGTGTCGCATGATCTGCGCACGCCGCTGACGGCGATTCGCGGGGCGGCATTCAACTTGGCGGATGGCGTGGTGGAGCCGGAGCGGGTGGGGTCGTACGCGCGGCTGATCCTGCGCAATGCCGATGAACTGACGGCGATGATCGAGAATGTTCTGTCGTTTTCGGCGACGCTGCATCGGAATGCCCTGCGGCGCAGCGATTCGTTCCATGTGGGGGATCTGCTGGAGCACGCGGCGGCGGCGATGGCGTATGAGATCGAGCGTGCCGGCTGTAAGCTGGAGTTGACGCTGGCACCGGAGTTGCCGGTGTTAACGGGGGATTCAACGGCGCTGGAACTGGCGTTTCGGAATCTGATTGCCAACGCCGTGCGGCATGCGGCGGCGGGCAAGTGGATTGGGGTGTCCGCGTCGGCAGTGGCGAGCGGCGTGGAGATCCGCATTTCCGATCGGGGCCCTGGAATCGGAGAAAGCGAGCGGGAGCGGATCTTTGAAGCGTTCTACCGGGGTGAGGGGAATCCGAACGGGCCGGTTCAGGGTACTGGCTTGGGCCTGAGCCTGGTGAGGAGCACGGTGGAACGGCACCATGGGACAGTGACGGTGGAGGACGCGGCCTTGGGTGGGGCGGAGTTTATCGTACGGCTTCCGGCCGGGGAGGCATCGGGATGAGTTCGCGGATTCTGCTGGTGGAAGATGCCCCGGACGTGCAACTGATTGTGGCGGATCTGCTGCGCGGGCACGGCCACGATGTGGTGGTGTCGGCGGATGGCGGAGAGGGTTTGCGAGTGGCCTTGGAGCAGGCTTTCGATCTGCTGATTCTGGATGTGATGCTGCCGGGGGTGAATGGCTTCGAGATCTGCCGGAGTGCGCGGGAGAACGGCTTTGATGGAGCGATTTTGATGTTGACGGCGCGGACGCTGGTGGATGATCGGGTAGAGGGGCTGCAGACGGGCGCGGACGATTACCTGATCAAGCCGTTCGATTCGAGGGAACTGCTGGCGCGAGTAAGTGCGCTGTTGCGGAGGTTGGGTAAGTCGCCACTTACGCCTGTACTTCGCTATCAGTTTGGCGATGTTACGGTGGATTTCACGCGGCGCGAGGTGTTGCGTGGCGGGGAACCCGTGAATCTGGCGGCGAAGGAGATGCAGTTGCTGCGGCATCTGATTCTGAACCGGGGGCAGGTGGTGACGCGCGACAGCCTGTTATCGAGAATCTGGCAGGATCAGCCGTTCATTGGATCACGGACGGTGGATGTGCATATCGCATGGCTGCGCCAAAAGCTAGAGGCAAATCCGCAAAATCCACGTTACATTGTAACAGTACGCGGAGAGGGTTACTGCTTTCAGCCCTAAGTTAACTTTCATAACAGTCCTTAACACAACTTGCCGATTGTGGCGGCCGTTTATCCCCACAGGAGCTATGTACATGCATTCTCGGATGCTCTTTACACTGATTTGCGCTGCCGCGGTGGCATTCGCACAAGGGGGCGGCGGGGGGAACGGCGGCGGCCGGGGGAACGGTCCGAATCCGCCGCTGGCTTCGCTGAAGACAGTAACGGTGCCCCAGCCAACGGGGCTGGGCAACTATGTGCAGGATGAACAGGCGTTAGTGGTGTTGGGGAAGGCGTTGTTCTGGGACATGCAGGCCGGCAGCGACGGGCGCACGGCTTGCGCTACCTGCCATTTCCATGCCGGGGCGGACCACCGGTTGCAGAACCAGTTGTCGGGTGCGGACGTGGCGGTGAACCAGACACTGACGGCGGCGGACTTTCCGTTCCGCAAGCTGGCGAATACGGGGAACAACAACTCGGCGGTATTGAGCGATAAGCGGCAGGTGGCGGGGTCGATGGGTGTGGTGGCGGGAGCCTTTGCCGGTGTGGCGGCGGGCAACGCGGTGGATCTGTCGACCGCGGTGGCGGTGCAGTCGCAGTTTGCGTGGAATGGGGTGCATGTGCGGCAGGTGACGGGGCGCAACACGCCTTCGGTGATCAATGCGGTTTACAACGTGCGCAACTTCTGGGATGGGCGTGCGAGCAGTGTATTTACAGGCGCCACGCCGTTCGGCGATTCGGATAGGGGGCTGCACGCGGTGGTACTGCGCAATGGTGTGCTGACGCGAGAGGCGGTGCGCATGGAGAACGCCAGCCCGGCGTCGCAGGCGGTGGGGCCGGCGCTGAATGCGGTGGAGATGTCGTGGGCGGGGCGTTCGTGGCCGGAGTTGGGGCGGAAACTACTAAGTCTGACGCCGTTGGCGCGGCAGAAGGTGGCGTCGACCGACAGCGTGCTGGGACAGGTGGCGAATGCCGACGGGAACGGGTTGCGGGCGGAGTTCTCCTACCGGGCCCTGGTGCAGGCGGCCTTCCGGCCGGAGTATTGGGAATCGACGGCGGGAGTAGACGGCTACACGCAGGCCGAGCGGAACTTCGGCCTGTTCTGGGGCCTGGCGATTCAGGCGTACGAGGCGACGCTGTTGGCCGATGATTCGCGGGTGGATCAGTTTCTGGAGGGGCAGGCGGGTGCTTTGACGGCCCTGGAACAACAGGGGCTGAATACGTTCCGGGGCGGCGGGTCGCGCTGTTTGAATTGCCACAACGGGGCTGAGACGACGGCGGCCGGTTGGACCACGGTGCGTTTACGTGCGGGTAACGCAGCGACGCCCACCAATGCCGGATTTTTCCGGATCGGCGTGCAGCCGATTGCGCAGGATGCGGGGCTGGGCGCGGCCGACGACTTCGGCACGCCATTGTTTCCAGCGAACGTGGCAGGCGCGGCGGGTACGTTCAAGGCTCCCAGTCTGCGGAACGTCGAGTTCACCGGGCCGTATTTTCATGATGGCGGACAGGCGACGCTGGAGCAGGTGCTGGAGTTTTACGACCGTGACGGGGATTTTCCAGCCGGGGGGAACCTGGGGCCGGGCATTGGCGGGATCGGGCTGAATGGCGGAGCGAGGGCGGCGGCGGTGGCGTTTTTGAAGGCGCTGAGCGATGACCGTGTGCGGTTCCAGCGTGCGCCGTTCGATCATCCTTCGTTGTGTGTGCCGAACGGACACGTGGAGACGGCGCCGGGGCAGTTGGCGGCCGATGGGCCATACGCGCTCGACAAGTGGGCGCTGGTGCCGGAAGTGGGCCGGGAGGGGTTGGCGGTGCCGCTGCAGACGTTCGAAGAACTGCTGCAGGGGATCGGCAATGACGGGTCACGCGCGAACACGATGACGGTGACTTGCCGGCCTTAGGGCTGGCGGGCGCTGTGCGGGTGGCGTTGAACGTATACAATGGGCAGGCTGCGGCGGGCATCCTTCGGGCGCGCCGGCCGCCCACGTCCGACGCCACATCACACCACAGGAGACATCCGCCATGCTGAAGTTCGGTACTCTCGCCATTGCGGCAGTTGTGCTTGCCGTGCAACTGCCGGCCCAGAATCCGCCAAAGCCCAAGCGCATCAACCGTGCGATTGAGCTGCTGGAATCCGGCCAGCCTATCTATTACACGGGCGGCCGGGGCGGCTACGACGAAGGCCGGAAGATGGCTTCCACCAGCGCCGACTACATCAACTATGAGATGGAACATGGCGCCTTCGACATGAAGGAACTGCGCGACTTCATGCGCGGGTTGGTGGATGGGGGCCCGACGCGGACCGGGCATCGCACGCCGGCGGTAATTGTGACGCTGCCGATTCTCGGCAAGGATGCGGTGTCGATGCGGGGCAATTACTGGGTGGCGCAGCAGGTGATGGCGGCCGGGGTGCACGGGATCCTGCTGTGTCATGCCGAGGATCCGGAAGCCGTGAAGATCCTGGTGGAAGCGCTGCGCTATCCGTTTGCCGCCAAGCATGCCGGGTTGAACACGGGTATTCGCGGTAACGGCAGCCAGAACTTCGCGTCGCAGATCTGGGGCCTGTCGCCGAACGAGTACATGCGGCGGGCCGATCCATGGCCGTTGAACAAGAATGGCGAGGTGCTGCTGGGGATCAAGATCGAGACGCCGATGGCGGCCGACAATGCCGCCAAGACCACGCGGGTACCGGGGATTGGGTTTGCCGAATGGGGGCCGGGAGATCAGAGCTTCTTCCTGGTAGGGCCGCCGGTAGGGGAAGGGCGCGGGGTGCGGGAGGAGCATCCGGCGATGAAGGCGATCCGGGCGCGGATTTTCAAGGAAGTGAAGGCGGCGAACCTGTTCTTTTTGAACTCGTGCAATGAGAGTAACGTGCTGGACATGCTGAAGGAAGGTGTGATGATCTGCACGGGCGGCGACACGCCGGCGGCGGACAAGGGCCGCGCGTACAGCAAGCGGCAAGGGCCCTGGTAGAACCCGAGCGGTCGCAGTGCAGCGCATCGGCCAGGCTGGTTCAGTTGGCGGCAGGCCTGACGAAGCCGGTATGCAGCGGCGCGATCATGCGCGCAAACTCGATCAGGCGCCGCTCGGCGTGCAGCGGGCCAACAACCTGTAGGGCAATGGGGAGTCCGTCGCGATTGAGCCCCATGGGGAGCGTCAACGCCGGATGGCCTGTGACGTTGAAGCACATCGGGTAGGCGAAATAGTCCCAATAGTTGATCTGCCTGCCGTCGAGCGCGATGGGGTTGTGGCTCTGATTGTGGGGAATCGCTGGTCCGGGTGTCACCGGCATCAGGAGAATGTCATATTTTCCGAAGAAGGTCTCCAGCCGGTCGGACAGCGCCTGGCGGCGGACAAGCAGTTCGTCGTATTTGTCCGGGTCCATGTCGGACAGGCGATCAAACACCTCGGCATAGTGAAAGCGGCGCGAGTCGGCCTGCTTGTACTCGCGCACGATGAATTGCCGTATCAGCCACGGGACTTTTTCAAACATCAGGTAAGCCGACAACATGCGATGCATCAGCAGTAGATCCTCGAAGTCGGCGGGCTGGTCGCGGCGGACGGCCACCTGCTTCGACTGGAGCGCGGCGGCCAGGGACGCCAGCCGCAGCTTGACGTCTTGTCCGATGAAGATTCTGTCGTCGCGGAAAGTCCACTCGTCGAAATAGGCCAC
>JAEUQF010000129.1 GCA_016789745.1 Bryobacterales bacterium
GATCAAGAAGCTGGAAGAGACGCTACGCCAGGAGCGCATTGCGCGATTCGGAATCCGTAGCGAGAAACTCAGCGATCTGCAGTTGGCGCTGCTGGATGAAGAGCCGAGCGTAACTGCCGATGAAGTATCCGCCGAAGCAGAGCGCGCGACCTTGCCGGAGACTGGGGCGGCACCTGCGCCAGCGATGGCAGGTAAGCCGGAAGCAGAGCAGAAGAAGCACCCTGGCCGACAGCGCCTGCCCGCGCACTTGCCAAGGAAAGAAGAGACGATAGCCTGCCCGGCCGAGGCGTGCACCTGCAAGCATTGCGGGCAGCAAACCGCCGTTATCGGATACGACGAGAGTGAACAGCTGGATGTGGAACCGGCGAAGTACTTCGTGCGGGTGATCAAGCGCGAGAAGCGCGCCTGCCGTGACTGTGAAAAGCGTTCCGTCACGGCGGCACCGCTGCCGGCCCGGATCGTGGAGAAGGGGCTGGCCAGTGATCGCGTCGTGGTGGACACGGTGATCCAAAAGTATTGCGATCACTTGCCGCTGTACCGGCAGGAATCGATCCTGCGGCGTGAGACGGGGCTGGAGATTAGCCGGACGACGCTGGATGGTTGGGTGATGCATGTAGGGGACCTGCTAAGTCCAGTGCGGGAGGCAATGCGCAGGGACTTACTGGCCGGAAGTTACATACAGGCCGATGAGACGACAGTCCTGGTGCGCACCAAACAGAAGCCGGGCAGCCATCACGAAGGATACCTCTGGCAATTTGGTCGGCCTGGAGGAGAGGCCGTCTTCGAGTTTGCACTTGGCCGTGGCCGGGAGGTAGCCGCACGCTTTCTCGGGCAATGGCAAGGGAAACTGCAGACTGATGCCTATGTGGGTTACGAAAAGATCGGCGGACCGAATCTGGTCCACTATGGCTGCTTTGCGCACGCGCGCCGCTACTTTGTGGACGCGGTGAAGGTGCACAAGGACGATGCTGAGGCAGCGAACATGGTGGTGCGGATGGACGCCCTGTTCACGGTGGAGCGCGGGGCGGTCGGGCTGGGATTGACGGGTGCTGCGAAGGCGGCATTCCGGCGCGAGCATGGACAGAGCTGGCTGGAAGAGATGCGGGAGAGAGCGCTTTGGCTGAGTCCACGGACGCTGCCGAAGAGCAAGCTGGGCGAAGCGCTGCACTATTTGCTGAAGCAATGGGATCGACTGGAGAGATGCTTTTACGATCCCGAGGTTGAGCTTTCCAATAACCTGGCGGAGAACTCGATGCGGCCTTGGGCATTGGGCAGAAAGAACTGGCTGCAGGTCGGAAGCGTGTCGGCGGGTCCGAAGGTGGCGGCCATCGCTTCGGTGGTGGAGAGTTGCCGGCGCTTGAAGATTCCGGTGCGGGAGTACTTGCTTGATGTTCTGCCAGGGCTTGATCGGCGTCCCAAGAGCCAGGTCGTGGATCTCACGCCTGCGAGGTGGGCGACTGCTCGGCGGTAACGCTGATCAGGGGTTCGCCGAACGGATACGTTGGAAACCTTCAGACTTCATGCGGTCCAGTGCCGCGGCAGTGAGATCGTCCACCAGGCTCAATGCATGTTCGCCCTTCGGCCGAATGTAGATATTCCTTCCCTGGCTGTTCTGGTACTTGAGCCAACCGACCGACTTCATCAGCGTCGCCTTATCCCAGGTTCTCGGCAGCATTTCGGGCTCGTTCGTCTTTCCATCCACAGCCGGCTTGTAGAGACCGATCTCGAAAACATCGACCGCCATTGCGTCCGCCTGGCGGGTGATTGCGTCTAGGGTTATCCGGTTCATGTGGGCCACTCCCTGTGATTTGCAGTTGACAAGCGCACCTGAGTGCGTAAAGCTAGCTTGTACAAGCTAGCATGAACAGTCAAGGCGCAAATGGACGTTTGGTTCTGGAATCGGCGGATCACCGTGCCCGCCTCGATGCCAAACTGAGGCGCGAACTGGGCCTGACGGCGCTAGACGATCCCCGCACTGAGGACATCGTTCTCAATCCGGACGGGCGTCTGTGGGTGAAGCGGCAGGGAATGGGATTTGCCGTTGCGGGTGAGATGTTCGCTGCCCAGGCCCAGGCGGCTATTGGAACCATCGCGGCACAGCGCGGTACCGTCGCGAACTACGACCGCCCCATCCTGGAGACGGAACTGCCGGTGGACGGAAGCCGGTTCGAGGGCATCGTCCAGCCAGTCGTCCGTCGGCCCATTTTCGCCATCCGCCTCCGGCCTCGCCGGGTATTTACGTTGGAGGATTACGAGGCCGGCGACATTCTGAGCTGCTGTTCAGATCCTCGGAACGCGCAGCGTTCGCGGCGGTCCTTTGCGGAAACGGTCCGCGGGCTAAGCCATGGCGAAGTGATTCGGACGGCGATCCGCGATCGAAGGAACATCCTGATTGTCGGCTCTACCGGGTCCGGCAAGACCACACTCGTGAACGCCATTCTCGAAGCTGTCGCGCGGATCTCTCCGTCGGACCGGGTCATCACGATCGAGGACACGATGGAATTGCAGTGTCCTGTCGAAAACTACGTTGACCTGCGCGCCGTTGCCGGCGTTTCCATGCTCGATTGTCTCCGGGCCTGCATGCGCCTGAAGCCGACGCGAATCGTAGTCGGCGAGGTTCGCGGAGCCGAGGCCCACGTGATGCTCAAGAGCTGGAATACCGGGCATCCGGGCGGAGTGGCGACAATCCACGCCAACGATGCCCTTAGCGGGCTGGTACGGCTGGAATCCCTCGTGGCCGAGGCGACAAGTGCGCCCCAACAAAGTCTCATCGCTGAAGCCGTCGATCTCGTGATCTTCATCGACGAGGAATCAAGTTTGGCAGCTGGCCGAAAAGTGCGGGAGCTGCTCGTAGTGACCGGGTGCGACCAAGGCCGCTACCTGGTCGAGTATGTCTGACCGAATCCATTTGGAGGTACGAATGAACTCACTCTTCAAGCGAACGATGATGGCTCCGCTTTTCCTGCTTGCAAGCCGCGCAGCATGGGCGGGCGGCGGTGGCGGCGGACTCCCGTGGGAGACTCCGCTCAACACAGTGGCACAGTCACTGACAGGACCGGTAGCCCTTTCCATTTCACTGATCGCTCTTATGGTGGCTGGTGGAACCCTCGTGTTCGGCGGCGAGCTGAGCGAGTTCGCCCGGCGGTCCTGCGTGGCGGTGCTGGCGATCGCCTTCCTGGTGCTCGGGGCCGGGTTCATGACGAGTCTGTTCGGCGTCGGCGGAGCCACGGTTATTTAGGGACGCTATGGACAAGCCGCGGGAGGTCGTAATTCATCAAAGCGCAAACCGCCCCCATCTGCTTCTTGGGGGCGATCGAGAACTGGTGCTGTTTTCGGCCTTGCTTTCCGCGATGCTGATCTTCGCGCTCGTGACCTGGTGGGGCGTGCTGACTGGCATCGTGCTTTGGTTCCTGTCGGTCGCGATTCTGAGCCGAATGGGAAAGGCAGATCCCCTCCTGCGGCAGGTCTACCTGCGTCATCTGCGGTACCGGCCCTTCTATCCGGCGAAAGCCGCAATACATGGGCGGTCGATAACGACGCCCCGGAGTTGGAGGTAAATGAGTGCAGATCACTGAGCATCGAGCTGGCGCCCGCGGTCTGGCCGACCTGCTTCTGTACGACTCCATGGTTGATGATGGCGTTCTGCTGCTCCAGGACGGAGCTCTCCTGGCGGCTTGGACGTTCCGTGGTCCCGACATGGCATCGGCAACGCACGCCGAAATGGCCGCGTTGAGCGCTCGTCTGAATACGGTTCTCCGACTTGGAGGCGGCTGGATGGTTCAGTGTGACGCCATCCGGTCCAAAGCTCCCGGTTACCCGGAGGCCGGCGCATTTCCAGATTTGGTGACCGCCCTCATCGACGAAGAGCGCCGCGAACAGTTCATGGCCGAAGGGGTGCATTTCGAAAGCGAGTATTTCCTGGCGTTGACGTACCTGCCACCCGAGCAGCACGAGGAGCGCGTAAAGGGCTTTCTCTTCGAGGGACAACGGCAGATCAAGTCCGGCGCTCAGAAGACACTTGAGTACTTCAAGAGCCGCGTCGCTTCGTTTGAAGACCTGTTCGGCTCGCTCTTTCAGGTCCGTCGCCTCAAGGGCAGGCGTTTCGCCGACGACGCCGGTTTTCCTCACGTTCAGGACGACCTTCTGCGGTACGTGCACCGATGCGTAACGATGGCGGATCACCCAATCGAACTCCCCGCCGTACCCGCCTACCTCAACGACCTCCTGGGCACGCAAGATCTCGTCGGCGGGATCGCACCGATGATTGGGACGAAGCATCTCCGGGCGATAGCGGTTGACGGTTTTCCGCGGGCGAGCTTCCCCGGCATTCTGGGGGCGCTCGACAACCTCGCCATCGAATACCGGTGGCACACGCGGGCGATCCTCCTGGACCCAGAAGAGGCACGTGCGCTCCTGGACAAGACCAGACGCAAGTGGCGCTCGAAGGTGCGGGGCTGGAAGGATCAGTTGCTGCGGACCGAAACCGGTCCCACGAACCTCTACGCCCAGGAGATGGCGGCCGACGCTGAGGAAGCGATGAGCGTCGCCGCGTCCGGCGATGTTCAGTTTTGTCTCTTCACCACACTGATCCTCGTATTCGACACAGATCAGAGCCGTCTCGAGGAATCGGCGGCACTCGTGGTGAAAACGATTCAGAATCTCGGCTTTGCCTGTCGAATTGAGTCGGTGAACGCGCTCGAAGCCTGGCGGGGTAGCCTACCTGGTGATGGGTACCGGAACGCTCGTCGAGTGATCCTGCACACCCTGAACCTGGCCGACATGATGCCGATTACGGCGGTCTGGGCCGGTTCCAGGAAGAACCCTTCACCGTTGATGCCCGCAAAGAGCCCGCCGCTGATGTTCGCGGCTACGACTGGTGCGACTCCGTTCCGTCTCAACCTGCATGTCGGCGACCTCGGCCACACGCTGATGGTCGGACCTCCGGGTTCGGGCAAATCGACGTGCCTCGGCGCAATTGCTGCGCAGTGGTTCCGTTATCCGCGCGCCCAGGTGTTTGCCTTCGACAAGGGCTACTCGTTGCTCGCGCTCACATCGGCCGCTGGCGGCGAGTTCTACGATATCGGCGGGGAAAGGACGGCGTGGGCGTTCTGCCCCTTAAAAGAGATCGACACCGCGGCGGACGTGGCTTGGGCCGTTGACTGGCTGGAAGGTCTTTGTACGTTGCAGGACTTCAAGGTGAGTCCCCGCGAGCGCAACGCCCTGGCCGAAGCCGTGATCCTGCTCCAGAACTCGCCGACTCGAACTCTGACTGAGCTTTCCGCGAACGTACAGGACACCGAAGTTCGTGAGGCGCTGCAATACTACACGCTGGCCGGCGCGATGGGGCATCTGCTCGATGCCGATCAGGACATGCTCGGGGACGGACGATTCCTGACATTCGAGACGGAGCACCTGATGAACCTTGGCGAGAAAGCAGTCGTCGCGGTCCTTCTCTACTTGTTCAGGCGAATTGAGAAACGGCTCGATGGCTCCCCGACTCTGGTGCCGCTCGACGAAGCGTGGGTTTATCTCCGGCATCCGCTCTTCCGGGAGCGGGTGCGGGATTGGCTCAAGACGCTCAGGAAGTTCAACGGCGCTGTGCTGCTCGCGACACAGAATCTGTCGGACATCTTCAACAGTCCGATCCGCGATGTCGTGCTGGAATCCTGTCCGACCAAGATCCTGCTCCCTAATGCGGAGGCTGCGAACCCGGCATCGAGGCAGTTCTACGAATCCATCGGACTGAACGACCGCGAGGTCGAGATGGTCCAGAAAAGCATTCCGAAACGGCAGTATTACGTCGTCTCGCCGATCGGCCGCAGGATGATCGCGCTTGGCCTCGGTGGCGTCGCGCTGTCGTTTGTCGGTGTGAACGGGCGGGAGGAGCGACAGCAACTGGAGGATGTAATCGAAATCCACGGGGAGCAGTGGCCGGCAGAATGGCTGCGCATGCGTGGTCTGCCCGAGTGGGCAGCGTATCTCGAAGAAAAGTACACGGTAGGAGGTGAGCAATGAATCGCAGGCGTCTTTTGATATTTGCGGCGGCGCTCGCGCTGCCTGGAACGGGGAATTCCGGAGTTGTCGGCGGGTTTGCGACGGAGTGGACGCAACTCGCCAATAATCTCCAACTCATCAATTCCTACATCCGCCAAGGTGAAGAACTGCGGCAGAAGATTCTGATGGTGGCCGACATGGCGAAGAACTCGCTCAACCTGCCGATGCAGGTCTTCGGCCCGATCATGGGCGATATCAGCCGACTTGCGTCAGTGGTGCAGAACGGGCGCGCGCTCGCCTACTCAATGGCGAACCTCGACGCCGAGTTCCGCAATCGGTTCCGTGGGTACGGCTATAACGCGAACACCTGGTTCAGGGACTACCGCGACTGGTCACAGACGAGCCTTGACACGACGCTCGGCACGCTCCGGGCCGCGGGACTACAAGGTCAACAACTCGCCAGCGAACAGGCCGTCCTCGACCAGTTAAGGACCATGGCGCAATCCAGCGACGGGCGCATGAAGGCGCTTCAGGTTTCGAACCAGATCATGGAGCAGCAGGTTCAGCAGTTGATGAAGCTCCGGCAGCTGATCCTCGCGGACCTTCAAAGCAAACAGGCATACCAGGCCGCGCAGATTCAGAAGCAAGCCTCTGAAGAAGCAGGTACGGAAAGATACTTTCAATTCGGCGGAAGAACCGGCGATGGCAGAGGCTTCCAAGCTGGTCGATGATGGAGGGATGAAGCTCACGTGCCTTCTGCTTTTTGTTTTACTGGCGAGCTGTACGCAGGAGCGTCCCAGTGAGATCGTCCAGCGCGTCCAGAACGCTGGTGCGGGCGATGTTCGCTCGGCTTCGCAACAATCACTGGAACAATGGTTCCGGCAGCACGCCGACATCGCTAACGAGATCAAGGGGCGCTGCGCACCGGTCCAACGGAGCGCACCTGCCACATGGGGAGACTCCACAGAAGGGCGCGTGTGCAAAGCGGCCAGCGCGGCCACGGTGTTCCAGTTCACCCCACGGAAAGGCGACGGTCGCGGATTCGGCGCGGGCAACAAGTAGCGCATTTTCCCGGCGAGCCGTATGGCTCGTCGCCTTGGCCTCGCTTCTTTTCCTTACCGCCAGTTCCGCCTGGGCGCAAACTTCGCCCAGCGCCATGCTCGATCAGTATCGGGCCGTTCGCGGAACATGGCTGACTGTCGCCGCTGGGTACGCCAATCGTCTGTTCGGCCTGTTGGCACTGATCGAGTTCGCCTGGACCGGCGCAATGCTCGTCCTGGAGCGCACTGATCTGCAAGGTTGGACCGCGGCTCTGATTCGCAAAATGATGTTCATCGGCGCGTTCTTCGCGCTCCTCAACTTCGGCGCTGACTGGATTCCGCGGATCATCGAAAGCTTCCAGATTGTCGGGCAGTCGGCGTCCGGGCTGCCCTCTTTGGCTCCTACCGACGTTCTGGTGCGTGGTCTAAATATCGCCGGTAATCTTCTGAGCGGAGCCGCCAACTCCGGTTGGATGGGGAGCTTCGGAACGGCCCTGGCTCTTGTATTCGCAGCCCTGCTCGCGTTCCTTGCATTCCTCGGACTCACGGTTCAACTGGTGGTCACGCTGGTCGAGAGCTATCTCGTCGTCGGGGCGGGATTCATCTTCCTCGGCTTTGGCGGATCTCGCTGGACGGCTCCGTATGTCGAGCGCTTCATCGCATTTGCAGTATCGACTGGCGTGAAGGTCATGGTTCTGTACCTCCTTCTTGGCGCGGGCATGGCTTTGACGAACACCTGGGAAGCAGCGGCTACCGCAGTTCCGGGCAGTCCATCTCCTGCCGTCGATGCGCTCGATATCGCTGCTTCCGCTGTGATCCTGTTGATGATCTGCTGGAATGCGCCGAAGTTGGCCGCGAGTATTCTCGGCGGGTCGCCTTCCTTCACAGGCGGCGACGCCGTGGGCACTGCGGGAGGATTGGCGCAAGGCGCATTGCTGGTCGGGGCGGCTGCGGCCGGCGGTGTTGCGCTCGGCGCGAAGATGCTCACCGCGAAAGGCGGCGCGATGACGGCCGGCCAGGCTGCGGGGCTCGGAGCCGGGGGTGCCGCATCCAGTGGCGGCATGGGTGGGGGATTCGGGTCCGCGGGCCCGGCGACATCTGGCGGTCCGGGCGGAGGTCCTGCACCGAGACCTGGCGGTAGCGGCGGCGGTGCGGCTGCCGGTCCCTCCGGACCCAGTGGCCAGGTGTCCCCGCCGTCGACAGCGAGTTCGAGTGCTGAGCCCGCCGGAAGTTCGGCATCGACTACCAGTTCCTCTGGCGAGGGGAGCGACTCCGGAAAGCAGCAAGCAGCCCAAGGCGCAAACTCCGCTGGACCTTCAGCAAGTGGCGCCAATACTTCGGGGACGCCGGGCCAGGTCAGTCCCCCATCAGCGGCTGGGAAGTCGAAGCCGGCCTCCGGCCGACTTGCGCGTGCAAGTGAAGCAACAAACCGAGTCTCGCGGAAGCTGACTGTCGGAACTCAATTCGTGCGGATGGCGCGTTCGGCCGTGCCGCCTGATCACGCACCGCACCGCGCTCCGCCGGCTCTGAGAACGGAAGGTGACGAATGACAAGGAGGGCCATCGTGGCTACAGAAGCAGTTCCGCGGCTCGTGCCGCACGACCTCGCAACAGAACAGCCCGTTCAACAGAGCGCCCCTAGAATGCCGAACCCCGAACCCGCTAACCTCAACCCGTATCTGGCGGCGCGCCGCGAGTGGGATGAACGCTACGGGAATCTGATCACTCGCGCGCGAAACTGGCGATTCGCGGCCTTCCTGGCTCTCGGCATCGCCGTGATCGAGACCGGCGGCCTGGTTGCGCTGGCCATGCGATCGAAGGTGGTTCCGTTTGTCGTGGCCGTCGATAACCTTGATCGCGTCGTGGCGTCCGGAACCGCCGACCAGGTCTCCGCGGCCGACGATCGACTGAAGCGTGCCGCGCTTGTTCAGTGGGTGAGCGATTGGCGAACAGTGACGAGTGACGGCGTTGCGCAACGGAAGGCGATTGATCGTGTGTACTCCATGATCGGACGCGGAACGCCGGCGCAGGTTCAGGTCAGTGAATACTACCGGAATGATCCTCCCTACAAGCGCGCCCAAACCCAAATGGTGAGTGTGGATGTGAAGGCGGTGTACGCGAGTAGCGACAAGAGCTGGGAAGTGGAGTGGGTCGAGACCGCGCGAGGAATCACTGGCGACGTCCAGTCCGAACAACGGTGGAAGGGTTCCTTCACCGTTGCCGTCAACCCACCGTCCGACGAACGCCTGGCGCGCGTGAATCCGCTCGGACTTTACCTGACGAATTTGAGTTGGTCGAAGGTGCTGTGAGGGGCTGAAACATGAGAATTCGAATTCTTGAACAATGCACGCTGGCTTTGGTTTTCGTGGCCGTGCCAATGTGTGCCCAAACGAAAGATGGCAAGACTGCGCCGGTCGAAGTGAAGCGGGTTCCGCCACCGAAGCCTCTGCCGAAAGAGCCCCTCCCAGCGCCGGATAAGTATCCGTTCGGCCAACTGATCCAGACGCTCGGACCAGATCCGACTGTTGGTGCTGCCGAGGTTGGAAACGGATTATCGAACACACCGGCATCGACGGGAAACGCGTCTGCGTCTGAGGTCCCTTTGGACTTCCGTGCATCGAAAGATGTCCCTCTGCCGTCGACGGCGCAATCGGCGCTGACCGTCGCGGAAGGGTGGATGGCTGAGAAGCAGACACCTGCGCCGGCGCCGATGGCCGGGTGCTCTACACGTTTGGCGCGGGGATGCCGACCGTCGTCTGCGCTCCGATGCGCGTCTGCGTCGTGGAACTCGAAGCTGGTGAGCACCTCTCGGGCGAACCTCACGTAGGGGATTCGGTCCGTTGGGTAATTTCCCCGGCTATGGCCGGGAGCGGTCGGCAGGAAACGCCTATGCTCGTCATCAAGCCCAAACAGGCTGGCCTCGACACTACGCTTCTGATCACCACGGACCGGCGGGCCTACTACCTTCGGCTGGTCTCGAAGCCCGACGATTACCTCGCGCGTGTCGCCTTTGCGTATCCGGAAGACGAGACCAGTCGCTGGAAGTCGCGCCTGGCCGAGCAGGAAGCGCGTCGCAAGGAAGAGTTTGAAGCGTCCCAGATCACGCCCGTTGAATCGATCGAGGCCCTATATTTCGACTACAGGATCATCGGCGGCGATCCGAACATGCGTCCGGTCCGCGTGGTTGACGACGGCAAGAAGACGTACCTGCAAATGACCCCGAACGCTGCCCCGAGGGAATTGCCGGCGCTGGTGATCGTCGGGCCGAAAGGTCCGGAAATGGTCAACTACCGCGTGAAAGGCGACATGTACATCGTCGACCGACTCTTCGAGCGGGGCGCGCTCATTCTCGGCGCGGGCAAGCAGGCGCGGAAAGCCGAGATCATCCGGGGCACCTTCCACGGGAAGGTCAAAGGCGATCCCTACGCCAAGGCGGAGGCCAAGCAATGAACGACATTGATTCTCCAACCGGCATCGACCTCCGACCGGACCCGCCGAATCCCGTGCGCCTGAGCAAGCGCGCCGGGCTCATCGTGCTTGTGGTGGTCACCGCTGTCGTCGGCCTGGTCGGATACGGCATTGCGACACGACGGCAACGGACCGCTGCGGCGATGGAACGCGCCGATCCAACGCGGCTCACAGCGGCCAGTGATGCGGGAAAGGTGATCGCGGCCGAAGTCCCGGCGAGGATGATTACCGCCGGCATGACCTCCGCGACTCCTGAGAAGCAAGAGTTGCAGGTTCCCGAACCGGCCGGGAGCCGTCCCTCGCTCGGCTCAGCCCCTTCCCAAATGCGTCCTTACCCGCCGCCGCCCCAGCCTCCGCCAGTTCGGGAATTGAGCGCCGAGGAAAAGGCTCGCATCGCCGCGTACCGGCAGGAACTCGATGCCCTCGCGGCGCCGACGGCCATCGCCGGAAACCTCGGCGGCGCTGGTCGCCCCAGCGGCAGTTCACTGCCCACCCGAGAGGGAGACCTCGAACAGATGACGAAGCTACTCAAGACGATGCAAGGTCCCGAGGCGCAGCGCGCGGCGGTGAATCTGCGGGCTTCCGGCTCCGAGGCGAAGATTGCTTTGACCAATGCCCCGGCAGACGGAGACGAGTACTCCAGCCAAAACATGCAGGACCGGAAGGCCGCATTTCTGGCGGGCGCTCGCACGGTATCGCGAGAGAACTACACGAAGTCGTCGCGGGTTCGGCCGTTGAGCAAATACGAGATCAAGGCCGGGTGGGACATCCCGGCGGTCCTGGAGCAAGGGCTCAACTCCGACCTACCCGGCGAGATCCGCGCCCTTGTCAGGGAGAATGTCTACGATACGGCGTCCGGCAACTATCTTCTGATCCCACAGGGATCACGCCTGGTGGGCACCTACGATTCGAGGATCGCTTACGCGCAGAACGGTGTCACCGTCGTTTGGAACCGGCTGATCTTCCCGGACGCGTCCTCAATCGACCTCGAAGGCATGGCTGGCCAAGACGCGCAGGGACGGGCTGGCCTCAGGCAGGACGTGGACAACCACTACCGCCGCCTGCTCGGTTTTGCCGTCTTGACGAGCGGCTTCAGTGCGGCCTTCCGGCTCTCGCAGTCCAACCGGGGCGGAGTCCTCGGGTATCCGTCCGCAGGGGAGACGGCTGGCAGCGCGGTCGGGGCTGAGCTTTCACGGCTCGGGGCTGACGTCACGAGACGCAATTTGAATGTTCAGCCGACGATCAAGGTCCCGGTCGGCTACCGGTTCAATATCCGGGTGAACCGTGATCTTCTGTTCGAAGCTCCGTATCAGCCGTTTCGAATGTGAGGGACTGGTGCGGTTTTCGCGCGCAACCGATTGATGGTACGGTGTATCTTGTACCATCTACACCCTTTGGTTGGTGCTGCGGAGACTATGGAATCGCGATATGTACGTTTGGAGAGCGGATCTGGAAAGCCGAAGAAGAAGGCAGCGGGTGCGGTTGAACACACGCTGAAGCTGGCCATTCGCTTGAACGAGGCGATCAACGACGCCCTTCGTGGGCTCATTCGTTATCGCGGAGATCTGTCGGGCATGGCAATCGAGGCACTCTCGTCAGTCGACCTCGAAGACGCCGGCCTGATCAGCGTCGAGGAGAAGATGGTCCGGGACACCACGATCACCATTCCGCGGGCGCTTCACAAGAAGCTGAAGAAGATCTCGACGGATCGCGGAACGTCCATGAACATCCTGGTGAACACTGCGCTCGCGCATTGGCTGGCGCAGAAGGGCGCTCTGAAGCTTCGCTGAAAGAGGTTGTATGAAGTCACCGCGGACGCAGCGATGGGACTTGATAGTGGGTGCGCTCGCGTCGCTAATTGCCATCTGCGGTCTATCGCTGAGCATTGCAGTGGGCAATTCGACCTCGGTCGGATTCGGGAACGTTCATCGCGAGACGCAGAACTTCCTGGCGGTGCTTGCGGGGATATTCTTCATTCTGATAGCAATCAAAGCGGGATTGCGCTTCCGTGCTAAGCGTCAAGCTGTTTACCATTGGAGCATGGAACGTCTGCTGAATCGGCGCCGGCGCCGCGACTGAGGTGAACTCAACTCGGTTTGGCCCGTTAACCCTATCTCCTGCGATAAGACCGCACGATCACGGAACTTGTGGGTGAATTCGAGTCGCGTTGTCGCGCTTGATTTCAGAAGCTTGGGTGCATGACAGATTCGTATGCCGCACCGCATCGGCCGGCCCAGGTAGCTATGCTAACTGGCTCAAAAGGGGCATTAGCATATTACCGAGGGACGAAAGCGAACAGTGACCCAATGTTCTCAATCTCGTGACCTTCTACAGCCACCGTAAAACAGCACTGACCAATAGTCAGGCGCTCGAACCCCATAATTGTACGGCGGCTATACCGGCGGTTCTGCAACGTAATCTCGATTTCCAAGTCAGGGTCGCTGGAGTATGTGTCTTTCCACGTCAGGTAGCCCCGCCGCCGCTCTCTCACGGTCTGTAGCACCCACGAGGCAAACCCCGGACGGGAGTTCCATTGGCTTTCCAGAGTCTTTCCGATAATGCCGGGCCAGGGATGATGGACAAAGACTCCTGCGTCGTCCAGACACGTCAATTCGATATCGTTGTGCGAGTCCCGAGGCACTCGGCTCAACGACGCTTGCACTAAATTGGCAACGGCGCCTGTCGTTTTGGCAGTATCAACCAACGTGATCGCTTCGCCAGCTCTTCGAGCCATGGCCGCGACACCATCTCTCGTCCTGACGCCGAATTCTTCGATATGGACGGGCGTGTCCGGCCACGTCACCCAGTCGGAGGTTGCCCAAAGCTTGTCAGCAACCAGAGCGGCAACTGTTTCCATGGGCGTGTTCCGGAGATCGAGGTACCCGGTCGTCGGATTGACACCGGGTATTTCTGTCTCGTCCAGTCTTAGGGGCAGGAGGTATTCCTGATCATCACAAAACGCGCGCGCTTGAGCCTGCCGCAGTTCATGCCGCGTCCAGTATTTGCGCGCATAAGCGCAAGAAATCAGAATGATGCAGTATCGCGCTCTATCCCTGTAAACACTGTTGAAATGCTGGTATAGATCCTTGCCCCAGAGAGCAGCTTTCTCAAACTCGTCGTAGAATACGACGATACCCCGCCTTTGCAGCAGTTCTGCGAGTTGTTTCGCATGACGACGATCCTCGCCCGCGAATGATAGTGCCACGTCGAATCGTTGCTCGCGCAATACTGACACGCGATCATTGTAGTGCAGGTATCGTGCTCGATCAAGGAATGCTGATCGGCGATGCAACGTGCCGAAACGCAAGGCTCGACACGTTTCCGCGTCGACGGCCTGTGCGGACGTGGCCGTGCAAATTATCACTCAACCCATCCCCTGAGCCCGAAGATGGGCAAAACGACCGATGCGAGATATAACGGTCACGTCGCCGCGCGCCCAGCGACGCCGCGATATGTGAACCTCAGGGGTCGCGGGCCGGGAAGATATCCCTCTTGGCAATCGACACATTCAAGGCCGCTTCGGCTGAGGATATCCCTGATGTGGCGATTCAGGTGGCATCCACCGGTGAGTCGCTTCCAGCAAGGTGTGATTCGATGCTGCCAAGTTCGCACCCGCAACTCCGAGGCGCTGCCGTGCTCGATGAAGACCAGCCGACCGTCTGTTTTCAGGACTCGCCGAACTTCGTTAAGAGTGAGCCCCGGATCATCCACGGAGCACAGCGTCCAGGTGAGCACCACGGTATCGATGCTTCCAGTGGGGAGCGCAATTGGACACTCCGCTGCTTGGGACATGAACTCGACTTCAAATGGCAGGCCGGCTGCGCGGGTTCTCGCCATCTGCTGAAGTTGCACCGAGGGATCAAGGCCGAAAACCCTACGGACTCGGTCCGTGTAGTACGGAAGATTCAGGCCCGAACCGATACCGACCTCCAGCACGTCACCCGTCGCCCTCGGAATCCACTCAGCCCGCAATCGCCCGCGCGATGTCTATAGCTCGGTGTGAGTTTAGGCCGAAGGAATGGGCACTACTCGGATTCCCCCACTGCTTATCGAAGTAGTCGGCCATCGCACTCCAGACAACTGGAAGTACCGGCGTTGTCGCGTTGTAGTCCAGATAAATCACAAGGCTTGATCCGCGGTGTTGTGCTGTGGCGCTGGGTTCTTCGCATGGCAATTATACCGCGAAGCGACAACGAGGAGTCCGGAAGCGGCTCCTAAGTATTGTTGAATGTGGCGGTTGGGGTTTATTGCCCAGACTGATCTTCGACCCGATGTTGGTTCTGAAGTCTCCGTGAAGCTGAGAGGCGGTGCTTGATGCGTTGCTCGCCACGTCGATCGCCGGACACCCCTACTCGCTGGGCTGAGGCTTGGCCATACACCGAAGCTGGAGGGCGCTACGGGTATTTGAGGCTTCTCGCACGAGGACGCTCTCTTCTGGCAAGGTCAACTTATATTCACGGGCTAAGACTCGGTTGTGAAGGTTGCCGAGGCGTAGTGAGTCCCGCGCCCTGCTGAACCATTATTGGTCTACACGGAAGCACTCGACACCGTGGGGCACGCAATCGAGTTTGTGGCACCGGAGGACGCGAGTTACGCCGCTATCCTGCTGAACGATAGCGCCACCGCAGTGGATGTTGCCGTGGAGATCCGCCTTTCGCCACCGATGATCGAGGCGTACGTGTGAAGTGTTACCGGTTGGGGGCAACGGCGGTCGACAACTATAAGGGTACCAACGCGCATGAAGTGTTTTCGTCGGCTGTCGGCGAAGCTCAGGTTCGGGTTGAGGCGCAGTCTGCGGCTTGGGGATGGCGGACCGCGCCGCCAAACGACGTTCGGCAGTTTCGACTGTTTCGACTAATTCGTTTGTGGTAGGATTGGACGAGGACAGTATGGCTTCGACTCTTTCCGACCCGATTTCAATTCCGGAGACCCAGGGAGCCCAGATCCGCGATCTGCGCCGCCTGGTCCAGCGGGGAAACGCGAAACTCGTGGGGCCAGACGGGAATCAAATCGCGATCCCGGAACCGGTCCACGATCTTCTGTTGATGATTTTGAAGAACTTGCAGGCCGGAAAGGCGGTCTCGATCGTTCCGGAGCATCAGCAACTCACGACGCAGCGGGCCGCGGACATCCTCGGCGTGTCCCGGCCATTTTTAGTCCGGCTGCTGGAAAACGGCGATATGCCATTCCACATGGTCGGTTCCCATCGCAGGATCTACCTGCGCGATCTGCTCGACTATAAGCGCCGGCGCGATGCCGCCCGCTATGAGGCCATCAACAACATGGCAAGAGCCGAGATGGAGGCCGGCACATACGACAAGGTCGTCCTTCCCGAGGGGGCCGAAGACGAGTGACCGCCGATTTTCCTGCGGTTCTGGACGCCTGCGTCCTGGTGCAGGCACCGCTCCGGGACACGCTGCTCAGACTCGCCGAGCCCCCGCGGCTGTATATTCCGCAGTGGTCGGATGAGATCATCGCGGAAACGGTTCGGACGCTCGAAAACCGGATTGGCCTGTCCGCACAGAAGACAGCATACCTCGTCGGTCAACTTCGCGAACATTTCGGAGATGCCTGGGTACCCGGCTACGAACCACTGGTCGAGCAGATGACCAACGATCCCAAGGATCGTCATGTGCTGGCCACTGCGGTGAAGTCCGGGGCGACTGTGATCGTCACTTACAACAAGCGGCACTTCCCACCCGCCGCGACCGCGCCCTGGGGAATTGAGATCCAAGGCCCGAGCACTTTCCTGAAGTATCAGTACGACGTCAATCCGTCGGTCGTCGTAGACAAGCTCCACGCTCAGGCGCGCAACCTTGGTCGCACCTTGGCTGAGCAGCTTGCTGTTTTGCGGCCAGCCGCCCCAATGTTCGTCGATGCAATCTGCATCGACTTGGGTGTCAACATAACTTTGTGAGTTCGGCCCGCGAAAGGCGGCGACACCAGTCGAACCGAATGCGGCTAGGATTGTCCAGACGGCGTCTGAACAATCTCTCGAACTAGCCCATCTGGACGACAGTGGTCGGGGAGACGCCTTGTCCAGACGACGCCGTACCATCAGTAGTCGGTCGTCCGGGCGGCGAAAAGGACGGGTACCGCGTCAGCGAACGGCCATCTGTGAGGACTGCTGTTCCCGTACGGCTGACGCATTCCGGATCTCGATGCTCTGGCCATTCGACACGATCCGGGCGGGACACTGGGGCCAGATTGCGCGTATCGTTTCGAGCCATTGTTCGAGCATGGCGCGGAACCGCCGCGGCCGACTGTACTCGACGCAGCCGAGCTGATTCGCCAGGCCGAACTCGCCGAAGATGGGGATCGACTCCGTTCCCTTCGCCTTGAAGCTGCGATAGCTGAGCCACATGTACAGGTCCAGAATGGCCGGCGACGCCGCAAGGACCTTCACCGCCTCAAGATCGTTCGGGACGGGATGGGCTAGGATCTCCTGGTAGAAGTCATCGCTGAGCACGACTACGTTCTCGAACTCGGTGGAAATGGGCCGCTGCTCTGGAGACCGGCTGTACCAGATCTGCGCCTCTCGCATAAAGTTGAACCGCGACCGCTGAACCACTTTGGCCGAGCCCTTCAGGGCATCCGTTCCGAAGAAGATCGTCGCGCCGAAAACCCTCTCGAAGGCACCGACCAGTCGTCGGTATTCCTTGCCGCCGGTTTGCATACCGAAGGTCTCCAGCATCTCGGCCGCTGTGCGGAACCGGATCGTCTGGCTCTTCTGCTGGACGGCAAGGGTGGCCAGGAAGATCGGCACGAGTCGGTCCTGGCCGAACGGCACCCCGTACTCAGGGTGCCCGGTCACCTGAAGAACGAATCGACCGTTTCGCCGCTCGTAGAGCAACTGATCTTTGGGCAGGCGGCGCACCGGCAGGCCGCAAAGGACGAACGGCCGGGAATTGAAGCAAAGCGTCTGGGTGGCTTGCTCCCGGTTCTGCCGGACCAACTGAATCCGCTCTGCTTGTTTGAGCTTCTGTTTCGATACGATCAGGTCTGGGCAGGTGCCTCGGAGGATGGCTCCGGCGGGCTGAAGACCCGAGTGGTGGAATTGGGACAAAACGATCACCTCGTGACGCGCTCCGGGCGCGTGGTCAAGGCGAGTTTTGGAGGGTCAAAATGAAGGTGCTAAACGTAGGGGCCGCTGTTTACTACCATTACTACCTTAAGCGGCTTTTTCTCGGAAGTTGTTGAAACTCGGTGGCCTTAAGTGGTCTGGATTAACGCCATAAACGCATAAGTTGTTTATTTTCAAGGTCGCTCTATTTTCCCAAGCTGGACGTCGCGGGTTCGAGCCCGTCTCCCGCTTAGGGAACTGCAAGCCGCTGAATGGGAACCACTTGTTCGAGAGATGTCCAGCTGTCCGAGCTGGGTGATAGTCGAACACGGCATTCATGGAAGCACACAGAGTCAACGGCCTCGGGGTGTTGAATGCTCCCACCGGCTTGAATCTCGGGCCGCTAAGCACCGAGTTCGTTGGGCAAGGGGTGAGCGCAGATGGCTCGCAGGGGAAGCAAGAGACCCAGCACGTCGGGCGACCACCTTCCGTCAGACGCTATAACCTTGGGTGCGTTTAACAGGCTCCCGCTAACGGGGGTCTGAGGCTTTGGGCGGGCTCCGCCTTAGCGCGGTCGGCCATGAGAGAACTCCGCTCACTGCAGCCGCTGTTGCTGGCGGCATCGGCACTTTCCTGTACCTTTCGCAGCATCGCATCCAAGTCGTCCCATAAATGATACCGTCCGCCGCGCACAAGGGCCTGTACCTCCCGCGTGTGCCGGATCTCCGACAGCGGGTTCGGGCGAAGAAGGACAAGGTCGGCTGCCCTGCCCCGCTCGACGGAGCCCTCTCTGCCTGCTGCTCCACGCCACCGCGCCGCGTTGCTCATCGCCATGCGTAACGCCTCGGCCGGTGTAAGGCCAGCCGAACAAGGGCCTCTAACTCCTCATGGAGGGACCACCCGCAGAACAATGTAAGCATTGTTGGTGCCGCAATCGGAACCGGCCAGCATTGGGACTCCGGCAGGATGGGCCCCAAGCGTCGCATGGTCACTGCGCCGCACTTGCTCGGCAAACAGCTCACGCCGGCGAGGTTCCACCGGTCGGCACGCTCCGCTTTGGGGATTCCAACTGTCCCAGATTGCCGGAAAGATGTACCTCTGTCCGGGATCGCTGCTGAACTCGCGCGTCCCGAGTTCCATACCCAATTGACGCTCGATGGTGAGCGTCGGCGTGGATCATAGTCTCCATATAGTTGCCAGCCTGTTCCATAATGGGAGAGAGTCGGAAATAGCTCGTGCTGTGTGCCACGCTTGGCCTTGCCGTGCGCCGGTGACGTTTTGGGCCAGACCAACCAACATGATCGCGCACCTCGGCGAGGACATCGAAGGCAACTGGAGGGAATTCGCGGAAGCGACCCGGCAGCCCTTCCCTCCACCTGCGCTTGTTTCGCACGCGACGGCAAGTATCGTCTGCGGTCGAACGGAATGTATCGATGCGTGTCTCTAGGCTGAGGAGGGTCGATTAGGTGCGCGTCGGGTTGATCGGTGCGGGTTTGCTTGGAAGCGCTCTCGGCGAACGATTGGTCATCGCTGGCTTCGCAGTCAAGGGCTTTGATACGAGCCCCGATCGCCTGCTGGAACTCTCTGCGCTCGGAGCGCAGACCGCCCAGTCGGCGCGTGAGGCAGCTGCATTCGGCGACGTCACCGTCCTATGTCTCCCGGACTCCCGAGTCTCATCCGCGGTTCTGACCGAGATCGGCGGCGAGTTAAACGATGAAAAGATTGTTGTCGACACGAGTACGGGCGAGCCCGGCGAGATGGAGCGAATGGGCCGCCGCGCGCCAAGGTATCTGGATGCGACGATTGCCGGATCGAGCCAGCAGGTCCGGGACCGAGAGGCTGTGGTCATGGCCGGCGGAACAGCAGCCGACTACGAAGCCTGCGGTGAATTGTTCGCCGCCTTCGCCTCAAAAAGCTTTCATGTCGGCAGCCATGGCGCCGGCTCGCGCATGAAACTGGTCGTCAATCTTGTCCTTGGACTGAACCGGGCCGCGCTCGCCGAGGGTTTGGCGTTCGCTGAGGCCATTGGAGTGGACTTGGAGAGGGCGCTCGAAGTGCTTCGCTGCAGCCCGGCGTATTCGACTGCACTCGACCGGAAAGGCGCAAAGATGCTCAGACGGGACTGGTCGCCTGAGGCGCGGCTCCGCCAGCATCACAAGGATGTCCGGCTGATCCTCGCCGAGGCGGAGAAATCCGGGCTTGACCTACCTTTGAGCGCCGCGCACGATCGCTTGCTGTCGCTTGCGGAAGACGCGGGCTTTGCCGATGGCGACAATAGCGCGGTTCTCGAAGCATTCCGAAAGCGGAGCTAACCAGGGTCAGCTCATCTCGCTGGCAGCCATCAGAGTTTGGTGGATCCGCAGTTCGTCATCCAGCGAAACCACCAGCTTCTTCTCGCCGCGGACCGCAGCCGCCAGGTCCGCAAGATCTCCCTCGTAGCGCTTGTAGGTGGGGAGCGGAACGGTCTGCGTGCCTTTCTTGTACGGCCCGGCGGCCTTCGCCAGATCCAGCGTCAACACAGGCGCTTCGAGCGGACGTATCACTGCCGTGCCGTTCGTCCCGAGCACCTCGAAGGAGCGATGCGGTCCGGCGCCGGGCTGCAACGTGGCGCTTGAAATCATCGCCAAAGCGCGCGGGTATTCGAAAACGGCCACCGTGTTGTCGCGCAAATCGTCCTTGTACGCGCCCTGCTTGCGTAGGAACGGCGTCACCTTGGCGGGCGGGCCCAGCAACCGTACCAGCGCGTCGATGAGATGCGCTCCCAACTCGAACATCTGGCCGCCCTTGAACATTCCCCATTCCGGCCTGCGGCTTGCATCGATCAAGGTATTGATCTGGCCACGCACCATGTAGATGTCGCCCAGCCAGCCGCTGCCACTGGCTTCCAGCACTTTGTTAAAGCCCGGATGATAGCGCCACATGTAGCCGCTCTGCAGCAACAGATTCTTCTTCCGCGCAACGTCCACCAGCTTCCGCATTCCCTCCATCGTGTCGGCAGGCGGCTTCTCCACGTGGACATGCTTGCCGCTTTCGAGCGCTTGGAGTGAAAAGGCAAAGTGATCCTTCACTGGGCCTTCCACCGCCACGACGCGCGCCGTTCCGCCAAACACCTGTTCCTTCGAGAGCGGGCGGATGTTTTCGGACTCGTACTTCTTGCGGAGTGCCGGATTCTCCTCCCACACGCCAAGCAGGTCCCATTCCGGAGAGTCGCGCAGGATCGCGGCCTTTGCGGATGCGTGGGAATGGCTCCCGCCCGCAATCGCAATCGGAATGCGGGCCGGGGCGGCGGCCAATGTGGCCAGCGAACTCACACCTGCCACCGCGAATGTGCGTCTATTCATGATTTGCTCCTAAGGGATTGCCAGCCGCTTCGCTTCCCAGTCGGTTACGAAGCCATGGGCGGGCGCGTGGGTCACCATGATGTCGATACCAGCCACCAGGGCGGCTTCCTGCGGGGTCACGCCGCAGGCCCAAAACACCGGCACTACGCCGTCGCGAACCCGATCGACCGGCGGGCCGACAAGCGGATTAGCCAGGTCGGCGCCAATGGCGGCTGGATCGCCAATGTGGATCGGCGCGCCGTGGTTGAACGGATAGCGAGTGGTGACCTGTACGGCCCGGATGGCGTGCTCCGGTGTCAGCCAACGCATCGTCACCACCATCGGCCCATGAAAGCGGCCCGCGCGGATGGTGGGAATCGTGGTACGAATAACCCAGCGATCTTTATCCGTGGGCACGCCGGCATCCTCCAACGCCTGATCGAACGCGATGCCGGAACCGATCAGAAACGAAACGAAGTCTGGCTGCCACAACGGGCTCGCGTCGGTGACGTCAGTCAGGCGGCGGCCATCGCGGTAGACGGCGTAGCGCGGCAAGTCCGTGCGCAGGTCGGCGCCTGGCGCGGTGAGGTGTGGGGTAGGGTCGCCGGCATCGAGCACCTCCAGAACCGGACATGCACGTTGATTGCGCTGGCAGTAAAGCAGGAACTCGTAAGCGAACGGCTCGCGGATCATCACCAGGTTGCATTGCAGATAGCCCAGCGCAACCCCGCGCGTGGTTCCCGCATAGCGGCCTTCGCGACAGGCTTGTCGAAAATCACGGGGAGTCACGCGGGCCCATTCGCTCATCGCACGCTCCCTAAGCTTGCCTCGCGCGTGCGTACCAGCCGCGGCTTCAGCAAGCAGTTCCACCCCACCAGCAAGCCCCCGGCAAACAGCGCCACGGTCCACCCAAGGGAAAAGGTCGGAAACAGAATATTGGCCACTGCGGCGGCGCCGTACAGAAAGCGCTCCATCATGGACAAGGAGCCGTTCAGATAACCTACCAGCGCCACCGCCCAGGCTCCCGTACCCACCAACAGGGCGGCAAAGGCAACCAGCACCAGGGGAAGCGGACCCTGTCCCAGCAGCAGCGGATCGAACGCAAAGGCGAACGCGATCAGAAACAGCACCAGGCTCAGCCGGAAGGCATGCCAGCCGGTTTCCATCACAGGCGCTTTGGCCAGGCCCGCCGCGGCGAACGAGGCCAGTGCCACGGGGGGTGTGATCATCGAAAGCACACAATAGTACATGACAAAGAAGTGGGCGCAGAGCGGAACCAGGCCAAGCTTGATCAGGGTCGGCACAAATAGAATCGCGCCGATGATGTAGGCTGCCACGGTGGGCAACCCCATTCCCATGACGATGCACCCGATAATGGTCAGCAGCAACGCGCCGTGGATACTGGCCCCGCCGCTCTCGATGAGCTTCGACGAGAAACGAAGCGCGAGATTGGACTGAACCGCGACTGCCACCATGATGCCGATCGCCGCGATGGGAATCGCCACTTGCGCGGCCTGCCGGGCCACGTCTTCGATCACGCCGAGCCAATCTTTGAAACTTAACCAGCTTTCGCGCCGCAGATACGCCGTGCCGACGCAGGCGGCAATCGCGGCAACCACCGAGATCGTTGCCGACCGTCCCGAAGCAAGCAGGACAATCAGCAGCACTGGAGGAAGCAGCAGGTACAGCCGAGGCCAGATCGGCGCGGACGGGGCAGCCTGGCTGGGGTCCAGAGTGCCGATGCCGCTCTTGCGGGCGCCCAGGTCGACAATCGTGAAGAGTGCGAAATAGAAGGCAGCCGCCGGAATCACCGCGGCCATCGCGATCACACCGTAGTCCAGTTGCAGCATCTCCGCCATCACGAATGCCGCGACACCCATGACGGGCGGCATCAACTGCCCGCCGGTGGAGGCCAACGCTTCAATGCCGGCCGCCTGGGTGGCGGAGTAGCCGGCCCGACGCATGAGCGGAATGGTGAAGACGCCCACCGAGACGACGTTGGCAACCGCGCTGCCGCTGATGGTTCCCATGAGCCCGCTGGAGACCACGGCCGCCTTGGCCGCGCCGCCCTGCTGACGGCCGCTGCTCTTCAGCCCGATATCGATGAAGAGCCTGCCGCCGCCGATGGCTGCGTACGCCGAACCGAACACCAGGAAGTAGAACACGAACTGCACCGACGTTTCGGTGGTGACACCTAGCACGCCGTTGGTGGTCATGGTCATGATCTCGATGGTGTCTTCCAGGTTGAAGCCGCTGAAACGCGACCAGCCGGGAAACCAGACGCCGGCAAAGTTGTAGAACAGTGTGAACAGCAGCAGCCCCAGCAACGACCATCCAACGCAGCGCCGTACGCCTTCGAGCAGGAGCGCCAGCAAAACCAGGCCGGCCACGATGTCGATCGGCAGAATGGGATCCACCGCTTCCACGCGATCGGCCAGCCGCTGCGCATTGACGAGGAAGTACCCGCCCACCGCCGCCGACGCCGTAAGCAGAGCTGCGTTGAGCCAGCGCGGGCCGGCAGCGGAGGGCAGAAAGAGTACTGACAACGCAAAGAACAAGTGAATGGGCCGCGCGACCATCGGCTGCTGCGGCCACAGAATGAGCGCAAACTGAAACAGGCACCAGAGAATGCCCAGGGACGTAAGGGCCGGGCCGCCACGCTTTGGCGACGATTCCTCCAGCGTCGCGTCTAGAGCCATTGCCGTTCCTTGAAGTAGCGCGCCGCGCCAGGATGCAACGGAATGCCGGTCACCTCCCGGCGGTGGCTGGCAGCCGGCTGGAAGTCCGCCCAGGCCTTATGCGCCTGCAGCATGACGTCTCGCTTTTCGCAGAGAGTCTTGGCCACCAGATAGGCAAGGTCGTCCGGCAGGTCGTCGCGCGCAATGAGTACCGTCCCGCAATCGACCGCGGCCGTTGGCCGGCTTTGGCCTTTAAACCAGACAGGCAAAGGCCGCGGTGTCATGCCCTGTTGCGAGAGATGCGCCAGCAGTCCTTCGTCAAAGTCCAGGAAGCGGATGCCGGCGGTGGTGGCCGCTTCAGTAAGCGCGGGGTGACCCTTGATCGCGGTTTCGAAGTAGACATCGGCACGCGAGTCAGCCAGCATCTCGGGAATCTGATTGACAGCCACCTGGATGATCGCACCCCCATTTGCAACCACTTTGGCTCGCGAGAGTCCGTAGTGGGCAAGGATCATATCGGCGGCGACAGGCACGGTGCTGCCGGGCGGCTTCATAATGATCCGCGGGCCCGGTGTGGATCGCAACATCTTCTCCAGCGTGTCGTGGCCGCTGCTCCGGATGTACTGTTCGCGCGCCACCACGGTCATCCAAACCGAGTTCAGCCCGCCCACCAAAGCGCGGATGCGCCGGTGTTGGACGCCGTGGAACGCAAGCGGCAGCCCTTCCCACGCCCACACCGCGGTCGACACCTGGCATAGGGCGATGGATGCCTTCCCCCGCTCCACCAGCGCCGGATTGCCAGTGCCGCCCCCGCGTGCAAAGATCTCAATCGAACGTCCGGGCAAGGGCTCTTCCAGAAGCTGCGCCAGCGTCGCGGCGAACACATACCAGGAACTGCCGGGTGGCATGGCCGCGATCACCAAAGGCTGATACGGAGGAGCGGTGGCGGCCGAAAATACGGCCGCACCCACGCCACCCGCCGCGGCCACGGGGAGAAACATCCGGCGATTCAGGGGCATCTCGATCCTCAGGTTGCCGTTGCCATCAAATCGGCTGTTGGAGTGAGTTGCGCGGAGGCCACCGCCGCGCGAATCCGCTCGAGCATCGCGCCGGTAGGTACGCTAACCGGCGGGCGAGTACGGTTGGACCGCAACCGGCCAGCCAGCATCATGGCGGTCTTCATCCGCGCATGCGCATCGCCGCTCGGTTCGCCACTTGCGTACACCACTTCCTTCAGCGGATTGATTTGGGCCTGGATCGCTTGCGCCCGCTTCAGATCGCCATCGCACACCGCGCGGTAGAGATCGACAATGACTTCGGGGATGAACGAAGCAAAGCCAACCAGGGCGCCGTCCAACCCTTGCACCATGGAGGTGAGCAGATACTCGTCATGGCAGGTGAGCATGGTGACGTTGGGATTGGCGGCGCGCACCGCAGCGAGGTCGCGATCGTACTTGGACATCTCGCGCGTACCGATCTTCATGGTCGTCACGCCAGGGATGCGCGCCAGCTCGGCCAATAGCTCGGAAGAGTACGAGGCCTTGGTCCAGGCCGGATAGATGTGGACGATCAGATTGATATCGACGGCCTTGGCGATCGCCGTGAAGTGATCGATCACATGCTGCGGCTGCATGCCGAACCGCAGCCAATAATGCGGTGGCATCACCAACAGACCTTGCGCGCCTGCCTCTTCCGCCATCTGGGCGTGTTCCACCGCTTCGGTGACGCCTTCGCAACAGATGCCGGAGACCACCGGCATGGCGCGGCCGACTTCGCTGGCCACGATGCGAGTCGCTTCAGCCCGCTCCTTGGGGCTCAAGGCGAAAACTTCGCCGGTGTGGCCATTGGTAACCAGACCGCCGATGCCCTGGTGGCTGGCCAGCCAGCGAGCAAAACGGCGGAGTTCGACCTCGTCTATCGACAGGTCGTCACGATAAGGCAATTGCAGGGCCGGGAGGATCCCGGTGAACGGTTTAATTAGTGGCATCTGCTGATTCTTCCCATAACAACACTCATGCGGTCGCCGCCGCGCCGGACACACGCAGGATGCGGCTCAACTCGAGCGCCGCACGCTCCAGCGGACCGGCCGAAGTCGCGACAAAATCATCCAGTGAGCCCGCCATCGACGGCGCCGCGACACTCACCGCGCCATAGGGGTGGCCGTCGGGATCGAGCACCGGCGCGGCCATGACGCGCAACCCAGGTATCGTCTCCTGGTCCGAAATTGCGTACCCGCGATGCTTAACCTGCGCCAGCCGGCGCTCGATCTCCGCAATCGTAACCAGCGTCCGCTCGGTTAACTTCACCCGCTCACGCAGACGCAGAACTTCCAACCGGCGCTCGGCTGGCAGGTGGGCGAGAATCGCATGACCGGCCGCGGTGCAATAAGCGGGGATGCGCGACCCGACGCGGACGTTCACGCCCAGTCGCATCCACCCCGCCTGCACACGTTCGATATAAACCACATCGGCGCCTTCCAACACGCTCAGGCTCGCGGCTTCGCTGACTTCGCCCACCAGCGAGCGCAGAATCGGCCGCGACGACTCGTGCAGATCCATGCCGGATAGGGCGTTAAAGCCGAGGTCCAGGACCTTCATTGCGAGACGGTAACGCTTGGCGCCATCGATCTGCCGCAGGTAGCCCAGCGTCACGAATGTCTTCACAACACGGAACGCCGTGCCAGGGTCGAGATCGGATTTGGCGGCGATCTGAGAGAGGGTGAGTTCGGGCTCGCGAGAAGTGAAACTTTCGAGGACGCGCAAGCCCTTGCCGAGCGAAAGTACCGTGCTCTTGACGTCCGCCGCCGGGGCGGGCGCTGATACCTGTTTTGCTGCGGATTTGCGGGAAGAAGCCACTTGCTTTCGGATAGCGAAAAAATCTGACGTGTCTCAAAAAACCATATCATGCGGACCGTCGCGTGGTCAACGAAAGGAGCGGCTGGCTAATCCTTAATTAAAGCTGGAAATATTAATCCGTGAATCTTGCCGCCGGGAAAACAGTCTGATAGGATCTTGCGTGCTGAGAACACAAATGTTTCGCTATCCGAAAACATCATTCGCTCTTGCCTTGTTGCTTGCAGCTCCCGTGCTCCTTGCCCAGGTGACTACCGCAACATTCTATGGAATCGTGACGGACCCGACTGGCGCAGTTGTCGCCGGGGCCGAGGCGACCCTTACCAATGAGGGGACGCAGGGCGTCCTCAGACAAACCGCGGACGCCTCGGGCGAATTCGCCTTTAACTTCGTCCCCGCCGGAACCTACACCCTCCGCGTGCAGGCGAACGGCTTTAAGGTTGCCGTGAACAGCGGAATCGCGCTGAGTGCCGCCGAGAGCCTGCGGCGGACGTTCGCGCTGGAAGTGGGCACGGTTAGCGAGTCGGTGGAGGTCACTTCGCAGGTGGCCCTGGTCAATACAGTGTCGGCCGAACAGCGCGAGAGCATCGGCACCACGCAGGTACAGGAACTGCCGCTTTCCCGCCGTAACGTTGCCGGGCTGGTCACCCTGAGCAGCGGCGTCACCCGTAGCGGCGGCGACGTTTACCTGAATGGGGCCGGACGCGGCGGCACCAGCGTGTCGGTGGATGGCACCGACGCCACGGGCAATCCGGAGCGCCCGTCGCTGGCCATGTTCGGAGACTTCAACTACATTAACGGCATCAGCATCGAAGCGGTCAGCGAAGTGCAGATCATCAAAGGCGTGATACCGGCCGAGTACACGCGCTCGATGGGCGGCAATCTCAATATCATCAGCCGGTCGGGCACCAATCAGTTCCACGGGAGTCTCTTTGAAAACTTTCGCGCCGAGAATCTCAATGCACGATCGCAGTTTCTCTCCAGCAAGCCCGGCGTTACGTTTAACCAGTTTGGCGGATCGCTCGGTGGCCCCATTTTGAAGGACCGGTTGTTCGGCTTCTTCGTCTATGAGGGTTATCGCGAACGCGCCTTCCAATCCGTGTCCGGCAATGTGCCCACCGAGCGCCTGCGCGCCGACATGCTACGCGCCGTCCCGGCCTACAAGCTCTTCCTCGACACCCTGCCGCTGCCCAATCAGCCGCACAACCCCGCCGGCCAAACCGGACAGTACATCGGCGCCGGGTCGCTGAAGAACGCCGACAATCACATGGTGATCAAGCCGGACTGGCGCATCTCCGACAACATGAACGCGTCGGTCACCGTAACGCGCTTCCGGCCCACGCGCTCCCAACCGCGCGTGCAGGCGGTGAACTCGCGCGAATTTACCGGCGTCACCGACCGCGTGTCCGGTATCTTCACTTACTTCCGGAGCCGCTGGACTTCGGAAAGCCGCTACGGATACAACAAGAACGTCGTCGACCGGCTCGACTCTATCTTCAACGTGAAAGACCCCAATCAGCCGGAGGGCCGGCCCGGCGGTCGTAGCATTCCGGGGATCAATGCTCTGGGCTTCAGCGGCGGCGGGGAGATCCTTACGCTCGGCGCTCCCAATCATTCATTCGATCAGAAGATCGCCTTCATCAGCGGACGCCACTCGTTCAAGTTCGGCGGCGTCTTCTTCCGGCGCACCATCGGACGGGCCAATATCGAGAATCCCGACATCCGCTATCAGAACGAGGCGGACCTGCTCGCCAACATCCCCAACCTGGTACAGATGACTTTCGGCACCGACCTCTACACCGCCAAGTCGAGAGAGTGGGGCATATTCTTCCAGGACGACTTCCGCGTGAACAGAAGGCTGGTGGTCAACTTCGGCATCCGTAACGATTCCTTCGGGAACTATGTCGCGCGCGGCGCCAACGGCGGCCCGCCGCATTCCTACAACCGTGGATTTGTCGACTTCGGCACCTTCCGCCACACGGAGATCCGGCCCATCGACAATCCCTACGACAGCGACAACATCAACATTGCGCCGCGCCTCGGCTTCAGCTTCAATCCGGATGGCAGGAGCAAGAACGTGATTCGCGGCGGCTTCAGCACGATGTTCACGAATCTCGCCGGCGAGACAGTCACACAGACCGTGCAGAACTCGTTGGTCGATCCCTTCCGCTCGCAATTCAGCCGCGCCGAAGCTCTGCAGTTCAACTTGAAGTATCCCCAGTACAACGAGGACGTGCTGAAACTGGTGGCCGGCGGCGCCAGCGGCGGTTCGCCCCGCGTGATCGATCCGCACTTGAAGGCCGCCTATGCCTTCAACCTCTATTTGGGCTATCAGCGCGAAATCTCCAACGCGTTGGCCCTGGAGACGGCCTACGCCGGCAATCGCGGCGTGAAGTGGCACACCGCGCGCAATGCGAATGAAGTGAATCCGCTCACCGGCATTCGTCCGAATCCGCTGTTTGCGCGCATGGACTATTGGGACAACTCCGATAGCACCTGGTATCACTCGTGGCAGACTTCGTTACGCTACCGCATGTCTCGGAAGCTGACGGCGAACTTCCACCACACCTGGTCGAAGGCTATCTCTTACGGAGCCGGCGACGTGGGCTGGACTTCCACCAACACGCCGAACTTCTACGATCTTCGTTCGAACCGCGGTCTCGCCGACGGCAGCTTGCTGCACGTGGTCAACGTGAACGCCGTTTACGAACTGCCGGCCTTAACCAACCTCACTCCCGTGGTGCGCCACACGCTGGGCGGCTGGCAGGTCTCCACCATATTTTCCGCCCAATCGGGTAGTCCCATCACCTTGAGCCATCCCACCGGCATCGGCGGAACGCGGCCGGATTATGTGGGCGGCGCTCCAATCTTAGATAACTATCGCGACACCCTGGTCTACCTGAATCGTGATGCCTTCGCCCGTGTGCCGGAGAACAACCTCGGCAACGCGATCCGCCTTGGCAATGTAGGCCGAAACTCATTGCGGGGTCCGGGGCGGTGGAACGCCGACGTCAGCTTCGGCAAGAACTTCACCATGAAGGAGCGCTATCGTCTCCAGTTCCGGGCGGATCTGTTCAACTCCCTCAACCACACCAACTACGGCAACCCGGACACCAACATCGAGTCTGCCAACTTCGGCCGGATTAACAGCACGGCGGGGGCTCGCGAGATCCAACTCAACGCGCGATTCGTCTTCTAGAGAGGTACGGATATGCTTAACCGGCGGTATTTCGTGATGGGTGCGGCGCTGACGGCCAGCGCCGCACGTCGGCAAGCCGTGGCTGCCAACGACAAAGTCACCGTTTGCCTGATGGGCGTGGGCGGTCGCGGCAAGACCATGGCGCAGTGGTTCGGAGCCTTGCCGGACGTACGCATCCCGGTGATCTGCGATGTAGACGAGAGTGTGGTGGGCCCGGTGATGAAGAGTGTGACTGAGTCGCAGGGTCAGGCTCCGCGGCTGGTCGCCGATATCCGGCGCGTCCTCGACGACAAGAGCGTGGACGCCATCGTCATGGCGACGCCCCTGCACTGGCACGCCCCCGGTACCATCCTCGCCTGCAACGCCGGTAAGGACGTCTATGTCGAAAAACCCGCGTCGCACAACATTCGCGAAGGGCGTCTCATGGTGGAAGCCGCGCGTCGCAACCAGCGCATCGTGCAGATGGGCATTCAATCGCGCAGCCGCCCGGTGACGCAGCGCTTCATCGACTATGTCCACTCGGGCAAATTAGGTAAGACGCTGGTTGCCAAGGTATGGAATGTGCAGATGCGGCGGAACATAGGGCACAAGCCGGATGAGCCCGTACCGGCCGGAGTGGAGTACGACATCTGGACCGGGCCGCTGCCTTCCATGCCGTTCAACCGCAACCGCTACCACGGCACGGTGAACTGGCACTGGCATTACGGCACCGGCGACATCGGCAACGATGGCGTACATTGGCTCGATATTGCACGCTGGGCCATGCGGGTGGACAATCCGAAGCACGTGTCCGGAATGGGCGCGAAACTGTTCTTCGATGACGACCAGCAGACGCCCGACACGATGAACCTCACCTACGACTACGGTGACAAGATCATCCAGTTCGAGCAGCGGCTCTGGAATCGCTATCGCATGGAAGGCTCAGAGAACACCGTAGCCGTGTACGGCAGCGA
>JAEUQF010000155.1 GCA_016789745.1 Bryobacterales bacterium
TGGCATTTCTCGAAAGCACGGATGGCGGCACCATTTCCGATCTGCGCCGGTTCCTCGTGGATGCAGGGTATCGCCGGAATTTCCTGGAGACGGTCGCCGACGAGCAGGTCGTCTACTACTGGGAGAAAGAGTTCCCGCTTCTTTCTGGGAAGCCCCAAGGACCGATCCTGACCCGGCTCGATACTTTCCTCCGGCCAAAGGTGATCCGCCACATGGTGTCCCAGAAGAACGACCGGCTCGATTTCGCGGGGATCATGAATGGACAAAAGATTCTTCTGGCCAAGCTCTCCCAAGGATTGATAGGGGAGGAGAATTCGTATCTTTTGGGAACACTGCTGGTGGCGAAGATAAATCAGATGGCCATGAGCCGGCAGAGCATGGCAGCCTCCGAGCGCAAGCCCTTCTTCTTGTACATCGATGAATTCCACAACTTCGTCACGCCCTCACTCGCGGCCATTCTCGCCGGGGCACGCAAGTACAATCTCGGCCTCATCCTGGCGCACCAGGAATTGAATCAACTGTCGAATCGTGACAGCGATGTGGCAAGCGCCGTGATTGCAAACCCCTATACACGGGTCTGCTTCCGGCTGGGGGACTACGACGCTCGCAAACTCGAAGACGGTTTTTCCTTCTTCAAAGCGAAGGATCTCCAGAATCTCGGCGTGGGAGAAGCGATCTGCCGGGTGGAACGGGCCGAGTACGACTTCAACCTGGCAACCACGCCGCTTCCCGCAGTTGAGCAGGGGATAGCGGCCGAGCTCCGCGAGCGGATCGTCAGTTCCTCGCGCGCCAAATACGCAACCAGCCGCGAGGAAGTAGAAGCGCTCCTTCGAGCCAACCACGAAGCTATTCCAAGTAAGGTAGCGGCGAAGGCTGCTTCGCGGGCAGAGTCTCCTGCGGCCGTGCCACCCAGTATCCGAGCGGAGGCCGCGACCGGCCAAAACGCTAGCTCGCTCGGCGGCAGGGGAGGCGAGCACCACAAATATGTGCAGAACCTGATCAAACGCTGGGCCGAGGGCAGAGGTTATACGGTCACACTGGAGAAGCCGATTCTTGACGGCCTGGGCATCATTGATGTCGTGCTGGAGAAAGACGGACATCAGCCGATTGCCTGCGAGGTCTCCATTACTACCAGTCCAGAACACGAACTGCAGAACGCCCAAAAGTGCATCGCCGCCGGATTTGACCGTGTCTTTCTAATCGCACCGGACAAGGACGCGGTGAACCGGGTTAGGGCACGGGCGGCATCCGTTTTGCCGGGGACACATATAAAGAAGGTGCAGGTGGTTTTGGTGGAACAGATCTTCGCGTCGATCTCGGTGTTAGAGGCCAGAGCGGCTCCGGTGGAGACGGCCGCCCAACCGTCGAGCGAGTTACTGACGGCCAGGGAAGTGGAGGAGCTACTTCGGATCGACGTGAAGACCATCTACGGCTATGTACAGAAGGGACTCATGCCGTACGTGCGCATCCAGTCCAACTTGCGCTTCGTCAAGTCCGACGTTCTGGCCTGGCTCGACCGGAAGCGAAGCGACACCAAAACAGACACCAAGCGGAACGGGAGGCGTGGCTGAGAGACGACCGGATTTTCGGCCAGTTTGGTGTCGGTTTGGTGTCTATTTTGGCAACGGACTGGAGAGGACGGTGCAGACTATGGAGACTATACAGACTCGGCTTAACTACATGGAATGTAGGGAGTACGGGGCCTCAGCCGTGAATTCTCAACGACTTGGAAATGGGCCTGGGGCCGAATCCCTCTCTCTCCGCCACCTCCGTCGGTTACAAGTTGTCGCGGTAAGCTTGCCCGACCGCACTGCCATGATCGTTCGGGCATAATAGTGATGCACCCATGAGCCCCACGGTCCAGCTTGGCCAAGCGGAAGTCGATACCGCCAAATTGGCAGACCTCTGTCAACGCTATGGCGTAACGGAGCTTTCCTTGTTCGGATCCGCGGCCCGTGGCCAAATGACGCCCGACAGTGACATTGACCTGATGGTGGAGTTTGATCCTGCGGCACGCATCGGGATCTTCAAGTTCGAGTCGCTGGTGGAAGACCTCGAGGCTTTGGTTGGACGGAAGGTCGACTTGGTAACCAAGCGCGGGTTGAAGCCGTGGTTGCGTCCGACAGTTCTCAGCGAGGCCCGCGTCATCTATGCGGCGTGAGGCTTCGTTCCTGCAGGATATTCTCGCCGCATGCAAGAAGATCGAAGCGATCATTTCGGCCACGACAAAAGAGCGATTCCTCGCCGACGAGGTTCTGCCTGCGGCTGTTCTGCATCACCTGACTGTTATCGGAGAAGCAATCAACCGCCTGTCGCCGGAACTCCGGGGGCGGAACGCCGACGTGCCGTGGCAAGCGATCATTGCCGTGCGCCACAGGATCGTACACGCCTACTTCGATCTG
Organism: Bryobacterales bacterium; assembly: GCA_016789745.1. GTDB lineage: Bacteria > Acidobacteriota > Terriglobia > Bryobacterales > Bryobacteraceae > CADEFT01. The sequence goes on from JAEUQF010000155.1 coordinate 2,403, forward strand.
GACTGGGAGATCCTCTGGAACGCTGCCATCGACGATATCCCACAGCTGCGGGAACAGGTCAGCCGGATCTTCGAAGACGAATTCCCGGAATCCAACTCTGGTTAGAGGGGAAGTTGCGCAACCGAGACAGCCTGTTTCGGCATCGGGCAGCATCGGGCAACGTGCCCTGGGTTTAGCCGCATTCTTTGGTGGCGTTGCAATGTGTTTTGTGTAAGTTATAGATTCCTTAGGGGCTTACGTTGTCCGAATCCCTCTCTCTCCGCCATAATCAAATCAACCACTTACAAGAACACGGCCTTCCGGTTTGGGCAATTGTGGGTTCTTCAGCTCTGCCGGGGGCGTCTGTATTTAGGCGGGGAATGCGTGGTGTGCACTCCAGGAGTGGAAGAGGCCACGCGCGAGTTCGTGCGAGCGCGTTGAGCAGAATCTCGTTCCCGGGAGTCAAGGCTGAGTGCGCAGGGAACCGGCGGCGTCAAGACAGGTAGGGGGCGCATGTTCATGCTCTGGTCCGGTGAGGCGATGCCGGTTAGACTTTCTCTGGACGAACCATGCTTGGCATTCCGATCGCAACTTCCGGCATCGCGGGTTTTGACATCGCCTTCTATCCGGGCGACCAGGCGGTGCAATGGCTTTGGGACAACTCCAACATGTGGTGGATGGGATATTACCTCATGGTGGCGGGGCCCGGATTCTCAAACAAAGCGACGTGGCAAGGAAAGTTCGAGCATCTGAGAAGCATCGGATGGGGAGTGGCTCCTATCTACGTGGGGAAACAACCCACATCGCTGAAGCTCAAACAGAGAGCGGGCAAGGAATTCCACGAAGGCCTCGCCGACGGAGCCGAGGCGTGCCGGAGTGCTGTGCTGGCGCAGGTTCCGAGGACCACCGTGCTTTACTTCGATCTCGAATACGGCCACACGACGAAACGATGGCTGGAGTATTTCTGGGGATGGGTGACAGCGGTGCTGAACCAGCAATATGTTGCTGGCCTGTACTGCTCGTACCTGGTTGCGGGAGCGGTGGAGAGCTACATCAAAGAGCGTGGGATCCAGGTATCGCCGGATCCGGTTCCAGTGATCTGGGCATTTCATCCCACATTGACTCCCACCACGCACAAGGACATGAATGCGATTCCCGCGCCGTTGCCGTTAGGATCGGGCACGATGAGTGCGGTGAACTGGCAGTTCGCGCAGCACGCGGGGATTCATTACATCAATGAAGAGCGTCCGAAGAAACCCAAAGTCCATCTCACAGTGGACTTGAACAGTTCCTATCATAAGGATCCGGGTACGCGCAGTTCGTGAGAGCCTGGACCGGCGATCATCGCACAGCGTCAAACATTACTTGCGGCTACGCAATCCTGCACGGTCACGAGAGTTCAATCCGCACCGCGCCGCTCTGCATGCGAAGGAAGCGGACAAGATCGAGAAAGGCCAAAAGTAAGACTGGCGTTGGTTTGGATCGGCGATCCAGGTGCATGAAGAGAGCGTTTGCGGGCGGATGAATGGCGGCCAACGAGCGTGAATCAGCCTCAGGGGTCACCTCAAAACCGGCCAACGAGGGTCACTTCAAAACCGGCCAATGGAGGTGAGGGCAGAACAGTGTTGTTATACCGTGCCGACGGGGAGATCGGCAATGAAAATCTCCGGGAACCGCCACAGCATATACTGGCAGCACCTGGACGGAGGATACGGCTCCGCAGGGATGCGACCGGAGCGCCGATCCAGGGGCCGGAATGGCGGTGGCGGCGTCAGCCGCCCCGCTCCGCAGCATTCTGGCGCAATGCGCTAAATCCCGGGAGCACGAGGGCAGCGCCCTCGTATTATCCAATGCCCCCCTTCCTTGTTTGTTCGGGCTTGCTAGTCGGCCGGGGCCGTCTTGGTCCGCCAGCTGCGAGGCCCGCACTTGAGCACATGGCCGTGATGTAGCAGCCGATCGAGCATCGCCCCGACAGCCGCCGCATCGCCCAGCAGCTTACCCCAGTCCTCCACTGGTCGATTCGACGTCAGCAGCGTGCTTGCCCGCTCATAACGCCGCATGATGATCTCAAGGAGATCTTCGGCGGCGGTCGGCGGCAGTTTGCGCATGCCGAAATCGTCAATGATGAGCAGTGCCGCTCCGCAGACCGTGTCCATGTAACGCTTCCGGGTGCTATCCAGCGATGCCTCTGCCAGTTCCTCCAGCAGCACATGTGTTTCGCGGTAGATCACCTTATGTCCTTGCAAGATGGCTGCCTGCCCAATCGCCTGGGCCAGGTGGCTCTTTCCGGTTCCGCCCGAACCCGAAACATAATGCCCATAGTCTGAAGACCGTCAGGATCGAGTACCCGTGGCATCCGCTGTTTGGCCAAGATCTGCTGCTGCAGCGCGTAGCGAAGTTTCCGCGAGGTGAGTATGTGTTCTGCGAGTTACCCGA
>JAEUQF010000172.1 GCA_016789745.1 Bryobacterales bacterium
AACGATCCCAACAATTTCCAGGAGTGCATTATCGGCTGCGCGACGGGGGCCAACGGAAATCCGCAGAATTGCCGGGACCAGTGCTACGACGATCCTATCTGTATGGAGAAGTGTATGCGCTCGATTCGCGCGATCTCGACCTGCGAGTTTGCGCAGGGCAACCTGAAGGCAGCGTGTGGCACGCCGGTGCTGAACCGTGCCACCGGCTTCTGGCAACAGACGGTTAAGGTGACGAATGTGACTCCCAGCACCACCATGCGGAACACTGGCTATGTTCTGGACTCGCTGGCGGCGGGTTGGAAGTTGTTAAATGGGGACGGAGTGACGGCGGATTTACTGCCAGCGGCAAGTCCCTATAAGAACCTTGGAGAGTTGGCGCCGGGGGCATCGGCGACGTTTGTGCTGCAGTTCAGCCGCACCGGAACGCTGGCGTTGGGGTACATCAACCGCGTAGTGACCTCGGAAGGCCGGTAGGAATAGCCCCGCACTCCGAGCCCGGATCACTTCGATTCGGGCTTAGGGGCGGGCGTGTTCTTTTTCTGTTGTTGTTCCTGCTGCGCTTCGGAGCGGCGGCGGAAGGTACGCTGGACGGGCTTGGCGCTGGCCATCTGGGTATACAGGGCGAGCACTTCCTCGCGCTTGGCGTCATTCGGCAAGATGGCGCGATGACGGCCCTCGGCGGACGGCTTGAAGCGAAGTTTGCCGGAGTCGTCGATGGTGAAGGTGCCGGGGTCGGAGAGCGTGAAGTAGCCCTTGTCGGGATGGACGGCCTGGAGTGCGGCGGCCATGCCGGGGGCGGGCGCGTCGTAGGGCATGGTGCCGGCGGCTTTGTAAGCATCCACCACGGGGTGCGCCGGAGTGGCCCAGGCGAAGTCCTTTTCGATACTGGCGCCGGGATAGCGCAGCGCATCGCCCACAGCGCTGTCGGCAACGAAGATGGGCGTAGGCCACTCGGCGAACAGTTTGCGGGCGGCGGTTGGGTCGATGGCGACGGCTGCTTCCGGCATGGCGACGGCAAGGTGGCGCACTTTGGATTTGATCCAGTCAATGGCACCGGGCAGAGCCAGAAGCGCGGCGAGGTTGGTGGCCGGGCCATTCAGCACAACGGCGGCGTTCTTGTCTTCCTGCGCGGTAAGGGCATTGCGTAGCAGAGGGGTGACCTCCGCCGTGTCGTTCAGGTGCGCGATGGGCGACTTGAACTCCGGCCGCGCCAGCACCTGTTTGATGATGGGCGTGTCTTCCTGGAGCTTGCCCTCCACCGACATGCCGATGGGCAGGGCGCGGCTGATATTGCCGAAGAAGCCGCTGATGCTGCCGGCCAGGAAGCGGCCGATCACGTCGCAGAGTTGGGCGCCGCGGAGGCTGTCGCGGGTGGTACTGATGGCGATGACGCGGCAATCGTTCTTGCCGTCCAGCCCATACAGCAGCGCCAGCGTCAGCGCCTCATCGGCATTGCTGCCGAGGCTGGAATCGTAGATGACGCCGAGCGAGGGCTTGCCGGTAGTCGGAAATTGCATCAGGCAAGGTCCAGGCCGCGCAGGCGGCCGGAAGCATCCCCGAAGTGATCCACTTCGACGCCCATGCGATCCATCATGGTGAGGAAGAGATTGGACATTGGCGTTTCGCGGCGATACGTCACGCGGCGGCCGGACTTGATGAAGCCGCCGCCGTTACCGGCGATGAGCGTGGGCAGATCTTCATGGGTGTGGCGATTGCCGTCCGACAGGCCCGCGCCATAGACCAGCATGCAGTTGTCGAGCAGGCTGCGGTCGCCTTCCTTGATGGACTTGAGCTTCTCGATCCAGCCGGCGAACTGCGTCACATGATAGGTATTGATTTGCGTGACCTTTTCGATGAGGTCCTGCTTGTTCATGTGATGGGTGAGGGGGTGGTGGCCGTCGGAGATGCCGATTTCGCGATAAGCACGCGAGGTACCTTCGCGGGTGACCAGGAAGGTGAGTACGCGGGTGAGGTCGGCCTGGAACGCCACGGTGATCATGTCGCTCATGAGCTTGAAGTGCTCGGCGAAGTCAGCCGGGACGCCGTAGGGCTTGTCCATCTTCGGGTCAATCTGGGCGTTGTCTTTTTCGGCCTTCTCGATCTGGCGCTCGATTTCGCGGATGGAGGAGAGGTATTCGTCCAGCTTGCGGCGGTCGGTGGGGCCGAGGTTCGACTGCAGCTTCTTGGTGTCATCGGTGACGAAGTCGAGAATGCTGCGGCGGAACTTGCTCTGCACGGCGCGCTCTTCTGGGCTGAGGTTGGCACCTTTGCCGAAGAGGCGTTCGAACATCGCGCGGGGGTCCAGAATCGGGGGCAGCGGCTGCGTTTCGCTGCGCCAGGCCAGGTTGTTCGTGTAGGCGCAGGAGTAACCGGAATCGCAATCGCCGGCCTGCCGCGCGTCTTCCAACCCCACTTCGAGCGAGGGGAAGCGCGTCTGGCCGCCAATCTTGTTGGCGACAATCTGGTCGCAGGAGATACCCGCCTTGATGTCGACGGCGGACTTACGGGGCTGGACGCCGGTGAGGTAGGCGCCGCAGCAACGGCCATGGTCGCCGGCGCCGTCGAGCAGCGCGCGGCCGTTGTTGTGCGTCAGATTGCTGAGGACGGTGATGTCCTTCTTGAACGGATCGAGCGGCTTGAGAATGCGCGGCAGTTCACCCAGAGCGCCGTCCTGGGAGGGCGTCCAGTTCTTCATGTCGATGCCGTTCGGCACATACACGAAGCCCATACGGACGGGGGACTTGACGGTGCTGGAGGCAAAGGCAGGGGCCATGGCATCCAGGAACGGGAGCGCCACGGCGGCGCCGGCCCCACGCAGGAACGTTCTCCGATTCAAGGCTTTCCGGGTAATCATCGAGCCGCTATCTCCTTCGATTTCGTGGTCACGGGCAACTTGGTTTGCACTTCGGGCCTGCGATTCTGGAACGGCAGGCTCCGGACTATTTCGAATACCAGGGTCTGGAAACGGTAGTCATCCCCTGAGATCTTTTTCACAATGTCGGCGACGGTTCTACGATCATACCGCTCCAGGCCCCGGCCGAGGGCATAGGTGAGCATCTTCTCGGTGATGCAGCGGGCGAACTCCGGCAGATCGGCCTTCAGCGCGGTACGCATCTCGGCGGCGTCTTTAAAGCTACGGCCGTTGGGGAAGGTGCCGGACGGGTCGATTTCGAAGTTGCCGTCCTTGGAGCGCCAGCGGCCGATGGCGTCGTAGTTCTCGAGGCCAAAGCCGAGCACGTCCATGCGGGCGTGGCAGGAGGCGCAGACGGCATTCGATCGGTGCTTCTCTAATTGCTGGCGCAGCGAGCCGGACGTACCGACGGCCTCTTCATCCAGGCTGGGCACGTTCGGCGGCGGCACGGGCGGAGGCACACCGAGGATGTTCTGCAACACGTACTTGCCACGGATGACGGGCGAGGTGCGGGTGGGGTATGACGACACCGTCAGCACGCTGGCGTGAGCCAGGATGCCACCGCGCTGGGCCGTGGTCAGTTCCACGCGGCGGAACTCGGGGCCCTGTACGCCTTCGATGCCGTAATGCGCGGCCAGGCGGTCATTGAGGTAGGTGAACTTCGCGTCCAGGAACTCGCCCATGGGCCGATTTTCGCGGAGCATCGCTTCGAAGAACATCCGCGTTTCCATCTTCATGGCGTCGCGCAGGTCTGGACCCCAATCGGGGAACTTCTGCGGGTCGGGCTTGACCGAATCGAGGTTGCGGGTTTCCAGCCATTGCCCGGCGAAGTTGGAGGCGAGCGCGGCGGAACGGTCGTCGGCGAGCATGCGCTTGACCTGGGCGTCGATGGTGCCGGGGGTGCGGAGCTTCTTCGACTCGGCCAACGCCAGCAGTTGCTCGTCGGGCATCGACGACCACAGGAAATAGCTGAGGCGCGACGCCAGTTCAAGGTCAGAGATCTGATGGACGCCGGCGACCGGGTCATGCTCGATGCGGAACAGGAAGTGCGGGCTGACCAACATGGCCTGGATGGCAAGCTGGATGCCCTGCTCGGTAGTTTTGCCTTCGCTCTTGGCCAGGTTCACGAAGCGGGTGAGCGCGGCGACATCAGCTTTGGTGACCGGGCGGCGGTAGGCGCGGCGGGCCAGCGTGGAGAGGATCTTGTCGACGCAGGCGGCGCCGGAGTTCGGGTCGCAGACGAGGATCTTCTTACGGCTGGGGCGTTCGGTCTTGGTAGCGAAGGGGCCGACGAAGGTAATGGAGTCGAGGTACTTGTTCGACTTGCTGCTGTAGGCTTCCTTGGCCGTCTTGATGGTCTTGATGAACTCGTCGTTGAGGAAGGCAGCGCGGAAGGTGTGGTCGCCTTCGGGCAACGTGAGGCGGAATTCTTCCACCGAGTAGGGGTTGAAGTAGACCAGCCCCGACGGCTTGGTTTCCACCGGCTGCGAGTGGATCATCTTGCCATCCATGTAGAAGGCTAAGGTGACCGGAGCGGCGTCTTTGGCGCGCTCGCCGGGCAGGCCGATGCGTACGATGTATTCGCCTTCGAAGTCGACGCGGTGCGTGGCTTCGATGGTGGAGAAGTTCGGGCGGCGGATCTTCTTTTCCTTGGCGTGGTACTCGAATTCGAGCGGCTTCTTCGGGAGCGGGTTGGCGCCAATGGCGCGCGAGGCGATCTCTTCGGCCGCATCCAGGTACTTCTCCATCAGGATGGGCGAGATGGTGAGGACGTCGCCGATGTTGTCGAAGCCGTGGCCGCTGTCGTCGGTGGGGAAGTCCTTTTCGGCGCGGAAATCGACGCCGAGCAGGTCGCGGATGGTGTTCGAATACTCGTTCCGGTTCAGGCGCTTGGCGGTGACGCGGCCGGGGTCGGCCTTGACGTTGCGGTCAGCCTTTTCAAATTCGCCGTGAATGTAGTCGAGCAGCGATTTGACCTGGGAGGGGTCTGGCCGCGGCGTGCCTTTCGGCGGCATCTCGCCGGATTTCACTTTCGCCAGCAGGCGTTCCCATTCCTCGCGCTTCTCGGTGAGCGAGGCGGCGTGGGAAAAGGCGCCAACGTTCACACCGCCGGACGCAACGCTGTCGTTGTGACAGGGCGCACAGCTTTTGGCCAGCATGGGCTGGACGGTCTTTTCGAACGAGGGCGGTGCCGGCGTCTGGGCCAGACACACAGCGAGGGTAAAGGGAGTGACCAGGGTCAACCGCATCAGGCTTCTACTTAACAAGGATGGTTCCCGCTAGTGTGGATGTTACACCATCTAAACCGATTTGGGCGGTTGATCGATGATTATTTTTGCCGATAGGCCGAGGGCGGCATTAGAAGCATAGCTGTATTGAGTTCGGCCGCAAACCATCCCCTGTGGTCATGATGCTGGCGTTGCGAAAGGAAATGCAGAAGTTCGTGCCCGGCCACCCAGGCTAAGGCTCGTCCTTCCAACACTTCCAGCCGCGCCGGGAGCAGGCTGTGAATCGGTTTCAGATAGAGTTCCATGCGTGGTAGAACACGGCCGTCCTCGGTCCGCATGGCCGCCAGGGCGTTGTCCGGTTGGGTGAGACGGGGTTCCTGGCGAAGGGTAACGATGACGAAGGGGGGCCGAAGGTCTTCGCAGCGGAATGTAATGGTGGCACCAACCAGGGGGCCGAGTTGGGCAAGTGCGTCGCGGAAGGAGTGGAGGGCGCCGGAGCTGAGTTGCTTCTGGTTTTCCAGGCAGAGCACAACTTGGTGATCCGAGGCCGGCAGAACCGCCGGCAGCGTTAAGAAAATCCACGCCAACGCCAGCATTGCAATTAAATTGTAACCAAATTGCAGCGGTTTAGAAATGGGAATCTGCATGCCGACGTACTGGGTGGCCTGCTACGCTGTTTGGCTGAGGGGCGATGGACTTCTGCTACTATCCGGCCCTGCCTGCCGGGCTATTGGACGACGATATCCTGACCGTGCTGCCGGAGGAGCGCTGCCCGTACTTACCGGGGCGCCGGGCGCGGTATCGCGCGTTTCTGGCGGGGCACATGTCAGCGACGCAGTATCACCGTTTGATGGACCGGGGATTCCGGCGCAGTAGCGAGTTGTTCTACCAGCCGGTGTGCGCGGGGTGCCGGGAGTGTGTGCCGATCCGGGTGCCGGTGACAGGGTTCGCACCCAGCAAGTCGCAGCGGCGGGTGTGGCGGCAGAACCAGGACCTGGTGGTGACCGCGCGCCGGACAGAGGATCGCCCGGAGTTACTGACGCTGTTTCTGAAGTATCAAAAGCAGTGGCATGGCGAAGAGCGGGCGGAGGAAGGGGCAGAGGCGTACCTGTTCGAGTCGCCGGTGGAAACCGAGGTGTTTACGTATCGGTTGAAAGGAAGGCTGGTGGCGGCGGGGGTGTGCGATGTGTCGCGGTACTCGCTGTCGAGCGTGTATTTCTATTTTGACCCGGAGTTAGGGGAGCGGTCGTTGGGGACGCTCGGGGCGCTGTGGGAGATCGAACACGCGCGGGCGGCGGGGATTCCTTACTACTATCTGGGGTACTGGGTGCGGGATTGCGGGGCGATGGCGTATAAGGCCAAGTTCCGGCCGTTTGAGGTTCTGGGGGCGGACGGGGTTTGGCGGGCGGGGGGATGACCCAGTACTGCTAGCGGGGCGTGGTCAACGGTAGCCCGTGGGCCAAATTGTACTTGATGTTTTTCCCCGGCCACTCGGCGTTCGTGATGATACCGGCAGCCAGCAATTTGGGAGCAATGGCGTCCCACACCGCCTTGGAACCATCCAGATCCTGTTGGTGAGTGATGTCGGTGTGCTTGGCCTCAGCCACCTCTTGCAACCCGGAAACATGCCGGCCGGCGAGTGGCTTGTAGAGGTTCTTGACACTCCCCCAGGCATAGAATGTCCGTTCATCGCGGCTGCCATCGGCGACCTCCTCCACCTTCTTGCCCCACCACTCGGAAGCGGCGGTTTTGCCGCTGCCGTCCTTTTTGTCCTTGAACTTGGCTTGCCAGTCCGGGTCGGTACACCATGGGGTTCCGCCCATGCCGCCGTGGGTTGTCGTGAACTTCGGGAACGGAGGTCGCTTCGTGGTGCCGCTGTCCCAGTTTGAACCGCAGTTGCCCATGAACTCGCGGCTCTTGGTGACCGGATCGCGAAGAACCGAAAAGACCTGCTTGACGTTGGAGGGGACCGTGCCCGCGTCGACGAAGCTTCGGTCAACCGGGTCAAACATTACCAGGTAATCCACATCGAGCGGCCCTTCTTCGGTGGTCACCCCGTAGATTGAGCGGCTCAACCCGGTAGCCCGGTCCACAAACATCTTCGTGCTGAGCAGACCAGCGGTGCAGATCAGAGCGGCAGCTCCGCGACTATAGCCAACCAGGCAAATCTTCACGGGTTCCGGTGTCTCCTGCTTGGGCGGAGCATCCAACGGTTGGCCGCTTCCCGCCATCGCCATCGTGCCGCGGTCGCCGGGCATAGTAACGGTTTGCTGCTTGGGAGCAGCCGCCCAGTAGGCCAGGGTTGCAGCGGCGTTTTTGGCCTGGATCGCGGCGCGGTAGTCGAACACGTACTTGCGAACGAGTTTCGCAGCCTGTGCGGCGAGTGGTCCCGTTTCTAACCCCAACTCCGTCGGTCCCCGAAGATACTTCTTGTAGATGGTTGGAGCTCGGTCGTGCACCGTTTTGACGAAGCTGAGGCAGAAGGCTTCGTCGTACTTTTCCTTTCCATCGGTGGTCTTCTCACCAGGGTCAGGCCCGGTCCCATCAATTGCCACGAGTATCAAAGGCACTGGCGCGTCTCTCCTACGTAGAGTTATGCGTGAGAAGGACGAAAACGGGGCCACCGGAAAGGATTGTCACACCTCGGGCATCAAGACCCACCACCTTCGCGCAGCGGATCGAGGCTCTCCGCAAAGCGCAGTGACGGCCTCAGCAGGATAGAGCATCTTGCGGGCGCATCATGGCGTCCGATCAGCCGTGCTGTCCGTGGCGGCGGCCAGAGGATTAGAAAGGGCACTGCCCAGGCGTGCTGCCGAAGGCGCGTCCCGTCTGAACAGCAGTCTCTCTTCTCCGCGGCCTCTACGGCTCTGTGCTAGATACTCAGAACAAAATGTCGCGCAGAGACCCAGAGATCGCCGAGCCGAACCTCACGCCTCCCCGGCTTCAAACCGCGGCATCGGCCTGGAAAACCCCTTCGTCAGCCACGCACAATACAACAGGCCGACCACCACCCAACTCCACCCCGCCAGCTGTGCGCTACGGCTCAGGCTCATCCACAGATACCCGCACACCAGAAAACCGCCCAGCCCGGGAATCAGATGGCCCAGCGTTCTCTGTCGTTCCCGAAAGAAGTAGTGGATCAGCGCACTCAGGTTCACGCCCATAAACCCGATCAGCGCACCGAAATTCAGCAACTGCGCCCCCATCTCGTAACTGATCAGGAAGCCGCCCACGATGCACAGCACTCCGATCAGCAGCACGTTGTTCGCAGGCACACGGGTCTGCGGATGCAGTTGGCCGAAGATCGAGGCAGGCAGCGTACGGTCGCGGCCCATGCCATAGAGCAGCCGCGCGCCGGCCAGTTGGGCGCCCGACCCCGACCCCACCGTCGCCACCACCAGCGTCCACGTAATCACCTGGAACAGCGCCTCGCCGCCAGCTTTGCGCGCGATGTGCACGTAAGCCGTATCCACATTCGGGAAAGGCTCCGACGGCGGCCACACCAACTGCGCCACGTACACCTGCACTGCCGACAGCGTGCCGATGATCAGGCATGTATACACCGTCGCCAGCAGGATGTTGCGACGCGGGTTCTCCACCTCTTCCGACAGCGTCGACAGCCCATCGAAGCCGATATACGTCAACACAGCCACCGAAGTCGCGTTCGAAATCGTCACCCAGGAGAACGTCGGCGGGTAGTAGAACGGCTCGGTCCAATTCACCACCGGCTGCCCCAGGGCGTAGCGCAGACAGGCCGCGATGGTCCAGACAATCACCGCGCCCATCACCATCGTCAGCACCAGATTCGTCCGCGCCGTGGCCTGAATCCCGCGTAGGTTCATCAACGTGAACAGCAAGGCGAATCCTACAATCGCCGTCCAACCCGGTAGTCCCGGGAACAGCGCGCGGGCCGCACTGGCACACCAGATCGTACAAATGAGCGGGTTCACCACGTAGTCCAGCAGCATCGACCAGCCGGTCAGGTACCCAGCCAGCGGATGCAGCGTCCGGCCCACATAGGTATACGCCGAGCCGGCGGCCGGATACACCCGCGCCATGCGTCCGTAAGAGATGGCCGTACACAGCATGGCCAGCATCGCCACCAATACGGTGGTAGTCACATGGCCGCGCCCCGCCTGGTGAATCGCACCAAACGGCGGCATGGGCGCGGTGGGCTGCACCATGATGATGCCCATAACGACGAGTTGGCTGAGATGAAGCGAGCGCCGTAACTGTGGCGTGCCGCCGGCGGCCGGAGTGGACATAAGTTGCCTATTGTGACACGATGAGGCCAGATTGCCTTCCCCGCCGCAGAAGAGCCGCTGGAAGCAGTGGGTTACCCGCTGGCGCTCGGGTGTGCGCCATCAGGTGACGTGGAGCGGACTGGCGTTTACCGCTCTGCTGCTGTTGACGGGCTTTTCGGCCTTTGCGTCGGGGAATAACCTGCTGTTTCTGCTCCTGGCGGCCATGCTGTCCACCATGCTGGTCTCGGGCTTTTTGAGCCGCCTGTCGCTTGCTGGAATTGAAGTGAAGCTGCTGTTGCCGGAACATGTGTTCGCGCGGCGCACCATGCCGGCACGCCTGGAGTTGTATAACTCGAAGTTCTGGATGCCGGCGTTCTCGTTGCAGTTGGCTTCAATGGATGAACAGGAGTCGCCCTTGCAGTTGTACTTTCCAATCGTGGCCGGCCGCAGTACGGTGGAGGCACACACCACCGTGCGGTTCGACCGCCGCGGCCTGCATGGCGACAGCGACTACCAGTTCACCACGCGCTTTCCGTTCGGCTTCACCGAGCGCCGCCTGCAGATGCGCTTGCGGCGGGAGGTACTGGTGTACCCCAGTATCGACCCGCGGCCGGATTGGGAAGACACGCTGTTCTCGCTCGAAGGCAGCCTGGATGCCTACATGCGCGGGCGCGGCACGGATTTCTATCGCATCCGGCCCTATGTGAACAGCGAGAGCGTCCGCCACGTGGATTGGAAAGCGACGGCACACACGGGCGATTTGCAGGTTCGGGAATTCGCGCGGGAAGAGGACCACATGGTGGAGATTTGCCTGGACCTGCGGCTGGGGAATGCGGAGAGCGAGTGGTTGGAAGAGGCCGTCGAGGGGGCTGCCTTTTTATGTTGGCGATTGGCGGCACGGCAGACGCGGCTGCGCCTGGTAACGCAGGACTTCGATGGCGGTCTGCCGGGCGCCGGCGATGTGTATGCGCTGCTGCGGTACCTGGCGCAAGTTACTCCTGTTCGATCGGATCGGTTGATTTATCCTCATGCTTCCGGAAGCTTTCAAATTGTCATCAGTGCGAATGCGGATTCCTTACTGGCTGCTGGTTGGAACCCTGCTCGGTTGCTGTCTCCCCGTGTGGGCACAGCAAGGTCCGGCGACGACAACCCCGGCGGACGACGGCAAACTGCCGCCGGTACAGACCAGCGTCACCGTAGTGGGTGAGTTGCAGGCCGAAACACCGGCGAGCGTTTCTGTTTTGGGCGCTCCGCAACTGGCGGCCATCCCGGGTGTCAACCTGGACGACCGCATGCGTATGGTTCCTGGCTTTACGTTGTTCCGGCGCTCGTCGAGCCTGGTGGCGAATCCCACCACGCAAGGCGTGTCGCTGCGCGGCATCGGGTCTTCGGGAGCCAGCCGCACGCTAGTGCTGTGGGACGGCGTGCCGGTGAATGATCCCTTCGGCGGGTGGGTGTACTGGACGCGGCTGGCGCCGGATTTGACCGATCGCGTGGAGATCCTGCGCAGCGCCTCCACCAGCGTCTTCGGCGACCGGGCGATGGGCGGCGCCATCGCGCTGTTCTCGCCACCGCCGGAGCAACGCCGCTACACACTCGCCTATGAAGGCGGCAACCTGGCGCAGTCCATGGTGAGCGGCGGCTTCACGCAGCCGTTCAAGAACATGTCGGTGTCGGCCTTCCTGCGCGGCTATACCACCAGTGGCTATTACATTGTGCCGGGCAATGTGCGCGGCCGCAGCGATACCAAGGCCGGCGTCGATTTCCTCTCGCCCTTTGTGCGCTTCGACTACTTTGGCGACCGCCACCGGCTCTATTTCAAAGGCGACGTGCTGGTGGAAGACCGCGATAACGGCACGGTGCTGCAACGCAACTCGACGCAGTTGGGCACGGTGTCGGCGCATTATTCCACGGGCGTAGTGAATAACCTGAACCTCATCGCGTATCACACGCGGCAGGAATACCACCAGTCGTTTTCGGCCATCGCCGCGGATCGCAATTCCGAGCGGCTGACCTCGCGCCAGACGGTGCCGAGCGAGGGTACCGGCGCGGCGGGCCTGTTCCGTCGCCAGGTGGGCAGCACGAACTTCCTGGCGGGGGCCGATATCGTACGCGTGGAAGGCTATTCGCTGGAAACCGTGATTCCAACCGGCTTCCGCAGCGGTGGCGGATCGCAGTTGCAGCACGGCGTGTTCGGGCAGGTGAATACAAAGGTGGGTATCGCGCAGTTACAGTTCGGACTGCGGCATCACTTTGCGGGACAGGGCTCGCGATTCCTGAGCCCGAGCGGCGGTCTGACGGTGGGACGCGGTTCACTGCGCGGACGCGTATCGGCCTACCGCAGCTTCCGCGCGCCGACGTTGAACGAGCTGTATCGCGAATTCCGCGCGGGCAATGCCGTTACGCAGGCGAACGCGAACCTGCTGCCCGAAAGTATCGCCGGCGTGGAGGCTGGTGCGGACTGGGTGGGCGAGACGCGGCGATTGGGCTTCACCAGCTTTTACAACTCCATTGACCGCATCATCACGAACGTGACGCTAGTGAATACACCGGCCCAGATCATTCGCCAGCGGCGCAATGCGGCGGAGGCCAACAGCCGGGGCGTGGAGTTGGACTTCCGGCAGCGGTGGCGGTGGATGACGTTCGAGAGCAGCTATATGTTCGTGGAGTCACGCTTCGGCACGCGCGAGCGGCTGCCGCATATTCCGAAACACCAGGGGTCGGGGCAGTTTACGTTCGCCAAGGGCGGCACGCTGCTGGCCGCGGGTATGCGCAGCTTCGGGCTGGCGTTTGAAGATGACCGCAACACGCGGTCGATGCTGCTGCCGGGGTTTGCGGTCTTCCAGATGAGCGGGCGGCAGCGGATCGCGTATGGCCTGTCGGCGACGCTGGCGCTGGAGAATGCCTTTGACCGTACGTTCCTGGTGGGCTGGACGCCGACGCCGAATATCGGCGCCCCTCGGATGTGGCGTGTTGGATTGCGCTGGGACGGGCGGTAGCCTTTTACGGTTCCGGTATCGCGGCGCCGTCCGCTCGCGGGTCACTGGCGCCGTAATTCACCTTCGTCTTGAAATTGCGCATGACGGCATTGCCGCGGCCCATGCTCTGCGTGTACTCGGGCTTTAATAGCAGTTCATGCCCGCGGGCTCCGAGTTCCGTCAGAGCCGGTATGCCGATGCGCGATTCCACCGTCACCTCGCAGCCTTGCGAGTTTGGCTTGGTGAAGCGAGACGCCTCGAGTGCGGCCTGCAGATTCAGCCCATGATCCACCATGTTGGAGACAAACTGCGCATGAGCCAGAGGCTGGTTTGGACCGCCCATGATGCCGAAGCCGATCGCGATGTCATCCTTCTCCATCACACCGGGAATGATGGTGTGGAACGGGCGCTTGCGCGAGGCCAGCATGTTCGGATGCTTGGAATCGAGCGAGAAGCCAGCGCCGCGGTTATGCAGGTGGAAGCCCATGCCATCCACGACGACATAGCTCCCCCACATGCCCGAAACGCTTTGGATCCAACTGGTGATGTTACCTTCCTTGTCGACAACCGAAAGATACGTCGTATCGCTCTCGATGGGTTTACCGGGCCTCACGCCGCAGTTGGCGTTCTTGCCAATGAGCTTCGCGCGCGAGGCTGCGTAGTTCTTACTGAGCAGCGCTTCAGTGGGGATGGCGGCGTACTTTGGGTCCGCGATGTAGGTGGCCAAGTCGGAATACGCCAGCTTCATGGCTTCGATCTTGGTATGCAGCCATTCGGGGTCATTGGTCGTGCGCCCCGGAGTGAAGCGCTCCATCAGATTCAGCATGATCAGCGCGGAGATGCCCTGTCCGTTTGGAGGCAGTTCGGTCACCTTCCAACCGCGGTACTCCGTGGTGATCGGCGTTACCCATTCGCTTTGGAAGTCGGCCAGGTCGGCCGCATCGAAGGCGCCGCCCAGTTCGTTGGAGGTGCGCAGAATGGCCTTGGCGATGTCGCCCTTGTAGTAAGCATCGCGTCCTCCTTCAGCGATGAGCCGCAGCGCGCGGCCCAGGCCCGGGTTCTTCCAGATACTGCCCATCTGCGGCACCTTGCCTTCGGGATGGAACAGTTGCTTGCCCGCCGCGGAGTTGGCGAGTTTGGCCGTCTGCCAGTGGCCGGAGGCGGTCTCCTGCAAAGGGAAACCCTGTTCGGCAAACTTGATGGCGGCGTCGAAGAGCGACTTCCAGGGCAGTTTGCCGAACTTCTGGTGCATGCGCCACCAGCCGTCGACGCAGCCCGGCACGGTGGCCGAATGGATGCCGTCGGAGGGCATCTTATTGCGAATGCCTTTGGAAGCGAGGAAATCAGCGGTCAGCCGCTTGGGGGCCCAGCCGCTGCCGTTCAGGCCGTGCACCTTGCCGGTAGAGGCTTCGCGATAGAGGACGAAGATGTCGCCTCCGATGCCGTCCATACCGGGCTCGATGACGCCCAACACCGCGTTGGCGGCGATGGATGCATCGGCAGCCGAGCCACCCTTGGCCAGGATCTGCGCCGCTGCCTGCGACGCCAGAACCTGGCTGGTGGCTACAATGCCGTTTTGCGTGATGACCATGGAGCGCCCGTGCGAGCGGTCCCGTTGCGCAAACGCTGCGACAGGTAACAGAGTAAGCAGAACTAACAACGCGAATCGGTGCATGCTGTGTTCCGTTCCTCGTTACTATACAGGAACGGACGGCATTGCCGGCAGAGGCTTAGAACCGCACCTTCACTCCAAAGCGCGCCACGCGGGCGCCGCCGTCCTGGAACTCCGGACGCAGGAACCGCCCGGCGGGCGAGGTGGCTACGTTCGACTGCAGCGCTGGAGAAGCCGGCTGGAAGGCACCTTCGCCGGGCGAGCCGTACTGCGGCTTGTTGAAGATATTGAAAAACTCCACCCACAGTTCGGTGGTCACCTGCTCGGTGATGTTGGTGCGCTTCTTGAAATTCATGTTGAAGTTATTGGTGCCCTTGGAACGTTCCGTGTTGCGGCCCAGGTTGCCGGTGGGGCAGCCCGACGGGTTACGGGTGAAGTTACAGGTGGGCAGTTGGATGTACCGCGCCTCCTGCGGGTTGATCGGCGCATTGCCGGCATCCGGGTTGACATAGCCTGTGGGACTGCTGGTGCTCACCTGGGCGCGCACGCCCCGTGCCCCACTGGGGTTGAACATGGGACGGTCGAAGCCGCCGCCAAAGCCATCGGCATCCAGTCCATTCACCACCGTATACGGAACGCCCGATTCGAAGGTGGCGACACCGCTCGCCTGCCAGCCGCCTGCCAGGTGCCCGACGAGCCCGCGCTGCTTCTTGTAGAACGGCAATTCATAGACCCAGGTGAAGACCGCACGCTGCGTGCGATCAAACGCCGAGACCGCCTTCTCCAGCGGCTGGCCGCCGAAGATCGACGGGATGGCGGGGCTGCCGGGAATCTGAAAGCCGTTCCAGTTGAAAACCTCGCTGGCGTTATCCATGAACTTCGACCAGGTGTAGGCGCCGGTGAACATGAGCCCGTTGGCAAAGCGGCGGCGCGCATCGATCTGCAGCGAGTGATAACTGGAGTTGCCGTTGTTCGTGCGGATGGTACGTGCGCCCTGTAAGTTGTCATAGCGGCCCTGCAATGGGCGGTACGGTACGTTGGCTTCGGTTAAGCCTTGCGGCATGATCTGGAAGGCCGGCGGAACCAGCGGATTCAGGTCTTCATTGGCATAGAGCTTCACGCCGCGGCTGCCCACATACGCCGTGTCGAGCAGGAAGTGGAACGGCAGGTTACGCTGGATGCCGAACGACCACCGCTGGTAGTACGGGTTCACCAGATTCGACGCCACCAGGTTGCCCTGCGAATCGAGCGGCGTCAGCGGACGAGGCACGCGCGGCAGGCTGGCCAGCATGTTCGGCAGCCCGCGCGGATTGGCGGCGGTCACCACGGAGGGAGTATTGGTGGCGATCAGGTTCGGCGCCGCCGTGGCGGCATTGGAGGCGATGTTGTTGAAGAACGAGTCATAGCCGATCTGGTAACCGGCGCGCAGCACGAATTGCTTGTCACCAAGCAGTTTGCCCAACACGCCCTCGGTGAAGGATGGCGACCACGCCAGTCCGGCCACGGGGGCCCAGTTGTTGCGGTCGGCAGGCACGCGGTTGGGCTCGGTGAAAGGCCCGGTGAAGGTGCGCGGGTCGATGTTGAACAGGCCTGTGAAGGCCGGCGTGCGGAGGGAGTTCATGGGCAGGCCAAAATATTCATAGCGCGCGCCCAACGTCATGGTCAGGCTGTTGGTGACGCGCCAGCGGTCCTGGAAGAAGTACGCCTGGCGGAACAGGCTGGGGTAGTAGGCGGGGCTGCCGAAGTCCTTGCTGGCGCCGCCGCCGGAGCCGCCGAAATCGTCGATGAAGTTGGCGAAGGCGGTATAGCCGGTGCTGGCGCGGTAGGCGATGCTGCCGCGGTGGGCCACCGGGGCGAACTGCCGCGCACGCTGTAGCAGCAGGTCAAGACCAAAGCGGAGCGAGTGCCGCCCCTGCACCACGGTGATGGTGTCCTGGATGCCGTAGTTGTTGGCGATGCGCCCCTGTGGCAAGGTGCTGGCAACGCCCAGCGTAGTGGCTTGGAAGCCGCCGATGTCGATGGCCGGAATCTGCTGCGCGAGCGGGTTTTCGGCATCGTTGGGCGAACTGAGCGTCGGGCGGTTGTAGGGCAGCCGCAGTTCGTTCGTCACGGTGGGCGAGAACACGCGCGTGTAAGAAACCAGCAGGTTCAGGAAGCGGCTGCTGCTGGTGGAGTCGAAGCCGGGCGCGGGCCCGACGGTGCCGGTGTTCTGGCGGTCGTCCCAGGCCCAGCGCGCCATCAGAAGATTGGTGTCGTTGAATCGATGGTCCACTTTCACCATCGGCAAGGTGGATTCGAAGAAGTTACTGAAGGAGCGGGCCACGGTGCCGAACTCCAAGCTGGGGCGGCCATCGCCAAGCGGAAGAGGCGAAAGCTGCGTATCGGCTACCGCGCCTTCGGTGTTGGCCAGGTACAGGTCGACATTGGGGCGCGCCCCCACCGGATAGAGTGCGCGCAGCGTGGCGCGTCCGGCCGCCGACAGGTGAATGCGGCTCGCTGTGCTGCTCGATAGCGTACGGTTCTCCTGGAAGGCCCCGAAGAAGAAGGTTTTGTTGCGAATGATAGGACCGCCGAGCGTGCCCGAGAAGTATTGGTCGGTGCCGGGCAGCGGACGCCCGCGGCGGACAACCTCAGGGTTCAACGCCTCCTGATTGGTGAGCGCGTTGAAGCGCGTGGATTCCACCAGGTAACTCGCCGTTCCATGCAGTTCATTGGTGCCAGACCGGGTAATCGTATTCACCACCGCGCCACCGGCACGCCCGAACTCCGCATCGAAGTTCGATGTCTGCACCGAGACTTCGGCCACCGCATCGGGATTGGTGATGCGAAGAGCCTGCCCGCTGATGGAGATATCGTTGTTTTCGGTACCGTCTAACAGGAAGTTATTGGAGCGTCCGCGGCTGCCGTTCACCGAGAAGGTGCTGGTGCCGAAGCCGCCGCGATTACTGCTCACCCCGGGAATGGTAAGTGCCAGCAGAGAGGGATTGCGGAGCGCGACGGGCAGTTCCGTAGCCTGCACCGGCGCAATCGTGGCGGAGCGTACGGGCGCTTCCGTCTGTAGCGAAACCGAGACATCGGCGACATTCACGGTGGTGACGGTCTGGCCGGTTTCGAGGGTGGCGTCAATAGTGGCCACCTGCGCGGCGGCGATGGGAAAGGGGCTGGTCTCAAAAGTGCTGAAACCGGCCAGCGACACTTTGATCTGGTAGTCTCCAGGATCGACGGCGTCGAAGCGATAGAGGCCGGTATCGTTGCTTTCGGTGGACCGCGTGGTATTCTGCCCCACGCTTACCAATTCAATACGTGCCTGGGGCACCACCGCGCCGGAAGCATCCTTCACGATGCCGGTGATCGTGCCGCGGCTGGTTTGCCCCAACGCGCCGAGGCAGGCCAGCAGCACCAGGCAAGTTACTTTAACAGACCCTTTGGTAACAATCATGTCGTTTCCCCCTTTGTGCAAAAGCGAGTAGATGCTTAACAGTCTGGCGTTCCCCCGGGTACGCGGGGGAGTTACATCTGTTCACACGAGTAACCGGGTTTCGATGTCGATCGCAGGCGGTGCGGCGTGGAAACGGGTTCTGTTACCAGTACTTACACCTATTACGCCCGGCCAGCCGGGGGTGGGAGGAAACCGCGGCGCCAGCGTAATGCTTGTAAAAACATGCAGGATTTCACCTATCTGGTAAAAATGAAGGCTGGGCTACAATGGCACCAGTCCGATCCTTGCACTCATGAGCCTACTCGAGCGTGTGATTCGGCGTGCCCGCGCTGCCCGGCACCCGAATGTACTCGTCGGACCGGCGCCGGAAGGGGCGCTGACCGATTGGAATGTGCCGGTCCGTGTGCGCGACGGCACCACGCTGCGCGTCAATGTTTTCCGGCCTGCTAGCAACCAGCCCTGCCCGGTCATACTCTCGGCGCACCCCTATGACAAGGATCAGATCCCGGCACGTACCGGACGCGTGAACCCGCAGTATCGTGTGTTTCTGCAGCCGGCGCCCGTACGCCTGTCGGCCTGGACCAGTTGGGAAGCCCCCGACCCTGCCGTTTGGGTGCCGCGCGGCTATGCGGTGGTGAATGCCGACCTGCGCGGCGGCGGCACATCGGAGGGCACCGGCGAGTTGTTCTCCGACCAGGAAGCCGAAGACTACTACGACCTCATCGAATGGGCGGGCACGCAGCCGTGGTCGAACGGGCGTGTCGGGCTGGACGGCGTATCGTATCTCGCTATCAGCCAGTACAAGGTAGCGGCGCTGCGCCCTCCACACCTGGCCGCCATCTGTCCGTGGGAAGGCTTGAGCGATCTGTATCGTGACTTCGCGCGTCCCGGCGGTGTGCGCGAAGACGGCTTCCGAATCGCCTGGAGCAAGCTGACGGCCCACGCGGCACGCATGCGCGGGTCGATCCATGAAGAGGTTCACCGCCGGACGGAACGCGACGCGTGGTATCAGGCCATCACACCGCAATTGGAACGGATACAGGTACCCGTGCTGGTATGCGGCAGTTTCTCCGATCATTCGCTGCACTCGCGCGGGAGTTTCGAAGTGTGGCGCCGTGCTGGGGCGGCCGAGCGGTTTCTCTATACCCATCGCGGCGGCAAATGGTGCGAGTATTACGGCAGCGACGCCACCGAGACGCGCGTCCGCTTCTTCGATCGCTACTTAAAGCAGCAGGACAATGGCTGGGAGCGCCGCCCGCCGGTGCGGCTGGCCGTCTACGAAGAGGGTTCGCTACCAGTGGCCGTTACCCAGGAGGCCGGCTTCCCTCCCCCGGATCTGACGTGGACGAAACTGCGGCTGTCGCCGGGCAAGCTGGACAGCGGCGGGGCGGAGCCACACGCCACCGAGGCGTTCGCGCTGCCCGACGGCAGTGTCGCGTTCGACTGGCTGATCCCGCACGACATGGATATCATCGGGCCGATGGCGCTGCAGTTGCCGCTGGAACTGCGCGATACGGTGGACGCCCACCTGTTCGCCGGCGTAAGGAAACTGCGGAACGGCCGGGAAGTGCTGTTCGAGGGCTCCTTCGGCTTCGCATCGGACATGGTCACCAGAGGCTGGCAGCGCGCCGCGCATCGCGAGTTGGACCAGTCGCTATCCACCGAGATCCTGCCGGTGCACCGGCACGACCGGCCGGAACCGTTACGCCCCGGCGAAGTTGTTCCCGTGCACATCGCGCTGCTGCCGCATGCCACGCGCTTCCGGAAGGGAGAACGGCTGCGGCTGGAACTGCGCGGCAAGTGGCATTATCCGCGCAATCCCTTCTACGGCCAGTTTCCCACCGGGTATCAGAGCAGCCCGCCGGGGACGTGCGTCCTGCATCTGAACGATGAGGCGCATCTGCTGCTGGGTTGGCGACCGGTCCCGGCTTAACCTTGCCAGGCGACCACCGCGGGCGGCGCGGGTGTGGTGCCGTGCGTGCGAACAAACGGCAATACTGGCGGCGGCGCGAGGCGCCCTTTTCGACGGGCGTCACGCACGCTGCGAACAACTTCCATCATCTGGGCGCAGCGGTGGTACTGCGTATGGCGGGCGAGGATGGTGCGGCGCGCCGCGTCGCCCAGCGCCTGCCGCTCCGCCGCGGGCATGGCCAATAGCCGATCGCAGATGTCGAACATATCCGGCAGGCCGCGCGCCAGCCACCAATCGTGATCCGGCTCCAGGATATGCTCCACGCCGCGAACCCAGGAGTCGACGAAGGGAACACCGGAAGCGATGGCGAAGAACACCCGGTCTGACGTGTAGTAATCATGGCTGAAATGCGGGATGCCGCCCAGCGCCAAGGCCGACCGGTGATAGGCGCGGTGCTGTTCGGTAAACGGCATCGGCCCCTGCCAGCACTTCCGGCCTTGCCAGCCATTGCCAAACAGGCCGAAGCGGCTGCCGTAGCGCCGCTCGCAGGCATCCACGAAGCGGGCGCGGCTGCGCGACGCCCAGAAATAGGGGCTGAGCGGATTGGACGAGCGCACAAGGGAGCCAATGAACGCCACGTCGAAGTCGGGCCGGTCCGGCGTTGCGGAAGCCGGCGCGGCGAAGCGCACCTGGCAGCAGCCGTTCGGGATCAGCACCAGGTTGCGGCTGCCGCTGGCTGCCAGTTGCCGGGCCACGTATCCCATTCCGCTCAGGAAGGAAACATCGGCCAGCGCGCTGGCCCGGCGGAAGCTGGCGGGCACGCGTTTCAGGATGCGGCCATAGCCATCGCCCAGGGTGGTGAACAACAGCGGCTTGGAGGGCAGCGCCCGCAGGCGTTGGATCCCGGCGGTGGGGTCTGGAATGGAATCGCCGTGGAAGAACTGCAGGCAGATGGCGTCTGCTTCCATCGCCCGGGCCGCGGACTCCGCCTCCTGCCAGACGGCGGGCCACCCGCGGGCAGCGGCGATACCGTGATACGCCAGGGTGGCGTGTGCTTCCAGCATGCCCTCCGAGGCGAGCCGCTCGTAGCCGTGGAAGTAGCCGGGCTGATCGGTGGCGGCATCCCGCCCCTGGTAGAGAACCAGCAGTCTCACGGCACCTCGTCAACCAGACCGGAAGCCGGCCGTCGTATCCGTGTCTGCCGCCGCTCCAGCCAACCCGCTACGGCGAACGAGAGGGGAGCGCCGCTGCGGCAGATCGCCCAGGCGAGGTCAGAGTACAGCAGCAGGCGAGGCAGCATTAGAACCAGCAGGGCAGCGGCGCAAACGGCCGCGCTCCCGCACGCCGCCAGCCGCATCCACGGCGGGGTTGGGGCAAGCGCAACGGCAGTCCCATAGGCAGAGGAAAAGACCGCCGCCCCCAGCAATGCACCTGAACGGAGAGCAGCGCCGAACTGCCCCCACTTCACGCCGCCGATGCGGACGGCGAAGACGGATGCGGCGACAGCCCGTACCAGGTAGATGCACAGACAAACCATCCAGGCGAAGACGGCGAGGGAAGCGCCACCGGCTGCTCCCAACGCGAGAACAATGGCGCCACAGCCAGCGGCCATCAGCATGGCACGCAGTTCCAGATCCGGCCGTCCGCGGCTGATGAGGAACGTCCCACACAGCGAAGCGACGGCATCCAGACCCATGGCGCAGGCCAGGGGTGCGAACAGCGGTATGGCCGCCATCCATGCCGGACCGAAGAGCAGCGGCACCAACGCCGTGGCGCTGCCGGCGATCAGCAGGGAGGACGGAAACACCACCAGTGCCGACACCGACAGCACTGAAAGAAACGCCCGGCCCAGCGTTGCGCTCTCGGCGGGCATCCGCGAGAACAGTGGCATGGTTACGTTTTGTAAGGCGGGCACCAGTGTGGACGAGGGCAGTCCCGCCAGGTTCCACGCCCGGTTGTAAAAGCCAAGTGCACCGGACCCTATCGCGCGGCCGATAAGCAGACTGGGCATCGCTGCCAGCGACCAGCAAACCGCATTGGACCCGGCCAGGTACGACCCGAAACGCAGCAGGCTTCGGGATTCCGCTCCGATCCAGGGCAGCAGCGAATGGCGGACCAGCATCCAGTTGCAGACAGTGCCGCAGGCGGCCTGTGACAGTTGCGCCCACACCAGCGCCCACACGCCCGCACCGGCGAACGCCAGCGGCAACCCCAGCGCACCATAGCCCAGCAGGTACGACACAATCTGGATCTGCTGGAGAGTCTTGAAGCGCAGGTCGCGGCGCAGCAGGGCAGCCGATGGCTGACCGGCGCTGTTCAGCAGCAGCAGAAGAGCCAGGGTGCGAATCACCGTCACGGCGCCGGGTTGCGCCAGCAGGCTGCTCAGCAGGGGAGCCGCCAGCATCAGGCACACGGTCAGCCCTCCGCCCAGCGCCACCTGCAGCGTGAAGACAGCGCGAATGGTCTTCGTAGCCAGCACGGGCTCGCGGATCAGCTGTATGCTCAGCCCGGAATCCACCAGCAGGTTGCCCAGCGTGATGACCGCCATGCTCAGCGCCACCAAGCCGAAGGGCTCCGGGCCTAACAACCGTGCCAGGACAATGTTAATGAAGAAGGCCGCAGCCGAGCGGACCAGCACTCCCGCCACGTTCCAGCCAACACCGGAAGCGGCTTTGGAGCCAAGAGCGCTGCCCGGATTCGTGGAGGAATCCATGGGTAATGTTGCGCGAGGTAGTTCCTGGCTCCGACTGTAGCACACGGCATGACAGCCGGCCGCGCACAACCTTTTTTTGCCCTCCGTAACTTCTCCGGCAAGCCGCGGCGAAGCAGGAGATGTAGGAAGAGGAACGCCGCGGCAATCACCGCGGAGCACCATCGTCCGAAGCGAAGGCCGGCCGCGGCAGCGCGCACGCCATCGCCATTCTCATCACTTCACAGAAGGAGATACTCAATGAAGCTTTCCAGGCATTCCCTGGCCGTAGCGGCGGCGCTTGCCGGTTTGGTTGGTGGAACCGCGGCCCGCGCCGCGCAGCCCGTTTCCATCGTGGATCCGACGTTCTCACTGGGCATGGAGGCCGACGAGAAGGCCAAGAAACCCGTCGAAAAGCACGCGTGCAAAGGCATGAACGCCTGCAAAGGCCACGGCGGCGGTTCCAAGAACGAATGGGGCAAGAACGAGTGCAGGGGCAAGGGCGCCTGCGCCACCGACGGCTCCAAGCCCAAGCCGAAGTAACGCGGTCGAAGCAGCGATTCCCTCAGGCGGGGAGCGGCTCTGTTGCGCATCCCCGCCATTTTTCCTGCCTCGCGTATGACACCTCGATTCGCTAATTCTCACTACGGGATCGGCGTAGGCCTGCGCACTCCCCACATCGGCCACATTCTCGAACACAAGCCCGTGGTCAGTTGGTTCGAGATCATCTCCGAAAACTACATGGTGGGCGGCGGGCGGCCGCTGGCCGTGCTCGACCGGATTCTCGAACAGTACAAGGTGGTGCAGCACGGCGTGTCGCTGTATCTTGGATCCGCCGAACCCTTGCAGCGCGATCATCTGCGGCGGTTGAAGTCGCTGATCCGCCGCACCGGCACACCGTGGGTGACGGATCATCTGTGCTGGGGCAGCGTGGACGGACGCTACACCCACGACCTGCTTCCGATGCCCTACACCTTCGAAGCAGCGCGCTGGACCGCGCGCAAGATCCGCCAGGCGCAGGACTACCTGGAAGTACCCCTGGCGGTGGAGAACGTCTCCAGTTATGCCGAGTTCCACGTTTCGGAGATGACCGAGTGGGAGTTCCTCAACGAGGTGGTGGAACGCGCCGGCTGCGGCGTACTGCTGGACGTGAACAACATCTACGTTTCTTCGCGGAACCACGGCTTCGACCCGCTAACGTATCTGAACGCGATTCCTCCGGAGCGCGTCGCGCAGATCCACCTGGCCGGACATTCGAAGTTCGAAAAATACATCCTGGATACGCATGATCATCCGGTCACCGGGCCGGTCTGGAAGCTCTACCAACAGGCCATCGAACGCTGCGGTCCAACGCCAACGTTGCTGGAATGGGACGACCATATCCCGTCCTTTGAGGAAGTGCATCGCGAGGCGCTGAAGGCACAGGCCTACCTGCCCGTAGCCGAGGCGGCCGCCACATGAGGCTTCTCGAATTACAGCGCCGTATGGCGGCGGCGTTACTGGCCCCGCCGGGGAAAAGGGGCCGCAAGGAAGCCGTCCGCCTGATCAAGCCGAATGACCGGCTGAGCGCGTCAGAGCGGTTGGCAATCTATCGCCGCAGCTATTGGGCGCGCCTGCTGGATTCTCTTGCCGAGGACTTTCCGGGCGTCACGGCCATCGCCGGCCGCCGCCGCTTTCGCCGTCTAGCGGTGCAGTATCTGCGCGATTGCCCGTCCCGCTCCTTCACGCTGCGCGACCTGGGCGCGCAACTGCCTGACTGGCTTCAAAGGCACCCGGAGATCCTGGGGGCGCACCAGGATCTGGCCGTGGACATGGCCCGGCTGGAATGGGCCCATATCGTCGCCTTTGACGGCGCGCAGAGCCCGTTGCTGGATCCGGAACACCTGCTGGAACCGGGGCCCGGTATGCGCATCGGCCTGCAACCGTACCTGACCTTGCTGGAACTCGCCTACCCGGTGGATGAAGTGCGTGTAGCCCTGCAATCGGACGCTGGACAACAACCCGCACGACGCAAGGCCGCGCGTCTGGCGAACCCCGTGTTCGTTGCCGTGCACCGATCCGAAGGCACCGTGTACTACCGGCGCCTGGAGCCCGAAGAGTTCCACCTGCTGCAGGCTCTGCGCCGCGGCCGCGCCATCTCGTCCGCTGTCCGCTTTGCCTTCCGCCATAGCCGGCATGCGCCGGCGGATTTGCCGCGCCTGCTGGAAACGTGGTTCGCCGCGTGGGCCAGGCTGGGGTGGCTAACGGTTACCTCTATTGACCGACACCAAGTCTGAAAGGAATCGCCATGAACGCCTTACTCTCGCAGGGCGTGTCTATCCTCAACCGGACAGCCACCCATCTGCAATCCCCGTTTCTGCTGTTGGTTCGCCTCTACTGGGGCTGGCAGTTCGCCCAAACCGGCTGGGGCAAGGTTAACAACATCGACAAAGTTACGAACTTCTTCACCACGCTCGGCATTCCCTTCCCCGGCCTCAACGCGCACTTCGTGGCCGGGGTGGAACTGGTGGGCGGATTGCTGCTGATCGCCGGCCTTCTCTCGCGGCCCGTCGGCCTGGTGCTGACCGTGAACATGCTCGTGGCATATATCACCGCGGATTGGGAGGCCTTCACGTCCTTCCTCAGCGACCCGGACAAGTTCATGGCCGCCGCGCCCTTCACCTTTCTGTGGGCATCCCTGATGTCACTGATCTTCGGCGCCGGCAGCCTGTCGCTGGATCACTGGCTCGGCCGTCTGTCTGAACGCCCCAGCCAGGACGCGGCGCAGGCCATCCCCGCCACGTAACTTTTCCAAGGCAAGCGGCGAAGTATGCTACGGATGTTGGCTCAGCCTTCTGAACCGGTGAAGCGCACTTGGGATCCGGCGCCCGCTACGGCGGCAGCGCCTGCGCGGACGCGTCCGTGGGAAGCCGAATTGCCTCCGCTGATGGTGCGCTATCAGAATGGCGATCCGGATGCCGTGGATGAACTGGTGCGTACCTGCTCGCCAGTCTTGCTGCCGTTTCTCGGCGCGTTCGGGCTCTCGCGCGCTGACACCGAAGATCTGTTCCAGGAGTGCTGGATCCGCGTTCACAAGGCACGCCACACCTATCGGGCGCCCGAACCCGTGTTGCCGTGGATCTTCGCCATCGCCCGGCATACCCGCCTGGATGGATACCGTAGGAGAAGGAAGCGCGAGAACCGCGAGGTACTGGTGGCAAGTCCGCCCGAACGGTCGGCGCCGGTTCAAGAATCGGCGGGAGCGGACCTGACGGCCGTCCAACGCATGCTGGAGAGCTTGCCGGAAGCCCAACGGGAAGTGATCTTCATGCTGAAGGTCGCCGGCATGAGTCTGGAAGAGGTTGCGCGCGCGACTTCCTCCACGGTGGGTGCTATCAAGCAGAAGGCCCACCGGGCTTACGAGAAGTTGCGGCTGGTATTGGAAGGAGAACGGAAATGAGCGGGCCTATGCGACCGGGAATCGGAGGGCAGGAAGCCACCGGCCACGAGTGCCGCCAGATTGATCTTGAACTGGATGCGGTGTTCTCACGCCATGCGGCGCTGCGCGGCGGCGAAGAGCTGTCGGAGGAGGCGCGGCTGCATCTGCGGAGCTGTGAACGGTGCCGCGGTCTGTATCACTGGTTGACGGGCGCGTCAGGGGCGGACCCCGCTTCGCCAGCGGTGCCGGCGGCCATGGTGGACAGCGTCAGCGCGCGGATGAAACACTCCCTGCGGCCCGTCAAGGCGCAGTCTTCACCAGCCGTATTGGCGGCGCGATTCCTGCTGCTGTTCCTGCTTTGCGCGGCTCCTGTTCTGCTCATGATGCGGACTCCCGGGCTATCCGCCATGAGCATGGCCCAGCTCTCCGGAATGCTGCTGGTGTTGTTGGGGGGCGCGGCACTGTTGTCGCTCTCGCTGGCCTGGCAGATATCCCCCGGCAGCCTGCGGCGCGTCTCGGCCGGCGGGGCGGTCACGGCGCTCTCCGGCAGTTTTTTAGCCTCCATCGCCGCGCTCTATCCCTGGCACGAACCGCAGGGCTTCCTGGAGCATGGCCGCTCCTGCCTCAGCGCGGGCTTGCTGATGGCCGCGCCCGCGGCGATGTTCTTCTGGCTCCTGGTGCGTCGTGGCTACCCGCTGGCCAGCCGGATGGTGGGCGCCACGGTCGGCGCGCTCGCCGGGTTGCTGGGTGCCTTCGTGCTCCAGTTCTGTTGCGACCGCCAGGAAGCGGTCCACCTGCTTGTCTGGCACGGCGGCGTCCTGTTTGCCGCGGTGGCTGTGGGCGCGGCCGTGGCCTGGGTGAGCGACAGGCCGCCGCATTCGACCGCGTCTGAGTAATCGCGTCAGCCCGACGCGCCACCCATCGGGCGCGCTACCATAAAAGCAACCGCGTCCCGTTCTTCAGGAGTATCCCCGAACCATGCTTTACCGGGTTGCGTGTAGTGTCTTTCTGCTCGCCCTCTCCCTGCCAGCCGCCGAATCCGACGCGCTTGCCATCTCCGATCGCCTCGTCAGCCGCCACCTGCCCTTCGGCACCGTCCTCGATCCCTTCCTCGACACCACCGGGCAAACCACCGGCTTCACCCGTTGTGGCGACTCGGCCATCTGGACCGGCCACTGGCTGGCCGCCGAGTCCTTCCGCTACAAAGTCACCCGTGACGATACCGCGCTGCGGAACGTGATCACCGCGCTCTCCGGCATCCGCCTGCTCGTCGATGCCACCGGCAATGACGTGCTGGCCCGCTGCGTCGTGCCCACCGCATCTCCGTTCACCGCGGGTATCCTGCGCGAAGAGGCCGACAACCGCAACTACCCCGGCCAGTGCCCCAACTTCGAATGCCGCTGGGTGGGCAACACCAGCCGCGACCAGTACACCGGCGTCTTCTTCGGCCTGGGGGTTGCGCATGAAATGGTGGACAACCCCGCCGTTCGCGACACGGTGAAACAACTCGTCAACCGCATGCTTGCGCGCCTGGATGACGATGACTTCGCCGTGAAAATGCCCGATGGAGATACCAGCACCATCTTCTGGTTCCGTACCGACCAGAAGCTGATGCTGTTCCTCATCGGCCGCGCCGTCGATCCCGGCCGTTGGGCCGGCCGCTACTCGCGCGAGCGCCTGTTCCAGGCCCCGTTCGTCAGCGCCGCCGTCGCCACCGACGTGCTCGATCCGCACAACTCCTACTTCAAGTTCAACCTTAACGCCATCACCTACTATCACCTGAATCGCCTGGAAGCCAGCGGCACCTGGCGCGGCTTCTACCGCCGCGGCTATGACCTGCAACGCCGCACCGTCGACGATCACTTCAACGCTCACTTCAACATGATCGACCGCGCCATTGCCGGCCCCGACGCGCGCCGCGACGCCGAAACCCGCGGCCTGCTGGAGCAGTGGCTGCTGCGCCCGCGCCGCGATGACCGTGTCGATTACCGCGGCATCCTTACCTCCTGCCACCAGGAAGACCGCGCCTGCAACCCCATCCCCGTGCCCTTGCGTGTGCGTACCGACTTCCTCTGGCAGCGCAGCCCCTTCCTGCTCTACGGCGGCGGCGCCGGCAACATCGAAGGCGCCGGCATCGACTACCTTTTGCCGTATTGGATGGCACGTTACTTCGGGGTATTGTAAGAAGCAGTGCGGGCTATTGCGTGTCTCTTTCTGGCGCACCTGGTGCTCTCCGGACAGGTCTGCCGCTTCAGCGTCGCGGGCGTCAATCGCAACCGCCGCGTCACCGGCGATATCAGCGCGGAGTGTCCCGATCCGCTGCACACCGCGCCCTTCGGTAACTGGGGCGCGACCTCTAACTTCGGCCCCAAACGCAACGGCCACCAGTTCCAGGGCTGGTGCCACGATACGCGCATCTGCGACAATGCCGGCAACTGCCGCAACGTCTGCCGCGACGGTTGGTATGAGTGGAACACCTGCACCACCAACAGCCTGTTCCGCGCTCCCAACTGCACCCTCTACAACTCGGCCGAATGCACCGAACAGGTGTCCACTACTGACGTGAACGTGCTCGGTACGCAGAGTTTCGATGTTCCGGTGGCGTGCCCCTCCACCAGCGACGGCAACAGCTTCGACCGCGGCGGTTGCGCCGAAGTCCCGGACTACACGCGCACGGACAACTTCATGTCTCTCTATGAGCTCGATCCCATCACCGGCGACGAACTCATCCAGAGCCTCTACTTCCCCGCCATCCAGGTGCCTTTAAAGTGCACGCCCTGGGGCTGCCCGGCCACCGGGAGTGAGTGGGCAAACCCCATCCGCTGGGACAGCCCTTCGACGCCGGCCAAAGTCTCCGCCGAAATGGCGATTGTCGTCAACTCCGCTACGTTCGTCGATGGCGCCGGCGCCTGCCGCATTCCTGCGTTAAACCTGCGCGCCGTCAGCAGTGCTTCGTTTCTGCCCGGTACGCTGGCCGATGGCTCCATCGCCACGGCCTTCGCCGGCAACCTCGTCATGGGCGAGTTCATCGCCTCGTCGCTTTCCCTGCCCACCACGCTCGGCGGCCTGCAGGTGCGCGTCACCGATGCGGCGGGCAACACACGCAACGCCGGCCTGCTCTATGCCGGACCGGCGCAGCTCAACTTCGTTCTGCCCGGCGGCATGAGCGAAGGCCGCGCCACCATCAACGTCGCCGCCGGCAACTCCGTGCGCGCCAGCGGCGTTGTCGATATCGCGCGCGTGCAGCCCGCGCTGTTCTCCGCCGACGCCACGGGCCTGGGGCAGGCAGCGGCCGTTGGGATCCGGATTGGGCCGAACAATGAACAGACTCCCATCGATCTGTACCAGTGCTCGGAGTCTGGCTGCTCGGCCAGGCCGCTCCAGGCGCGCGAACAAAATGTGCTTGTTTTGTTTGGGACCGGTATCCGCAATCGGCGCACGCTCGGCGACGTGCGGGTGACGATCGGCGGGGTGCCGGTCGACGTGCTCTACGCCGGTCCGCAGCCCACCTACAGCGGCCTCGACCAGGTCAACGTACTATTGCCGAAGGATTTCCCGGTCACCGGTGTTGCCACGATCCGATTGACGGTGGAAGGCCGCATTGCCAACACTGTCACCGTTCTGCTGCAATGACCGCGCACACGGAACTTGCGCCGGAAGCCTGTCGTATATATCCTTAGGCAGCCATGAGCGCAACCTATTTCGGTGTGCCACGC
The DNA here is from genome assembly GCA_016789745.1 of Bryobacterales bacterium. Lineage (GTDB taxonomy): Bacteria > Acidobacteriota > Terriglobia > Bryobacterales > Bryobacteraceae > CADEFT01. The sequence continues at coordinate 29,148 of JAEUQF010000172.1, forward strand.
GAGGAACTCCGCACCGCCGTCCTCTGGGTGTGGATCCTGCTTAGCGCCGCCACCGCCGCCAGCGCCGCCGCACCGTTCGTTGTCGACCGCCATCTGCTCGACAGCGTCACCCCGGTGTGCGTTTCGCGCTCGAAGTTGGGCCGCGAGTGCCCTGGATGCGGTCTGACGACGTCGTTCCATCAGATCGCTGCCTTTAACTGGGCCGGTGCCGCGCAGACCAACCGCGCGGGTTTGCCGCTGTTCGCGTTGTTCACACTAAACGCCGCCGGATGCCTCATCTATGTGGCGCGGCGGCTCAGCAGGAGACGATAAATGAGCACCATCGCGTTGATCTGGGGGATCCTGTCGATCCTCGGCTTCGGCGTCGCCTTCCTTCCCTGTCTGGGCAGCCTCAACTGGCTGAACATCCCCTTCGCGGTCGGCGGACTGATCGTCGGTATCGTCGCAGCTTCGCAAAGCCCGCCGGGTCGTAAAGGCGCGGCCAATGCCGGCATCGTGCTGTGCGCCATCGCGATTGCCATCGGCTTCCTGCGATTGGTGATCGGCGGCGGTGTGCTGTAGCAGGCGGCACGAAACCGCGTTATATTGCCGTCTGTCGCTGTTTCTCTGCGTCCTTGGCGGCTCTACCGCAAGATTTCCGGAAACGTTTGCCGCGCGTCTTGAACCTATTTTCCCAGGCCATCCGGGTCGCCCGAACCAGGAAGGCGCTCAGGACACTTTGCTCTGTTGTCCGGTGGCGTTGCTTTCTCTGCGGCTGCTGCGGCTCTGTGCGAAACTCTCTTAACGTTCGCGGCCCGTCTTCAACGGAGTACCCCAGGCCCTGCGGGCCGCCCATAACCAGGAAGACGCCCGCGGGCTCGTTCCCATGGTTTGGCGTTGTTTTCTCTGCGTCCTCTGCGGCTCTGCGCGCGATCTTCCGGAAACGTCTGCCCGCGTCTTTCAACGGAGCGGTTGCCTGGCCAGACCCATCACGGCGCCGCTTCGGTGATCTCGGTGTAGCGCCGCAGCGGCAGATCGGTCACCGTCTGCTTCACTCCGCTCGGCCAAGTGATCTCCATGGCCGGCGCCTGCTTCGCCTCCCCCAGCCCGATCACCACCCGCCGGTCATTCGCCGCCAGGTAACTGCCCGTCGCAGACACCATGGCAGTGTAGTCCCCCGCGCGGATCACGGCACCGATCGCATCGCGGTTGCTCTTACGGCCCACCAGCTTCAACCCCACCCAGGCGTTCGGCCCGCCTTCGTGGCGGTACACCACCGCCGCCCCATCCAGGCAGTTCACGGCAATCTCGGGATAACCGTCATTATTCAAATCGCCAAACGCCGCACCCCGCGCCGCCAGCGGTTCCTTAAACGCAGCCTGCTCGGCAAACCGCTTCCCTTCCACGTTCCGCAGCAGCTTCAAAGGCTCCTTATAGGACGACTGCGGCTGCGTCAGTTGGATGTTATCCATCACGTGCCCCTGCGCCACGATCACATCTCGCCAGCCGTCGTTATCGTAGTCGACCAGTTTCATACCCCAACCCGAGTTCAGCCGGGTGAGGCTGGCAATCCCCGTCAGCGCCGAGTAGTACTCAAAGCTCCCCTTGCGGTTGCGGTACAACGCATAGCGCTGAACACTGAGCGCGTTCACCATCAGGTCCGGCCAGCCGTCGTTGTCGTAATCCTGAAAGTCGACACCCATGCCGCCGAAGGTGTTGCCGTCGTCGTCATACGCCACGCCCGCGTCGAAGCCGATCTCTTCAAACCGCCCGCCCCGATTCACGAACAGCTGCTGCGGAAACGAATCGTTGGCCACCGCGATATCCACCCGCCCATCGCGATTGAAGTCGGCAATCGCCACGCCCAGCCCCTTGCCGGGCGCCGCTGCAATACCCGACTTCGCGCTAACGTCTTCAAACGTGCCATCGCCTTTGTTGCGATACAGCACATGGGCAATAGGCTGGAACTGATCGGGATGACAATAGGAGCGATACCCCGGTTGCCGCGCCCCGCACCAGAGATCCGGCTCAAAGTCCCACTGCACATAGCGCGTCACGAACAGATCCAGGCGTCCATCGTTATCGGCATCCAGAAACGCCGCGCTCGAAGACCATCCGCCGCCTGGCGTACCCGCCTTAGCCGTCACATCCGTGAACGTACCATCGCCATTGTTGCGATACAGCTGGTTGCGTCGGAAGGCCGTCACGTAAAGATCGGTATCGCCGTCGTTGTCGTAATCGCCCACGGCGACGCCCATGCCATAACCCTCGCCAGCCACGCCGGCCTTCGCCGTCACATCTTCGAACGTGCCGTCGCCCTTGTTGCGATACAGCCGGTTATGATACGCCGCCGATGTCTTCACCGGCTGCGCGCCCTTCGCCATCGGAGCCTTCAGTTCCGCGCCGTTGGTGAAGTACAGGTCCAACCACCCGTCGTTATCGTAATCGAACATCGCCACGCCGCCGGTGGTCGATTCGATCAGGTACTTATGCCCGGTCTTGCTGGCCTTCTGCGTGAACGTGATGCCGGATTCGCGCGTGCTATTGACGTACACAGCCAGCAGCACCAGCCATCGCAACATGCGCTACGCCCGCTGGAAGTAGCAGTTCTTCGGAGCGCGGTAGGACACCGCCAACTCCGGCGTCTCGCGTTTCCCACCCAGCTTCTTCGATTGGAACAGCAACGCCAGCATGCCCGTGGTCAGCAGCGTGCGTTCCACCGGATACACCGGCTTGCCGCTGAGAAACATGTCTTCCATGCACTTCACCAAACCATCGAAGTGCGGCAGCGTGCGGCCCCGTTGCGGCAGGCCGAAGAACGTCGATTCAATGGCCGTCGCGTTCTTGCGCCGGCAGGCGAATGTCCAATCGGCGCCGCTCGGCCCCAGAATGAAGCCCGCGCCCTTCAAACCATCGGTGTAGTTCAGGACGAACATTACCGGGTTCTTCGCTTCCTCCTCGATCGTCTGCGGCTTGCGATGCGGGTTGCGAGCCACCGCGGCGTCAATCAACGGCCGCGCCCACGCCCCCGTGCCTTTCAGCCAATCCCACACGCCGTTGCCCTGGATCCATTCCACCGAAGACACGCCCGTCTCCCCACCCGCGCGCCGCTCCACCATGCATTGCAGCGATTCCAGCAGATGGAAGCCGTAGGCATCCAGAGGTCCATACCCCACACCTACGGCCGCATCCAATGGCGTGTCGATGGGAATCTCCAGCAGCGGCGTGCGTACGGTAACCGGAATCGATGAGCCCGCCATCCACGGCAGGTTCAGCTTCTTCGCCCGGTCATACATGGTCTTGGCCTTGGTCCAGTCATAGCTCAGGTGCTTGTCGAAGAACGTCGGCACCACTCGCCCGCTCGCTTCAAACACGTCCAGCACTTCGCTGAACAGCTCAAAGCGCGGGTACATCTTCTGGCCCAGTTCGTTGTCGGGATACTTGCCATGCTCGCCGATAAACACCACCGCATCCACGGCCAGCTTGTCGCCGCCCAGCGTCAGCGCCTCTTTGATGGTGGGATACAGCTTGAACCCATAGCGCGACGACATGTCGGGAGCCATATCGGTGCCCTGCGGCTGCTGTGCCGTATACAGGCTGACCAACCGTGTGCGCGGCGCATGATGCACGCCTTCACTCGAATTCCCGCTCATGATACGGCCCAACACCACATCGGCATGCGAGTAATGGCGGTACTCGGTTACCACGCCGGCCACCCGCTTCTTCTCAGCAGCGGCCATCAAAGCACCGGCACCGGCGCCGGCCACCGGAAGGAACTCGCGTCTACGCATCATGCATTCCATCTTAGGCCGATTCGAGGATCATATTGCCATACTGCGTCGTGTCGGCTGTACGAATAAGGCCGATGGCGGAGGGCACGCGCTTCTTGAACTCGATATGCGGCTCAAAGGTCACCTGCAGCCCTTCCATCGCGTTCGAAAACCGCGCCCGCGTTTCCTGCGTGTTGTGTTCCAGAAACTCCTGCGCCATGAACACCGGCCCGAACAGACAGTTCTGCCGCAGCGCCGCCAGCACGTCCAGTACCTTCGGGATATCATCCACCAGGCTGATGTCGACGGTTTCAATCTCCGGCCAGAATGGGAAGCCGCGATCGGCAATCACCAGCGTGTTGGTGTGCCGGATGCGCGCCACCAGTTCCAGGATGTGAGGGTTGAGGATTCCAGTACGAAGCACTTTTCGGTAGATTAGCGCATCGCGAACCAGCGGTAGGCGGGCAGCCCGGCGAGAATCAGGCCGACGCCGATGAGCGATGGCACCGGATCGGTCAGCAACGTATTCAGCACAAAGCCGGACGACACCGTGATAAACGCCAGCAGCATCCAGGGATAGCCAAACATGCGATACGGCCGCGGCACATTGGGCTTCTTCCGCCGCAGCACGAACAGGCCGATGGCCGCCACTGTGTAGCCGATCCAGCCCGAGAACATCGCAAACGTCGCCAGGCTGCTGTAGGTACCGCTGACCACCAGCAGAATCGCCCAACCCGCCTGCGCCATGATCGAAAATGACGGCGTCAGGTACTTGGGATGCACCTCGGCAAAGCGCGTGAAGAACAGCCCGTCGCGAGCCTGCGCGTAGTAGGTACGCGGCGCCGCCATCATCCAGCCGTTCATCGATCCCAGGATGGAGCACAGAATAACCAATGCGATCACCTTGCCGCCGATCGGGCCCATCGTGATAGTGGCCGCCTGCGCCGCCACACGCTCCGCCGCGGCCGTCTCCGGCACCGTCAGCACCTTCAGATAGGCGAAGTTGATGATCAGGTACAGCGCCATGCACAGGCCGATGCCTAATGTGATGCCGCGCGGCAGGTTGCGCTGCGGATCGCGCACCTCGCCCGCCAACAGTCCCAACGTCATCCAGCCATCGTAGGTGAGCAGAATGGCAATCAATGCCGACCCCAGTGCCGGCAACGTGGGCAGCGGCACCGCGGGCGTCGCGGCCCAATGATTCACCGGACTCAGCAGCGCGCTGGCAATGATCAGCAGCATCCCGGCAATCTTCAACACCAGCAGCAGGCCCTGCACGAACGCGCCCACCCGCAGACCGCGATAGTTCGCGTAGGCCAGCGTGCTGATCACGGCAGCACCCACCGCCCGCCGCTGCCACTCTTCCATCGGGATGAAGTACGACAGGTAAATGGAGAACGCCACGCCCAGCCACGAAATCGACGCGCTCAGGAAGATGACGAAGAACATCCAGCCGCAGAGAAACGCCGGCAGCGGTCCGAAGGCTTCTCTGATCCAGGCATACTGCCCGCCTGCCTGCGGCATCATCGCGCCGAGTTCGGCAAACGCCAACCCGCCCGCCAGGCTCAGCAGCCCGCCGAAGATCCACATGGCGAGAATCGCCCACGGCGACGCCAGGTCACGGGCAATAAGGTTCGGCACCAGGAAAATGCCGGAACCAATCATCGTCCCGGCCACTACGGAGACGCACGAGAACAGTCCCAGGCGCCGGGGCAGTTCAGTCGCCATGCGTCGCGGCCGCTAGCGCGCCAGGCCCGGGAACACGTACGCGTACAGCGTGGTCACAAGCCCAATCAGCGATGCCAGGAAGACGCTGTGCTTCAACGTGAAGCGGAACAGCTTGGCTTCATCTTCACTGGGCATGCCCGTCGCCGCCGCGGCTACCGCAATCGACTGCAGGCTGATCATCTTGCCCATCACGCCGCCGGCCGAGTTCGAGGCCGCCATCAGCACGGGGTTAAGGCCCAGCTTGTTCGCCGTCACCACCTGCAGGTTGCCGAACAGCGCATTGGCCGACGTGTCACTACCGGTCAGGAACACGCCAAGCCAGCCCAGCATGGCGCTAAAGAAGGGGAACAGCGCGCCGGTGGCCGCAAACGCCAGGCCCAGCGTCGCCGTCGAGCCCGAGTAGTTCATCAGGTAGGCCATGCCGAGTACGCTAGCAATTGTGACCAGCGAGAGGAACAACTGGCGGCCCGCCGTGCCCAGGATCTTCACGTAATGCGCGGGAGAGATGCGCAGAATGCCCGCCGCCAGGATGCTCGCAAACAGACAGGCCGTACCGGACGCCGACAGCCAGTTGAACGCGTACACCGCCGCATACGGGCCTTCCTTGCCGGCCGCGACGGCGGGCTGCGAACGGCCCACCATGTTATGCAGCATCGGCCAGTTGATGTTCTGCGTGAACTTGTTCAACTCTGCCTTGACGCCCTCCTGCCCCCAGATGAACACAATGATCACCAGCAGCAGATACGGCGACCACGCCAGCAGCACTTCGTTCAGCGGATACTTCTTCGGCAGCGTCGCCGGCTTGGCGCCAGGCAGTTCGAACTTATCGCTCGGTTTCCAGACCGCGAACAGCACCACCAGGCTGACAATGGCCGCCAGCGAACTGGTGATATCGGTCAACTGCGGGCCCCAGAAGTTGGAGACATAGAACTGGACACCGGCGAACGCCCCGCCGCACACCAGCGCCGCCGGCAACACGCCGGTAAGGGCTCGCGGCCCGCCCATCACGGCTACCAGGTACGCCGGCACCAGGAACGACAACGGCGCGCAGATGCGGCCGACGTTGGCGCTAAGGTCAAGCAGCGGCAGGCCCGTAATGCCCGCCAGCGTGAACACCGGGATACCGATGGACCCGAACGCCACCGGAGCCGTGTTCGCCAGCAGGCAGATGCCCGCCGCATAGAAGGGCGAAAAGCCCAGTCCCGCCAGCATCGCCGCGGCAACGGCCACCGGCGTTCCGAACCCCGCCGCGCCTTCAATAAACGCCCCGAACGCAAACGCGATCAGCAGCGCCTGCAGGCGCCGGTCACTGGCCAGCGACCCCACCGAATCCTTGATGATCTCGAACTTCCCGGTCTCCAGCGCAATACGGTACAGCACGATGGCCCAGAACACGATCCACCCGATCGGCAGCATGCCGAACGCCGCGCCAAACGTGATGGCGCCAACCGCCTGCGGCACCGGCATGCCGTAAGCAACCAAGGCTACGGCGGTAGCGGTGGCCAGTCCCGACAATCCGGCAACCCACGCCGGCTTGCGGGCCACGCCCAGCAGGTACAGGAGGACAAAGATGGGGAGGGCAGCTACGATGGCCGATACAGCGAGGCTGTCGGCGAGTGGGATGTAGTTCTGTTGCCACATGCGAATCGTTCATTGCATGTTATCCGGTCAAGTTTGTCAAGTGGGGGTTTTACGTTTGTGAGTCGCAATCGCCCCTCGGCCGGGTCTTTACGATTCTTAGGACAGATTTAATATTGCCACCCCGTTTTTCGCCGAACTGGTGCAATAGAGGTAACACTTTCCGCATGAACATCAGTTCCCTCGGCGCCGGGGCGGTAGGCTTTCAAAGCACTACCGGCATTGGCGCCACGCGAAGTACCCAGGCCGGCTCGGTGCACCAGGTCCCCCAGGACCGCTCGCAACTCTCCGAGACGGCCAAACTCATGAAGCAGCTTGAAGAACTCCGGACCTCGGATCCGGACAAGTACAAGGAGGTGACCGGCAAGATTGCCACACGGCTGGAGGACGCCGCCAAGTCCGCCGCCGAGAACGGTAATTCCAATGCAGCCGGAGCTTTGAATGATCTGGCGGCGAAGTTCCAGATGGCGTCGGAGACCGGCGAATCGGTCGAACTCCGGCAGCAGGCGCCCGGTTCCGGCACGCAGAACCCGAACCGCCTGCTGCGGGCCTTCGAACAGAACCAGGAGCAGCCGTTTGATCCCCGTCAAACGTTGGAAGGGATTCTGAGCCAGGAACTGGGCGTATAGGGCCTGGGCATAGCGGTGGCAAGGATGCCGCCTCCCCCTTCTCCGGAAGGGTGTACCCGAGCCCCTGTGGGATGATGAAGGTATGCGGACCGTGGAGATCGACGATCGGGCCTACGAGATTGCCGAGTCGATGGCGCGAGCCCGAAATGTGGCGCCCGGCCAGGTAATCAGCGAGATGTTGGTGGCAAAGGCTGAGACGCGGCCGGTCCCACGGCTGGAATATCGCGACGGCTTGCCCACCATTACACTCGGTCTGGGGCCGATCACCTCGGAACACGTCGCAAGGTTGATCGACGAAGATGCGTGATGTGCCCGTTCTGCTGGATGCGAACGTCCTCATCGGCCTGCTCATCACCGATCACCCGAGTCACCATCAGATTCGTACCTGGTGGCAAGCCGAGAACCCGCTGATCGCAACTTGCCCGATCACGCAGGGAGCATTCGTTCGGTTCTGCTTAAGAACAAACGGAAGCGAAGGAGTGTCCCTGGCTATGGGAGCCCTTCAGTCGTTAGGACACGACCCGCGGCACCGCTTCTGGCCCGACGACCTGCAATACACCATCCTCCCGCTCGACGGCCTCCGCGGCCACCAGCAAGTCACCGACCTCTACCTCGTAGCATTGGCGCAAAGCAAAGCCACGCTGCTGGTCACCCTTGACCGGGCCCTCGCCGCCTGGCACCCCAGTTCCTGCCTCCTGATCGGCTGAACCCTACTTCAGAATCTGTTCCACCGTCGCAGCGGTGATCGGGTGATACCCCGGCTTGGCCTTCGCAAAGATTGCCTGCGCCCTCTGCTTGCCCTCCGGCGTCTTCACCAGCGCCTCGAACAATGGCCGGACGAACTTGCGGCGTCCCACCTTCACCAGGAACTCCTCCAGCTTCGGAGCCGTGGGCTGATAGCCCGCCTGGATCCCCATCCGCAGCCATTCAAACAGAATCTCGCTATTGCCGGACTTCGTGAACCCGAACGTGCGGTCCAGCGCCGCCATCTTCCCCGCCGTAATATCCTCCGGCAGGCCATTCAAAAACCGCAGCCACTGGTGCGTGTTCCAATCCTTGGTCTTCGCCTTGGTCTGCGGCGCATCGGCCTTGGCCCAGGCCGTCGCCACCTGCTCCACCACCACGAAGGCATCCGACACCGGACGCGGCGCGCTGGAGGGAATCCCCGGCTTGGTGATCCACTCCTCCACCGGCACCTTCGCCGCGGCCGCCGGATCGGAAGCAAGCAGGGTCTGTTCCAGGAATCGCCGGAAAGCGCGCGTCGTAATGCTCTGGAAGGCGAACTGGTGGAAGTAGGCGTAGAGGAAGTTATCCAGTTTCTCCCGCCCGAAAGCCTTTTCCAGGTGCGTGATAAACAGCGCGCCCTTCTCGTACGGCACCAGCGTGGCACCGTCGTCCGGATCGCGGCCATTCAAGTCGATATGAAGGATCTGATCCGCCGGCGGCATGTCCTTCATTTCCTTTTCCAGGCTCTGCAGGCCAAGCACCGCCTCCATGGCGGCGCGCTCCGGCCCGTAGATCGCCTCGATAATCCGCCGCTCGCAGTAGGTAGTAAAGCCTTCGTTCAGCCAGAAGTCGCGCCAGGTGGCGTTGGTCACCAGGTTGCCGGACCAGGAATGCGCCAACTCATGCGCGATCAGACTGACCAGGCTGCGGTCCCCGGCAATCACCGTCGGCGTTGCGAACGTCAGCAGCGGGTTCTCCATGCCGCCATAGGGAAAGCTGGGCGGCAGCACCAGGATGTCGTAGCGGCCCCAGGTATACGGCCCATACAGCTTCTCGGCCGCCTGGATCATGCGCTCGGTATCTTCGAACTCCCTGGCAGCCCCCTCCACCACCGATGGCTCCGCCCAGACCCCATTGCGGGTGCTCAGGTAGCGAAACTCCAGATCGCCCACCGCCAGCGCGATCAGATACGCCGGAATCGCCTGCGGCAGGCGAAACGTATAGTCGCCGCTCAACGGCTCCTTTGGATTGGCAAGCCGGAAGTCGCTACGGGCGCTCATCACCGCCAGCAGATCCTTTGGCGTCCGGATGCGGGCCCGGTATGTCGCACGCACGCCGGGCGAGTCCTGCACCGGAATCCAACTCCGGGCGTGGATCGCCTGCGACTGGCTGTAGAGATAGGGTTTCGCCTTGCCGGCCGTCTGCGAAGGTTCCAGCCACTGCAGGCCGGACGCCTGCGGGCTGGTCTCATAATGAACACGGACGTGCGTGGCGCCCGAGGGCACTTCCACGGTTAGCGGCGCGCCCAGCACCGGGTCCTTCGCACCAAGCTGGAACTTCGTTGCGGTGAACGGGCCTTCTCGCGATTCGGCCGTCTCGGCTTTACTCACCGTCAGGTCACGCGTATCCAGCACCAGCGGCGCCGATGCGTCCGGCCGGGTAATCTGGTGCGTCACCCACCCGCGCAGCACTTTACGGTCAAACAGCACCTCCAGATCGAGTTCCAGATGCGTTGTTCGCGCGCGGTGCGGCTGGGCGTAGGAATGAACGTCGCGAGTGGCTTCGTTTTGCATCTTGGGCGGCGGGCCGCCGCAGCCGGTCGACACCAGGACGACGGCGGCAGCGGCCCAACAGCACAGGCTCTTCATCAGGCGATATCGAATTTCTCGGGATGGAGCGTTTCGTCGCCTTTGACCGCCACCGGGCGGCCATACACCTCTTCCAACTCTTCCAGGAAGTCGTTCTCCTTCGACTTGAGCGCGATCGCCACGCTCGGATGCACCCGGAGAATCACTTCCTTCGATTCGATCAGCGGAGCAAGCTTGGAAGCCTCCAACAGAATCTCGCCAATAATCGTCTGGACGCTCTTGGTGTAACCCGAGCCGTCGCAGGTGGGACACGGCGCGCAGAGCGTGCGTTCCAGGCTCTGCTTGACGCGCTTGCGGGTGATCGCCACCAAACCGAAATCGTTGAACTGCAGAATCTTGTTCGGCGCGCGGTCACTCCGCATGGCTTCTTCGAGCGCCTGCATCACCTTCTGGCGGTTCTTGCGCTCGTCCATGTCGATGAAATCGACCACGATGATGCCACCCAGATCACGCAGACGGATCTGCCGGACAATCTCCTTCACCGCATCGGTGTTGGTCTTGACGATCGTATCTTCCAGCCGGTTCGACTTGCCGACAAACTTACCGGTGTTGACGTCAATCGCCACCAGCGCCTCGGTCTGGTTGATGACGATATAGCCGCCCGACTTCAGCCACACCTTCGGCCGCAGCGCCTTTTCGAGCTCGTTGGTAATGGAGAACGCATCGAAGATCGGCTGCGGTCGCGTGTACAGCTTCACGCGGCTGGCCATCGCCGGCGACATGCGGCTGACAAAGCGCACCACGCTCTCATACACGTCTTCGTTGTCCACCCAGACGGCCTTGAAGTTGTCGGTCAACTGGTCACGCAGCAGCCGCTGCACGATCTCCACGTCGTGATAGAGCAGCGCCGGAGCCTTCTGTTTGTCGGCCTTGGCCTTGATTTCGGTCCACAACTGGAACAGGTACTGGATGTCGGAAGCAATCTGCTCTTCCGTCTTGCCTTCGCCCGCCGTGCGGATGATGAAGCCGCCCGGAATGCCCTGGCGATGCGTCTGCAGGATCTTGCGCAGCCGCTGGCGTTCTTCGTCCGAAGCAATCTTGCGCGACACGCCCAGGTGTTCCACCGTCGGCATGTAGACGCAATAGCGGCCGGGCAGGGCAATGTGGCTGGTGATGCGGGCGCCCTTCTGCCCCATCGGCTCCTTGGCGATCTGAACAACGATCTCCTGGCCTTCCTTCAACAGATCGGTGATGGAGGGCTGGGGGGCGGTGCGGTCCGGCGAACGATCGCCGCGGTCCCCACGGTCCCCACGGTCTCCCCGGTCGCCACGATCGCCGCGCGCTTCACGAGGCTCACGCGGTTCCCGTCCTTCGCGGGGCTCACGGCCTTCGCGCGGCTGACGGTCCTCCCGCGGCGCCCGGGGCTCCTTGGCGCCCTGCTCGCGCGGCACGGCAGTCTCTTCCTTGCGATCCACCGTCCGAACTTCGCCTTTATCGCCACCCTTATCGCCACCACGGCGACGGCGCATCCGGCGCCCACGCATGTAGCGGGCGGTCTGTTCCCGGTGGCTGACGGCCATGTTGCCCATCGACGCCAGGGCGGGCTCCGGCGCTGGAATCGGATTACCGTTCTCGTCGAGAGCGGCAGGCTCGACGCTGCCCTCTTCGCTCCCCTCTTCCCCTGCCTCGTCCTCCATCGTGCCTTCGGCGGCACTCAAAACCATGTCCTGGATTTCCGGATCTTCGTCGGAATCCACCTCGCCTTCGGCTTCCGCTTCGGCTTCCAGGTCGGATTCGGCTTCGTCCCCCGCGGCGGCCGGCTCGGCGGCGGTCTCGGCGCTCTCCACCCGCTCGGCCAGCGCTTCGGCCTGCTGCTGAATCTGATCCAGCAGTTGCTCGGTCAATCCGGTGTCTTCATCCTTCAGCGGATCGACGGACGTGAACTCGACGCTCGCGGCCGCTTCGGCCGGCTCGGCATCGGCGCCGGCCTCAGCATCGGCATCATCGGCTTCCGCTTCCAGTTCCGGCTCGGATTCGGCCTCCGCTTCGGCTTCTTCCACAACATCTTCCGCGGCTTCGAGCGGCTCCGGCTCGGCGTCGGCGTCGGCGTCGGCCTCGGCCGCCTCCCCCTCAGGCTCGTCTTCGATCACCGCGTCGGCCGCGTCTTCCGGTTCCACCGCCACCGCGTCGTCGGCGGAAAGCTCATCCACCGAATCGTCGGTTTCTTCCTGGTCGAGGGCCATGTCCAGGAAACCCTCTTCGTCAGACGGGCGGCTGTACTTGGCCAGACTCTCGCCGGGCAGCACGATCATCTCGCTCGGCTCCAGTTCGACGCCGTCGGAAACCTCACCGGTCTCCGGCGCCGCTCCGCCGCCCTTCACATCGCTCGCATACTTGCTGTCAGGGAATCCACGGCCGCGGCCACGGCGACGGCGCCCCCGGCGTCCACCGCGGTCACCACCGCGATCCCCGCCCCGGTCTCCGCCCCGGTCGCCCCCACGATCACCGCCTCGATCGCCACGGGCTTCGCGCCCGCCACGGTCGCCACGCTCCCCACGTGGGCCGCGCTCTTCACGGGCCGGCGCCGGAACAACGCCGGTAGCAGCGCTGGCCGCCACCTCCACAGGCACTTCGGAAACAGCAGCAGCTTCCACCGGCGCGGCAAGCGCCGGAGCAGGAGCCTCAATCGCCACCGCGGGCCTTGGCAGCGCCTGGCGCGGTTCGGCATCGCGCCGTCCGCGTCCGCCACGGTCGCGGCCACCACCAGCAGACGACCCGCCGCCTTCTTCTCCGGGCAGCCGCTCGTACTCGTCGCTCTCTTCAAAGAAGTCCGAAACATACAGGAACGTATCGCGTTCCAGGCCGAGGTCCACAAACGCCGACTGCATGCCCGGAAGCACGCGCGTCACCCTGCCTTTGTGTACACTTCCAGCCAGCGAATACTCCTGAGCGCGCTGGAAATAAATCTCTACCAGTTGGTCATCTTCCAGCACCGCCACCTTGGTCTCGTGGCGGTTGGACGATATCACCAGTTCTTTCGTCATTCAACCTGTCTCCCTTCGCGGCGATAGCAACGCGAGGAGCCCTGGAATGACGTCAAGCAACCGGAGCGGAAGCCGCGTGTCGCCGCGGCGAGAAAACTTTTTGTCCGGCCCGAGTGGAGCCTGCCCCTGAGGCGCTCAAACACCGACCGGGAAAACCGTTCGAATCCGTTCCCTAACGTCAGACAAAGCTCGCCTGCCCGCCGGCTAATTCACAAAACGCCGTAGACGGACGTTATTCACCAAACCCAGCATCATGAACGTGGTCACGATACTGGAGCCGCCGTAACTCATCAACGGCAGCGGAATACCGGTAACCGGCATTCGACCGATTACCATGCCGACATTCACCAGCAGGTGAAAGAGCAGCAGCATCCCAATTCCCATGCAGATGTACAGCCCGGCCCGATCAGGAGCCGTTTGGGCGTTCTGCACGATCTGTAACAGCAATAGCATGTACAGACCCAGAACCACAACTATGCCCACAAATCCGTGCTCCTCGGCGAAGGCCGCCATGATGAAATCGGTATGCGGTACCGGCAGAAAACGCAATTGGGTTTGCGACCCCTTCGTCACTCCTTTCCCCCAGGGTCCCCCGGACCCCACGGCGATCTTCGATTGCAGCACCTGGTAACCGGAACCCTTCGGATCGCGCTCCGGATCAATAAACGTAGTCAGCCGTTCTTTCTGATAATCCTTCAAGTAGACAAACCAGGCCGTCGGCACCAGCAGCACGGCGATCACACCGATCGCCGCCCAATACTGCCAGCGCAGGCCGACAATAAACACGCCCACAGCCAGCATCGGCAGATAGCATAACGACGTGCCCAGATCCGGCTGCTTCATCACCAGCAGCATCGGGAACACCACCAAACCCACCAGCCGCAACAAGTCGCGCAGTTCCAGCCGGTCATTCCTTATCGCCGACAGGTAGCGCGCCACCAGCAGCACAATCACCAACTTGGCGAACTCCGAGATCTGCAGGCGGAACCCGCCCGGCAGCGGAATCCAGCGCCGCGAGCCAAACACCTTCGTACCCACCACAAACGTCACCAATAACAAAATGATAGTGGCGACATAGAACAGCGGCACATGGCCCAGCAGCGTGTGGTAGTCGATACGGCTCACCACCCACGCCAGAATCAGCCCGCCGAAAATACATAGGATCTGCTTCGACCAGGCACCCCGCCAGATGGTGTCCCGCGTCGCACTGTAGATCTGCAGCACGCCCAACGCACAGATCATCAGCGTGATGCCCCACAGCGTCCAATCCACGTCACGAAGAATGCGCGGTCCGGTCATGGCGCCACTCCGGGCGGCGGCGGTAGCAGCCGTCGCGAGGCCAGCGAACTTTCCACCCGCTCCTGCTGCCGTTTCTTATCGAAATACACCTTCACCACGTCGCGGGCGATCAGCCCCGCCGCGGTACCATGCTCGCCGTTCTCGAACAGCGCCGCCACCACGATCTCCGGATTATCCCGCGGGGCAAAGCCCACAAACCAGGCATTGTCCGCCATCGACTTACCCAGCTTCGCCGATTTCAAATACTCGTTTGACGCCAGCTGTGCCGTCCCCGTCTTGCCGCAGAACTCGATCCCAGGGAGACGCGCGCTGCCGGCCGTCCCCGCCGTAACTACTGCGTGCATCCCGTTGATGACCTTCAGCAGATTGTCAATCTTGAAGTCCGTCTTGCGCGCCGGAGTCGGAGCGCCGGCGCCTTTGATCAGGTGCGGCCGATGCCACACGCCGCCGGCGGCCAAGCCTCCAATCGAATGTGCCAACTGCACAGGCGTCACGGTCAGCGCCCCCTGTCCAATCGCCACCGAAATCGTCTCGCCCGCGTACCACTTCTGACGCTGCGAGCGCATTTTCCAGGCGGTCGACGGAACGATGCCGGAGGCTTCGTACGGCAGGTCAATCCCGGTCTTCGCCCCCAACCCGCTGATCGTCGCGTAACGGGCAATATTGTCAATACCCGTCCGATTGCCCAGCTGATAGAAGAACACGTCACAGGATCCAGCCATCGCCCGGAGGAATCCAACCGACCCGTGACCGCCCCGTTGGTGACACCGGAAGTAGCGCCCGTACCAACTCGCACCGCCACCGCAGGAACTCGTGAAGTCGGCTTCCACCGAGCCGGTTTCCAAGGCGGCCATCGCCACGATCGGCTTGAACGTGGAGCCCGGCGCGAATTGGGCCTGGATGGCCCGGTTAAACAGCGGCTTTTCCGGATCACTGAGCAGCCGCTTCCATTCCCCGTTGCTCTGCCTCCCGCTCAGCAGGTTCAGGTTATACGTAGGCGCGCTGGCCAAGGCCAGCACTTCCCCGGACCGCGGATCCAGCGCCACCACCGCCCCGCGCCGCCCTTCCAACGCCATCTCCGCCACCACCTGCAGGTCCAGGTCCAACGTCAGCGTCAGATTCTGGCCGGGCGTCGCCGGCTGGTATCCCAACACCTGCCGCTCATTGCCGCGATTGTCCACCAACACCCGCCGCTGCCCGTCCTGCCCGGTCAGCAATTCGTTATACTGCCGCTCGATGCCCGCCTTGCCGACAATGTCTCCAGGCTTAGCCGAGGCAAAGTCCGGCAAGTCCAGTTCATTGTCGCTGACCTCGCCCACATAGCCGATCACGTGCGTCGCAATCCCATCCTGCGAATACAGCCGTTTGTGCGAGGCGATCAGTTCCAGTTCCGGAAACGTATCACCGTCGCGGTGCGATTCCACAAACGCAATCTCGCCCGGTGTCAGTTCCTCTTTGATGAGCATCGGCTCATACTTAGGGCGCCGCTCATAGCGCCGCAGTTTCGCCCGCAACTCCTCCGGATCCAGGTCCAGACCCGCCGCGATCGGCACCAGGTGTTCTTCCTTCAGGTTTTCCCGTGACAGCAACAGGGAATAGGAGGCGTGGTTGTCGACAATCACCCGGCCATGCCGGTCCAGGATCTTCCCCCGCGGCGCCAGCACCGGTACGGCCTTTACCCGG
>JAEUQF010000221.1 GCA_016789745.1 Bryobacterales bacterium
GCTCCGCTGCCCGCCTTCTTCCAATCGCACGGCAACAGTATCCACCTGCGCTTCAGCGACGCCGGGGCCGTCTATCCCATCACCATCGATCCCATCATCCAGCAGGCTTATCTCAAGGCCAGCAACGCCGCCGCGCGCGCCAACTCCGCCGGCGACAACTTCGGCGCCGCCGTCGCTATCTCCGGCGAGACCGTGGTCGTTGGTGCGCCCTATGAAAGCAGCAACGCCGCCGGCGTCAACGGCAACCAGGGCAACACCAGCCTCAATGGCTCCGGTGCCGCCTACGTCTTCGTGCGCAACAACGGCACCTGGACCCAGCAGGCTTATCTCAAGGCCTCCAACTCCGCCTTCTTCGCCAACTTCGGTGCCACCGTCGCCATCTCCGGCGACACCATCGTGATTGGCTCGCCGCGTGAGTCCTCGGCTGCCTCCGGCATTAATGCTACGCCAACCCCGGGTGCCGCGAGCGATTCCGGCGCGGCCTACATCTTCGTCCGTAGCGGCAATGCCTGGACCCAGCAGGCTTACATGAAAGCCTCCAACAGCGGCCCCGGCGATCGCTTCGGTGCTTCGGTGTCGATTGCTGGCGATACCGTTCTGATCGGAGCACCCATCGAAGCCAGTGTCGCTGCCGGCGTCAATGCCAACCAGAGCGACAACAGTGCCCCCGGCGCCGGTGCCGCCTACGTCTTCACCCGCACCGGCAACACTTGGCAGCAGCAGGCCTACCTGAAAGCCTCTAATCCCGGCGGCTTCTTCGTCTCCACGCAGGGCCAGTCCCTTGGCGATCAGTTCGGCTGGTCGGTCTCCCTCTCGGGTGATACCGCCGTCGTTGGTGCCCTCGGCGAAGCCAGCAGTTCCACCGTCGTGAATATCGGCCAAGGCGACAACAGCGCTGTCAATGCCGGTGCCGCCTACGTCTTTACGCGCAGCGCCGGAGCCTGGACGCAGCAGGCTTACCTCAAAGCTTCCAATGCCCAGAGCAATGATCTGTTCGGCGCCGCGGTGTCCGTCAACGGCGACACCGCCGTCATCGGCGCGCCAGGGGAAGGCAGCAATGCCACCACCGTTAACGGCACCCAGTCCGACAACTCGCTCCCCAATGCCGGTGCCGCTTACGTCTTCCTCCGCAACGCCGGAGCCTGGACGCAGCAGGCCTACCTCAAGTCCACCGTTGCCGGCCAGAACCAGTTCGGTACCTCTGTGTCGGTTTCCGGGGAGTCCGCCGTTATCGGCGCCCCGCAACGCAACTTCGGCACAGGCACTGCCTATGTCTTCGGTCGCAGTGGGGCGTTCTGGAATCTGCTTGCCGCCCTCGAAGCCGCCAGCCCCACGGCCACGGATCTGTTCTCGCAGTTTGTCGCCGTCAATGGCGATACCATCGTCATCGGCGCCCCGCAGGAAGACAGCGCCTCGGCCGGCATCAATGGCGACGCCAGCAATAACGACGCGAACAACCTCGGCGCCGCCTACGTCTACGTGAATACCAGCACTGCGGGCTCCTCCGGCCTGCGCTTTGTGCCGCTCACGCCCTGCCGCCTGGTCGACACGCGCCCTGCCTATGCCGGTCCGCGTACCGGCGCTTTCGGCCCGCCCCTGCTGGCTGCCAACACCGCACGCACCATCCCCATCCGTTCGTCTACCACCTGCAGCGTGCCCGCCACCGCCAAAGCCTACGTCCTTAACATCACGCTCGATACCGTCGAAAACCAGACTGGGCCGGTTGATACCTTCACCATCTGGCCCAGCGGCGAAACCCGGCCGGAGTTCTACAACGTCCGCACCAGCACCGGCGGCTACATCGCCAATGCCGCCATCGTCAAAGCTGGGAATGCCGGCGCCGTCGACGTCTGGGCGTCCTCGTCCGTCAACCTCATCATCGACATCAACGGCTACTTCACTGACGATGCCTCCGCCCCCGGCCTGCTGCTGTATCCCATCGCCCCCTGCCGCGCCGTCGATACCCGCGGACCCATCTACAGCGGCACGCTGCCAGCCCCCTACGGTAACCAGCGCATGCAGGCCCGCGAGAATCGCACCTTCCGGCTGCCCGGTTCCCCTGCCTGCCAGATCCCCCAGGCCGCTGCCTACTCCATGCAGCTAACGCTCGCGCCCGGCGAACTCACCAACGGCAACCCGGTCGCCTACATCACCGCCTACCCCACCGGCGTTACCCAGCCGCTGATCTCGAACATGAACGCGCTGTTCGGCTATGCCGTTGCCAATAGCGCCATTGTGCCGGCCAGTTCCAACGGCAGTATCGATGTCTATGCGTCGGACCCCACTAACCTCATCATCGATGTGAATGGCTACTTCGCTCCTGACGATGGCACCGGCCGCGGTCTGCTCTACTACCCCACCACGCAGTGCCGCGTCGCCAACACGCAGGACAACACGCTCACCGGACCCTACGGCCCGCCCGCCATGACGCCCACCACCGACCGCTCCGTGCCTATCGCCTTCGGCCGCTGCACCGAACTGCCCAGCAGCGCCCGCGCCTGGGCCATGAATGCTTCCGTCGTGCCGAACGGCGTTGGCATGCCCTATCTGAGCATGTGGCCCTCCGGCACCGGATTCCCGAATGTGTCGCAGCTAAACGCGTTCCAGGGTCAGACCCTGGCCAACTCCGGCATCGTGCCGGCATCGCCTAATGGCTCGATTGATGTACGCGTCGCTGCGCAGACGCATGTGACGCTGGAAGTGTCGGGCTACTTTGGGAGATAGGGCGCGGCTTAGGCCGCCCCTCTCTCCAGCGCTATCACTCGATCGCTTAGAGCGTCCAGTTGGACTTCGAGGGCGTTAATGCAGGCTCTGTCCGCACGCATGCGCGAGGCTCGCCGTTCGCGAACACCTCTGGCTACAACCGTCCCGCTTTCATCTCCCGTACTAGAAAATCGCTCGATCTCCACGCCAGAGCCAATATCGTCAAAGTTGGATTCTTCTCCGTAGCCGTAGGAAACGCCGCCCCATCCACACAGAACAAGTTCTTCACCTCATGGCTCTGGCCAAACCCGTTCAGCGCCGACCGCTTCGGATCGTCGCCCATCCGCACCGTGCCGTGCTCATGAATAGCGCTACCCATCGAATCCAGCCATCCCCGTTGGAACGGCATAATCTCCGCCTTCGCTGCCCGCAGGATGCTCTCCGCCGCATCGTACATCTCGGCCACCATCTTCCGCTCGTTGTCGCCGATCTTGTACTCTAAGCGCACCACCGGCACGCCATAACGATCCTTCGGCGTGCCCTCCACCGTCACACGGTTCTCGCGCCGCGGCAGCACTTCGCCATACGGATGCAGCGCCACCAGTGCTGGATACCGCCGCTTGATTCCCGCCTTGAAGTCCGCCCCAAAACCCGGCATGCTCTTGGCAAACGACGCGCCCATCTGCGCCCCACTGCCCCAGAACTGCATCCCGAAGCCGCGCAAATAATCGCGCTTCTTCCCATCGCTATGGTTATAGCGCGGCAGATAGATATGCTCCCCGCCGATCCCGTCATCGTTCTGCGCCTTCGTCCCCAGCAACTCCGGCACGAAGCCGTACATGTGGAACCGCACCTGCTCCACCAGGTACCGCCCGATCACATCATTCGAATTGCCGATCCCGTTCGGATACCGCGCCGACTTCGAGTTCAACAAAATGCGCGTCGAATCAATGCACGATGCCGCGACAATCACTACCCGGGCCCGGACCTGCTGCTCCTTGCCCGTGATGCGATCAAAGTACTGCACCCCGCTCGCCAACCCGCGCTCATCGGCCAGCACCCGCGCCGCCACGGCGTTATCCACAATCTTCAACCTGCCCGTCCGAAACGCCGGCTCCAGCAAATAATCACCGGAGTTGAAGAACGCCCCGATATCACAGCCCCGCCCGCAGACGCCGCAGAAGTGGCACTGCGCCCGGCCGTTGTGCGGCTTCGTCAACACCGCCCGCCGCCCCGCCACCACCTTCGTCCCAATCGACGCAGCAGCTTTCTTCAACAACTGCTCGCCGCAGCGTGGCGCCGCCGCCGGCAAATGATATTTGCTCCCCGGCAGAATATCCTGATCATCATCGCCGCCGCATACGCCGATGAGCTGATCCACCTTGTCGTAATACGACTCGATATCCCGATACCGGATCGGCCATGGAATCTCCCATCCATCCTTGGCCGGCCCTTCGAAATCCACATCGCCATAACGCAGCGACACGCGGCCCCAAACGTTCGTCTTCCCGCCGCGTCCCCATACGCGCATCAGGTCGAACGGATGCCCGTCCAGCGTCTGGTACGGCTGCTCCTGCTTGTCCAGGTAAAACGGCGGCGGCGTTTCGCCCTTGTCCAGCTTCCGCCACCACTCCCACGGCTTCACATGGCTCCAGAACGTCGACCGCGGGAACCTCGTCCCCGCATCCAGCATCAGCACGTTCATTCCCTGCCGCGTCAGGTTCCACGCCGCCATCCCGCCCGACGCGCCACTGCCGATAATCACCACATCATGCACCGGGCTGCCTTTGACAATCTGCATGGTGTTACCCCTTGTGCTCCGGATGCGTGCAGCCATCCCACTTCGCCAGATACGTATTCCCGTGCCAGCCCAACTCCGTCACCAGCCCTTCCTTCGACTGGTAGTAGCCGTCAATCGTCAGATCCTTCATTAACCGGAAGAAGCGGCCTTCCACCGAGTCCGGCTTGCGGCTGGCCTCCCCCAGCGCCGCGGCCTTATCCCCCTGCGACGCCATCCATCGCAACCCGTCACGCAGCACCTTCTGCCGCGCTCTGTCCTTCGCCAACTGAAAGTCGATGTACTCCTGCACCCTG
>JAEUQF010000100.1 GCA_016789745.1 Bryobacterales bacterium
CGGAAAAAGAGCTGTTCACCAAACTCGCAGACCTCACGATCCTGGTGCCATTTGAGGCGCAGCCAGGTGAACAAAGGGGTGTCAGACTAGCAGCAGTTCCGATCGTCTCGATCTTGAAGCCTTCCTCAAACTGAGGGTTTAGTGCATTGAAGAGCACATCGGTCGTACTATCGAAATCGATCACGGCTGCATTCATGTTGCGCACGAGCAGAGTCACGAGAAGCAAGGCTGCAAATCGGATAAGCATCTGGGACCTCACGATTAATGTAAGTGCGCGAACGGATCAAGCAGCGGTAGCTGTTCCGAGGCGCTACCCCTCTATATGCGCACCCAGTCCGGGGATCTGCGAAAATACCAGCCATCCGACTGAGCCGGACGTCCGCGTCTCGTACCTACAGGCTCCACCGGTCCGCTCAGAGGGTTCGTGTGTGCCGAGGTGATCAAACCGCAGCCAAGCTGTTCGCCGTCCCTTCCTTTAGAAAAACCAGCGCAACCGCGCCCCTACCGTCCGCGGAGCCACCACCCGTGTCCCCACAAACAGACTCTGAAAATTGAACAGCGCCGTCTTATCGAACAGGTTCGCCACCTGTACCCCTAACTCCCACACCCGCCGCTCATTCTTCATCCGCGCATACCCTGCCGACACGTCCGTAATCGTCCGCGGCAGCGTCCGCGGCGGCGTCCCCCGCAGATTCACATACGGCAGCAAATCCGCATGGTCCGGATCCAACGCCACCTCGTCGGGATCCGACGGATTCGTCACCAGCCCGCTGTCATACCGCACCGATGCCGTCCAGAACCACCCCTTCTGCCCACTCCACTGCACCACGCTCTGCAATCCCAACTTCTGGTCATGATCGATCACAAATGGCCCGGCACTCAGCGCGTCCACCGCCATATTCCCAATGAACAGCCCGCCCGTGAACGGAGGCGTCGAAATGGCCCGTGCGTGCGTCGCCGCCACCGTCGCCGTAAACCCCCGCCACGATGGCAGCACCAGCCTCCCCTCCACCCCATTCACCCGGATCCGCGCGAGCGTCATCGGGAAAATGATTCCCGTATTGAAGAAGTTGTTGTTGTCCTGCTGGTCCCGCGCCGCCTTGTGATAGTAAGAAACATTCAAACTCGCCCTCCCGAAAAGCCCCTGTTGTAAACCCACTTCATAGAAGTTCTGCGTCTCCGGCTTGATCAACACCAGCGCCCCGCCCAGCGTCTCCCGCACATCCGGCGCCACCAGCACGCTCGCTTCCTCCGAGTTCGACAACAGCAGGTTCTCGTTCGGCGGCGTCTGGTAGGTGCGGTTATAAGAAGCCCGCAGCACCGTACCCGTTTCCCGTAAGTGATACGCCACCCCGATCCGCGGCTGAAACTGCTGCCCATTTACTAAGAACCGGTAATTGTCATACCGCAGCCCCAACGAAAATACCCACCGCCCCCACTTCACGTTGTCCTGCGCGAACCCCGTGTACATCGCTCCCGCCCGCGACTTCTGAAACCGGAACAGCCGCCCCCCTCGCGTCAGATCAAACGCCTGCAGCGTCGAGATATACCCCTCGCTCCCCGGCACGTTAAACCCCGCGTCCGTAATCCCAAACGTGAAGCGCTCACTTACCGGAAAAGCCTGCACATCCAGCCCAACCTTGAAGGTATGACTCCCGCGCACCGCGTTATACCGGTTCCACCACGTGTAAGTCGTCAGCCGCCGCGTTTGCTCCGCCGTCACCGGCGTATCCCCAACGCTTGGGCGTAACTCCGCCTCCGCCGTCCGCATCGATGCCGTCACATCGAACGTCGTCGCCGCGTTGAGCGTCCGCACCCACCCGAACATCGCACTCACATCCGCCAACCCCTGCCGCTGCCGCATCCCATTCGCCTGCTGCGACCGCAAATTCGCCGACTCGAATGACGACCGCCCTGTCAACACATTCCACCGCAGCGTATCCCGACCCGACGGCTGATAATCCACCCGCAGATGCCCCCGCTCCAGGTTCCCCCCGTTGTGCAGGTTCTCCAGCGATACCTGGTCCAGATACCGCTGCGTCTTCATCGTGTTCACCGACCCCGAATACCCCCACCGTCCGCGCTCCCCCGCCAACTGCAGCAGCCCCTGCATCGTCGAAAACTCCGACCCGCTCACCATCGCACTCCCGCCCAACACACGCCCCGACCCCATCCCCGACCGCGTCGTCACATTCGCCACCGCCGACGTTTTGCTCCCATACTCGGCCGGAATATTGCTCGTGTACAGCTCCACCGTCTGTACAATATTCGGGTCCACGGCGTTCGCAAACGCCCCCGTCAACTGGTCCGTAATCGGCATCCCGTCGATTACGTAGGTCATCTGGTTGTGCGCACCCCGCGGGTGGATCGCCCCGTTCGCATTCTGCGAAAATCCCGGAAACGTCAGCAGCACCCCCTCCAGCCCCCGCGCTCCCGCCTGGCTCGTCAGCCGCTCAATCTCGGTCTGATTCATCTGCGCCCGCGTGCTCGTCTCCTGCGGATCCACCAGCGCCGCCCGGTCCGATACCGACACCTCCACCGTTGTCTGCACCGACGCCAGCGATAACGTCACCACCCGCTCCACCGGAATATTGCTCCGCAGCGTAACAGCCTCCGCATGCCCCACAAAGCCCGCCTTCTCCACCACCAGTTCATAGCTCTGCAACGGCAGATTCCGAAATACAAACGTCCCATCCGCCCCCGAAACCACCTGCCTGGTAAAGCCCGCCGCCGGATTCCGCAGCGTCACCGCCACCTCCGGTACCGCCGATCCGGACCCATCCCGCACCACACCCACCAGCGTTGCGGTGGATTGGGGTAGGGCAGGGAAGGAAGCCAAGGCAAAGAGCAACGGCGTAATGTACAGCAACCCGGACATGTTTACTATAGTTAAGCATTCCCTGCCCCCTGTCAATACCCCCCATTCGTACCCCATCCTTTTCCCTACAGGTCCAGGACGGTACTCCCTTAGAGCTAAAGCATAAAACCCTGGGTACTGCTGATTAAGACAAATGGTATGCGAACGCACTACAGCGCAACATGGGTTTGGAAGGTTTATCGCTATGATCTCCGCCCTGCTCTCTCTCTTGCTCGCCGCCTCCGCCCACTCGGCTTGGGCGTCTACCCTCACCGTCACCGGCCTCGGCTTCGGCGAACAGGTCCCCCTTTATATCAATGCCGTCACCAACTCGCCCAACCCCGGTACCAACGAAAACGAGTATGCCTACCAGATTAAAGTCACCATCGATGGCATCCCCGCCATCGCCATGTGCGTCGACCTGTTCACCAACATTAGCTACGCCACGTACAACACCGACGCCATGCCTGTGAACACCATGACCTGGGGCCCCCGCGTCACCTGGCTCTACGAAAACTTCGGCCGCTTCGCCGTCACCTCTGAGCAGGCCGCCGCCGTTCAGATCGCCATCTGGGACATCGTTCATGACGGGGGCGACGGCCTCGCCGCCGGCAATATCCAGGCCCAGGCCACCACCCGCACCTCGCTCGTGAATGCCGCCAATGGCTTCGTCACCTCCAGCGTCGGTCAGGTTGGTACCCATGCCTTCCTCTATCACAATGTCTCCCTCAGCACCGGTGCCCCCGCCCAAACCCTAATCGCCCTCGCCAGCCCCGAACCCGCCACCTTCGGCTTCGCCGGCGTCACGCTCATCGCCCTCGGCCTCCTCCGTCGACGGCAATAAACACTTGTTCGTATTTCCAGGTATCTATAATCGGAGTATAATTTCGCGGTGACCGATCTCACCGGTTTACTCGAAAAAGCGCACCACGGCGATCAAAATGCCTGGAATCTTGTCTATGAATCCGCCGGGCCGCGGCTGCGTTCCATTGCCGCGCGCCTCCTCCGGCAGGAAAAATGTGGACATTTGTACCAGCCCACGGCCCTGATCAGCGAATCCTGGATGCGCCTGTTCCGTTCCGCAGCGCCGTTCCGCTCCCGCTGGCACTTCTATAACCTCTCGGCCCGCGCCATGGTGCAAACCCTCATCGACGCCTCGCGCCGCAACTCCCACAAGATCCATCGCCACAGCTTCCCGCTCGATCCCACCTTCGACCTGCCGCACCACATCACCCGCGACTCCTCGAACGACGTTAACCTCCGCCTTGCCTTCGAGCGCATGCGCCGCCGCGACCCCCTTGTCGCCGAAACCATCCGGCTCCGCCTCACCGAGGGCTACACCATCGAGGAAACCGCCGCCTACCAGCGCCGCCCTGTTGCCAGGGTCCGCGAAGACTTCGGCTTCGGCCTCAAGTGGCTCCGCGATCTGCTCGGCTGACCTCCGCCGCGATCGCCTCACACCACGCCCCCACCTCCCCCGGACGCTGCCCCGCCTCCAGCGCGAAGCCCTTCGCCAGCAGCCCCGCCACCCGCACGCTGACCTGCTCGCCCAACTCCGCCCGCAACGCTCCCGCAATCGCCTCCGCAAACTCCGTCGATCCCGCCACGGCCCCCAACTCCACCGCCGGCCGCCCCGACACCATCTCCAACACCGTCACCGCCAGCGAGTACACATCGCTGGCCGGCGAATAGTGCCCCGTCAGCCGCTCCGGCGCCGTGTAGCGCACCGACGCCGCCACCAGCCGCGTCGTCGCCAGCCCGCCATTTCCCGCCTGAAACGCCGCCGCGCCAAAATCGATCAGCACCGCCTGCTCCCCACCCTCGCCTCCGGTCAGAATCACGTTGTCCGGCTTCACGTCGCGATGTACCACCCCGCGCCCATGGATCTCCCCGAGCGCCGCCCCCAACTGCCGGATCAGCCGCGCCGCTCGTCCCACAGCCAGCGGACCCCTCCCCAGCGCCTCCCGTAGCGTCGGCCCCTCTAACAACGGCATCACCAGACACGGCCACCCGCGCTCGTCCATCCACGAATCCAGAACCGCCACCACGCCCGGATGCCGGATCGACTGCAGCGTCGCCACTTCAAATGCAAACCGCTCCCGTACCCAGTCCGGCTCGCCCGCTACCGGCAGCGCTACTTTCAACGCCAGCCGCTGCCCCTTCTGCCGCGTGTCCTCCGCCTCGTAGACCAGCGAAAAGCCGCCCTCCGATAGCAACCCCACCACGCGGTAGTGCCCCCGCAGCACCTCCCCCGGCGCCATCTCATAGCTGGCCCGCTCCATCCCCATCCGCCAGCGCAGCCGGTACCGCCACTTCGCCACCCAATACCGAGCCCATTCGCTCCGCCGCAGCGCCAGCCCCCCAGCGCCCGCCAGCATGCCGGCTAGCAGCAGCCACCAGCGCCATACCCCGCTCGCTGTCCCCGTGACGGTGAACGTCCGCCGCAACACCGCCGGCTCCCCCGAGCCCGTATGTGCCACCTCCAGTGTGTACTCGCCCACCGCCAGCTTCGAAAACGATAGCGCGCCATCGGCCGACAGCCGCCACTCTTTCATCACCGGCAGCAGCCGGTACCGCAGCGGCTTCGGGCGAAACGGTGAGGCCAACAGCGTACTCACCTCGGCATGCGCGCCATCCTCAGTCACCGTGAACCCCGACAGCGCGGGCGCTTCCTTCGGCGCCTCAAACCACGCCGGCTCTGGATTCAAGTGGGCGACCCCTTCCGCTCCAGCCAGCCAGACGCTGCCATCGCGATCCTCAAAGAAGCCATACTGCCCCAACCCCATCAGCCCGGTGCCGTTGGAGGAATGCAGATGTAACCAGTCATCCGGGGCCGTATCCCGTCCGTTGGAGATCAAGACCCCTTCCGCCGTCCCCCGCCAGATCCACCCTCGTGAATCGCGCCGCACAAACCGCGTGTCGAATGGCGTGTACCCCTGGGTTGCTGCAAAATCGCTCACCCTCCATACCTCGCCGGCCCGCCGCAGCCGTGAGAACCGCCCAGGACTCCGATACGCCACCCAAATCTCGTCCTCGCCCACCGCCAGCGAACGCACACTCCGCAGCGGGCGATCGGTTCGCACAGCCTGCCAGCGTTCATTGTCCAGTACCGCCAACCCGCCCGCATAACCCAGCCAGAGGCGCTTCCGCGGATCCAACTGGAGATCCGGATTCACCAACTCGCTCTCTTCCTTGGGCCAAGCCAAGTCGCCGCGCGTCACGGACAGCCGCCCCGGTGTCCCGGTCACTAGCCCCAGATAGTACCGGTTTCCCACCCAGATCTTCCCGTCACCGTCGGCCGCCATGGTGCGGAAGAAGGCTTGCGCCCCGTGATGGTTGCCGACTCTCTCCAACACCCGGCCGTCCGCGTCCAGTCGCGTGAGACCGTCCGGCCGGGTGGCCGCCAGCCACCCTCCGCCTGTCAACGGCTGCAAGCTGTCGTACCGAAGTGACTCAGCAGGCAGACGCGCAAACACCCGGTGATTCAAGTCGAATCGAAATAACTGATCGTGCGTCACGGCCACCAGTTGCCCCGATGTCCCGCGAACCACCTGCGCTGTATCGCTGCCGAAATGCTGTTCCCGGAACCATCGTTCCCACCCGCGGTCTGGAATCCACTCCACGATTCCCTCGCCCTGGTACGCCACCCACAGGTGGCCCCGTTGGTCCTCCCACGCCGCTACGGCTGGAAAGCGGTGGTCGCGAAGCGGGCGGTGAAACTCGGAGCGCTTGATCGGAGCCTCCATGGAATCGCCAAGCAGCCATGGACGCCCACCCCTCCCCATCGTAAGGAGGGACGGACGCTCCGCTGCGTGGGTGGAACGGAGCACCGATTCTCCCATGTAGTTATGGTCTAGAAAGTACCGCACCCCTCGATCCGTGGCGACGTACAGCATGCCGTCAGCATCCATTACCACCTGTTCCGCATCCGCTCCCACTTCCATGTCCCGGTGAAGCGGCACTTCCGGCGAATCGGGATTCCAATTGGAGAAATCGAGCCAGCAGGCCCGTGTCCCGCACACAAACCACGCCTGATTCCCCCGGACAAGGAAGCTCTTCTCGGTACCTCCGTGTACTCGCCGCAGATCCCCCGATGGCGCTGGACGCCACGCACCTTCGGCGGTTGCCACCAGCACGAAGGGTCGGGCGGATAAGGAGGTCACCCGCTCGCGGCCGAGGATCTCCGTCCGAACCCCGTGGCGCACCAGACCGTCCGGACCGCCCGCCCACAGTTGCCCGTCCCCATCGACAGCCACATGCGTCACTCTTCGCAACGGGAAGTCCGTTAACTTTCGGAACCGCGCTCCGTCAAACCGGTACAGACCATCCGCCGCCCCCAGCCAGAGAGTGCCCTGGTCGTCGCCGGCAATCGACAGCACGGAGATCTGCGCATTCGGATAGACATGAAACCGGTTCGGCACCGCCTCCACAGGCAGCCCGGCCAAAAGCGCGACAAAAACAAATAGGCGCTGCACCAAAGCTCCATCAGTGTATTGCGTACAGCTCCCGCATTGCTGCGGACTTTTAACTCTTTTCGCAGATTTCCTTCATTGTTGCGCCTAACCAGTCGTGAGCGCAGTCTACTCCCCGGTTTCAAGAGGTCGTGTGCAGAAACTTGTACTTCCCGTCTTAGGTCTCCTATGGGCTACACTCTCTCCTGCCCAGCAGTTCTTAATCTCCACAATCGCTGGAAACGGCACCAGAGCCTACTCGGGTGATGGCGGTCCCGCCACCGACGCAGCAATACGCTTCCCTCGCGGCGTTGCCGTCGACGCGGCAGGAAACCTGTATATCTCCGATACAGGGAATCACCGCATCCGCAAGGTCGCTCCCAATGGAATCATTACGACGTACGCTGGGACCGGCGTGAGTGGATTCTCCGGCGATGGCGGGCCGGCTACCCTCGCCAGATTGAATGAGCCGGACTCTATGGTCACCGATGCTGCGGGAAACCTCTACTTCTCGGATTACGGAAATCGTCGTATCCGGAAGATCGACACCAGCGGGGTCATCACCACCGTAGCGGGCAACGGTACCGATGAAAAAAGTGGCGATGGCATTCTTGCTACTAGCTCGGGAACGAGTAATTCGACCGGCATCGATCTGGACCACCTTGGGAATCTCTACATAGCCGGACGCTGGATTGGCGAACAACGAGTCAGAAAGGTGTCGCCGGGTCCATTTGGGGTGATTACTACAATAGCTGGAACGACCACGGGAACAGGCACCGGCGACGGAACCACGGCGACAACATCTTTCACTGAACCAAGCGGTGTCGGCGTGGACAGGGCAGGTACGGTGTATATTGCAGAAGAGCGTTGCGCGATCCGGACTGTGGACGCAACCGGGATAATTCGGCGCTTCGCAGGTGATTATGATCCGCTACGAGGTGCCGGTGACGGGAGTTTGGCCCTTCAGGCGCAGGTGTGTCCCACCGACATTCGCGTCGCCATCAATGGTGCCGTTTACGTCGCGGACCACTACTTCAACCGTGTGCGCCGTATCAACCCCAACGGCATTATCGAAAGCGTCGCCGGTAGCTCCGCCGGCTTTTCCGGAGACGGAGGCCCAGCTGCCGGCGCGCGCTTGGATAATCCGCAAGGCCTCGCCATCGACTCTCTCGGCAACCTCTACGTCGCCGATCGGGATAACCACCGCATTCGCAAACTCACCCGCGCCGCCACCTACACCCTCAGTTCCCCATCCCAGATCTTCTCCGCCGTCGGCGGCACCGGATCGGTCGGGGTCACCGTCAACCCCACCGGCGTCCCCTGGAATGCCTTCTCCCTCGCCGATTGGGTG
>JAEUQF010000372.1 GCA_016789745.1 Bryobacterales bacterium
TGAACCGCATCTGGCAGCATCACTTCGGTGAGGGCCTGGTGCGCACGCCATCGGACTTCGGCCGCAATGGCGACCGGCCATCGCATCCGGAACTGCTGGACTGGCTGGCGTCGCAGTTTGTGGAGAAAAAGTGGAGCATCAAAGCGATGCATCGGCTGATGCTGACGTCGAACGTGTATATGCAGGCGACGCGGCACCCGGAAGCGAAGGCCTATGCCGAAAAGGACGCTGATAACCGGCTGCTGTGGCGTATGAACTGGCTGCGGCTGGAATCGGAAGTGCTGCGTGATTCGATGCTGGCCTTGAGCGGGCGGTTGAATCCGGAGCGCGGCGGGCCAGGCATGTTCTTCCGCGTGAAAGATGAGGTGGCGCAGGGCTTCCAGATGTTCAAGTGGTATGCGTCGAGCGAAGAGCAGCAGCGGCGCCGGTCGATCTACGCCTTCCAACGGCGGTCGCTGATGATGCCGTTGATGGAGGTGTTCGATGGCGCCAATATGAGTGAAAGTTGCGCGCGGCGCGGGGTTACGACGGTGGCGCCGCAGGCGTTAACGCTGCTGAACGGAACGCTGACGGCGAGCGAGTCGGCGGCGTTTGCCAAGCGGGTTCTGGAAGTGGCGCCTGCCGGTGCGGATAAGCAGATCGACGCGGCGTTCCGGCTGACGCTGATGCGCAGTGCGTCGGAAGCGGAGAAACAGAAAGCGCTGCCATTGTTTCAAGGCCGCTCCCCCGAGCAGGCGCTGACGCGACTGGCCACCGTGCTGTTCAATCTCAACGAGTTTCTTTACCTGGAGTAAGCCATGGACTTCAATCAGGCGCGACGGCGATTTCTGTACCAGAGCCTGGTAGGCGGCGGTGGCACGGCGCTGATGCATCTGTTGAACAGCAGCCTGCAAGCGGCGCCGGTGACGCACCACCCGCCGAGGGCCAAGGCGTGCATCTTCCTGACCATGCTGGGCGGCGTGAGCCAGATGGATACCTTCGATCCGAAGCCCGCGTTGGATAAGTTCGACAACACGGTGATGGATTGGAGCAAGGAGAAGCTGACGGACCAGGTGAGTCTGTTCGCCAAGCCGCGGCTGATTCTGAAGAGCCCGTGGAAGTTCGCCAAGCACGGCCAATGCGGCATGGACGTTTCGGAGTTGCTGCCGCACCTGGCCACCTGCGTCGACGACCTGGCTTTCGTGAAGTCGATTGTGACGGAGAACGGCAATCATCCGGCCGCGACGTTCCTTATGAATACGGGGCTGGTGCTGCCGGGAAGGCCATCGGTGGGCTCCTGGGTGACGTATGGATTGGGCACCGAGAATCAGAACCTGCCGGCGTTCGTGGTGTTGCCGGACTATCGCGCGCTGCCGTTCAGCGGCTCGCAGCAATGGGGTCCGGGCTTTCTGCCAGCCAGTTACCAAGGCACGGTGATGCAGTGGAAGGGCGATCCGGTGAATGATCTGAAGCCGGCCTCTGCGTTATCAGAAGCCGACGCCATGGCGCAGATGGAATTGCTGCGGGCCTACAACCATTCGTATCTGGAGCACAACTTTACGAATCCCGATCTGCAGGGACGCATTGACGCCTATGAACTGGCTTATCGCATGCAGACCGAGGTGCCGTCGGTGTTGAACATCGAGAAGGAATCGGCCGCCACGCGCGAGATGTATGGCTTGGACCAGGAAGACACGCGCTCGTTCGGAACGCGTTGTCTCATGGCCCGGCAATTGGTGGAGAAAGGTGTGCGATTCGTGCAGCTTTACACGCCGAGCCAATCCTGGGATAGCCACACCGATATCTTGAAAGGCCACGCTAAAAACGCACGGGAAACGGATAAGCCCATCGCCGCACTGATCAAGGATCTGAAGCAGCGCGGCTTATTGGATTCGACGTTGATTGTGTGGATGGGCGAGTTTGGACGGACGCCTGATAATCCCTCCGATATGCGTCCCAAGCCCGGCCGCGATCACAACACCAAGGCGATGACGATGTTCTTCGCCGGCGGTGGCATCAAGAAGGGTGTGTCGGTGGGGGCAACCGATGAACTGGGTTGGAAAGCGGTGGACAAGATTTATCGCATGCGCGATGTGCACGCCACGATCCTGCATGTGCTGGGATTGAATGATCTGCGGCTCAATTACTATTACGGCGGCCGCAATATGCGGCTCACCGACACCGGTGGCGTTGTCATCAAGGACGTCCTGACGTAGCTGGGGCAGGCTGTCAATTTGTACAGTAATTGTGGAAATTAGCCTGGGCATTTCTTACCCTCATCGCACGGTTGTGATAGACTGTGCGGACCCTTAAGGAGGGATCCATGTTTAGACTCGCCCTGCGAGCAGCGTTGCTCGCAGCCATCGCCTTCTCCTTGCCGGCGCAGGAATACCGTGGTCGCGTGCAGGGTTCCGTGACCGACACCACCCAGGCGGTCATCGCCGGTGCCACCGTAACGCTCTCCAATACGCAGACTGGCGTGACCAGTACCCGCCAGACCAATGAACAAGGCCGCTACATCTTCGACCTGGTGATGCCCGGCACCTACAGCGTGACGGTGACGATGCAAGGTTTCCAAAAGTATGTGCAGGAGAACGTCTTCCTGCAGGCGCGCGCCGATGTGACGGTGGATGCCTCACTGCGCCCCGGTGATATCCGCGAAGCCGTCACGGTGACCGATCAGAGCAGTTCCGTGCAGTTCAATACCAGCAAGTTGGAGACGACGGTAGACAGCGCCTTGGTTTCGAACCTTCCGCAGATGTCGCGCAACCCGCTGCTGCTGGCACGCTTGGATCCGGCCGTCGTGCAGCAGGACACGGCGAGGGAAGTGGAGCCTTACTTCACCTGGTCGGGCAACCGCCAGGAAGTGGGCGGCGGCCGCAACTACTCGAACGACCTGCAGGTGGACGGCAGCCCGATCGGCATTGGCTATAAGACCAGCTACATGCCCTCGCCGGATGCGGTGCAGGAAGTGGCGGTGCAGCAGAACGCCGTGGACGCCGAGTATGGACACTCCTCTGGTTCCGCAATTACGCTGACGATGAAATCTGGCACCAACCAGTGGCATGGGAACACGTTCTATCAGGGTCAGTATCCGTGGGCGAATGCTCTAGAGAATCGCGTGCTGCGTTCGGTCAACCAGGGCCGTGTACACATGTGGGGCGGCACGTTGGGCAACCCGATCATCAAGAACAAGCTATTCAACTTCTTCTCCTACGAGCAGTGGCGCAAGACGGATCCCAACGATTTCATCAACACGGTTCCGACCGACCTGGAACGCGCGGGCAACTTCTCGCAGTCGCTGAATGCCGCCGGCGGCCTCCGTACGATCTATGATCCGTTCACCACGGAAACGTCCGCTGACGGCCGCACCGTCACACGCCAGCCGTTCCCCGGCAACATCATTCCGCGTTCGCAGCAGGATCCGATCGCGACGCAGTACATGGCGGGGTTGTGGAAGTCGAATCGTGCAGGCCAGGGCCCGTACAACATCCAGAACTACTATGTGCCGCTGCCGGTGCGCTACGACTATCACAACATCTCCAACCGCACGGACTATACGTTCAGTGACCGGCTGCGTTTCTCGGGCCGGTACAGCAAGCTGTGGACGCCGGTGACGACGTCGAATCCCACTGGTTCTGAGTTCTTTGTCAACGACCGGGGTAGTCAGCGTGATGCGACGTCGATCGCGGGCGACGCGGTGTGGACGCCGACGGCGACCACGGTGGTGAACATCAACGCCACCTATCACAGCTTCGTGGATGCTTCGCGTTATGCCTCCACTTGTGAAGGCTGCTGGAAGAAGTTCTGGCCGAACTCGAACTTCTACAACACGGTGTACGGGAATAAGGCTGTGCCGGAACTGTTGCCGCGCATGTCGGTGATGGGAACGGGCACGGGCGAATACTGGACGTCGATGGGGCCGCGCGGCGGCACGTGGGATCAGCGTCCTGATGCGGATAGCGTGAGTGTGAAGGTGGCCAAGCAGCAGGGCAAGCACTATCTGAAGATGGGTGCCGACACGCGCGGCAGCCGCACCACGAGCCTGATCGTCAACAACAACCCGGGCTTTGGGTTCCAGGCCGATGCCACTTCGGCCACGTACGTGAATCCTGATCTGCGCACCTCCGGTGATGGCTATGCCACGTTCCTGCTGGGTGCCATCCAGCCTGCCGGCAATGGCGCGGATAGCTGGGACAGCGGATCCACGTCGATGACGGCGACGATCCTGCCGCAGGGCCAGAATCGGTTCTACGGCGCGTTCATTAACGACGACTGGAAGATCACCCGTGACCTGACCATCAACATGGGACTGCGGTATGAGTTCGAGACCGCGTACACCGATCCGGAAGATCGCCTGACGCGTCCGCTGGATCTTACGTCGCCGATTCCGGAGATGCAGGGGGCGGGCCGGCCGCAGATGCCGGCCGAAGTGGCCCAGTATTACAAAGGGCCGACGACGTTCAATGGCGCGTTCCAGTTCGCCGATTCCAACAATCGCGGGCAGTGGAACTCCGGCCGCGGCGGCTTCTCGCCCCGAATCGGCGCGGCCTATCGCGTGAATGATAAGACCTCGTTCCGTGTCGGCTATGGCCGCTACCTGACGCCGTGGACCGGCGGTACGTTCAATATCTTCGACACTTACTATGTCGGCTATAAGAACGTGACCGGCGCCTATCCGGCAGTGCTGGGTGTGCCTTCGGCGCGCCTGCGCGATCCGTTCCCGGCTTCGCAACCCGTGGTGCCGGCGTATGAGAAGAGCCTCGGCCGCTATACTTCCTTGGGCGATTCGCTCTCGTACGTTCGCGGTGACCGGCCGCGCAGTTATAGTGACCGCATCAACATCTCGCTGCAACGCCAGTTGCCGCAGATGATTATCCTGGACGTGACGTTCTACATGAACCTTACGGGGCAGTTGGTGGGCAGCTACAACATCAACCAGGTTGACCCGCGTATCGCGTATGAACAGAAGGACGCCATCAATAAGGCGGTGGCCAATCCGTTCTTCAACTTCTCCACGGTGGACAAGTTCCCGGGCGCGTTACGTTACCAGCGCACGGTGAATCTGACGACGCTGTTCCGGCAGTATCCGCAGTACGGAAATCTCAACGTGATCGATGGCATCAACGGCGGGTCCAGCCGCTACAAATCGTTCCAGCTTCGGTTGAACCGGCGCTTCACGCAAGGCTATTCGGCGCTAGTGGGCTACAACTACGCGCGGCAGCAGGATGAGGTGTTCTTCAACGACATCGACTCTTATGTGCAGAAGTTCAGCTGGCAGGAGAGCGACCGGCCGCGCCATCGTCTGACGTTTGCCGGAACGTGGGAACTGCCTGTAGGCCGCAAGCGCCAGTTCGGATCGAACATGCCTCGTGCGCTGGACTATGCTTTGGGCGGGTGGGACCTGAGCGGCATCATGACGTGGCGCTCCGGCTTCTTTGTCCGCTTCGGGGGAATGCAGGTGAATGGCGATCCGATCATCGAGAACCCGACGCCGGGCCGTTGGTTTAACACACAGGCTTTCTCACGGCTGCCGAACTTCACGCCGCGCACCAACCCGTGGCAGTATGAAGGGCTGACGAATCCCGGCCTGTTCAACCTGGATATGAGCATCGTCAAGCGCATGCCGGTTACCGAGAAGTACCGCGTGGAAATGCGTATGGACGTGTTCAACGCCGCTAATAACATGACTTGGGCGAACCCCAACACGAACGTGCAAAGCAGCTTGTTCGGCGTAACCAACAACACGCTGGCGGCTACGTTTGGACGGCGTGCTCAGCTCGGTTTGCGCCTTGAGTTCTAGGGCCGAACAAGCTTGCCCGATCTCGCGAGACCCCGGGGCAACCGCTCCGGGGAAGACGCGGGCAGACGTTTCCGGAAGGTCGCGCGCAGAGCCGCGAAGGACGCGGAGAAAACCACGCCAAACAACGGGAACGGGCCCGCCCGCGTCTTCCTGGTTATGGGCGGCCCTCGCGCTTGACGGGCGGCGCAACCGCTTCCTTAACCGGTTTGCCAACCTCTTCGCGCTCGCGTTTTGCCTGGCCGGGGCGGCTGCGCAACAGCCTGCTCTGGACCTGAGAGAAGCGGCCCGGCTGGATCAGGCCGGGCGGTGTAAGGAATCGGAAATGATCTATCAACGGGCCCTGGCGCAACAAACGCCCGGGCCCGCGCTATTGAACAACGCGGGGAATCATTACCTGATCTGCGGGCAGCCGGAGCAGGCACGGGTACTGTTTGAGCGGTTGTTACGGGTATCGCCGTCGCATCCGAATGCGCAGTTGCAGTTGGCTCGGATCGCGATGGCTGGCGAGGATTTCGACCGGGCGGAGAGGCTGCTGGCAAAGCTGGCGGCGGCGCATCCGAAGGACTTCGAGGTGCTGCTGCTGTTGGGCCGGGCGGCGGGGCGGGCGGGGCACGTTTCGCAGGCGCGCGCGGCGTTGGAGGCGGCGCTGCGGTTGCGTCCGGATGATCCCTCGGCGATGACGGAGGCTGGTTTGGCGAGTGCGGCGTCGGGCGATTATCCACGGGCGGTGTTCCTGCTGGCACGGGCTCGGGCGCGAAATCCGAAGCATGCGGGAATTGCCTTGGCCTTGGCCCGGGCTGCGGAGGATGCGGGCTTTCTGGGCGATGCGGTGGCGGCTTACGAGGCCTACCTGGCGTTGCAGCCGAACGATGCGGGTGCGCGCCGGGATCAGGCGCGGGCGCGTGGGTTGACGGCGGTGGGGCGGGAGCAGGGGGCTCGGGATCTGCAGGCTTATGTGAAGCGCTTCCCTAACGATGCCTTGGGGCACTTTGCCCTGGCGCAGGTGGTATGGCGGGAGGAGCCGGAGGTGGCGCTGCGGCATCTGCAGGAGGCGGTGCGCTTGGATCCGAAGTTGGCTGCGGCGCAGGTGGCGTATGGGTGGCTGCTGCATCGCAGTGGCCGGTCCGAGGAGGCTTTGGCGCCGCTGCGCGCGGCGTTGCAGTTCGAGCCGGGGAATGTACGGGCGTTGGATCAAATGGGCGTGGTGCTGTTGGCGTTGGAGCGTCCGAAAGAGGCGGAGGTGCCGCTGCGGCAGGCGATGGCTGGCGCGCCGAATGACCCGGATGTACTGCTGCATCTGGGCCGCGCGCTGATGGATCAGGGGCGCGATGCCGAGGGTCAGCCGTATCTCGATCAGTATCAGAAGCTGCGGCCCTCGCGTCAGCGCGATGCACGGCGGGAGGCAGGCATGATTGAACTGGCGACGATGGATCCGGCGGAGCGGCGGGCACGTGAGATGGAGCGATTCACGGCGATGTCACAGGCGCGGCCCGATGATCCGGTGTTGCAACTGCACCTGGCGCGGTTGTTACTGGCCGACGGGCAGCGGGAGAAGGCGGTGCCGATGTTGCGGGCGCTGGGCGGGTCGCAGGAAGAAGGCGTGGCGGCGCAGGCTACCGAGGAGTTACGGCGACTGCAGGCATCGGGGCAGATACAATAGGGCCGATGTTGTGGCCTTTTGTGTTCGCTGCGTTTGCGGCGGCACCGCAGTTCACCGATATTGCCGCGGACAGCCGCATTGCCTATATCACCGACAATGGCTTCGACGGCAAGCGCAAATATTTCCCGCAGCCTCTGTGCGGCGGGGTGGCTGTTCTTGATTTTGATAACGACGGCAAGCTCGATCTGTTCTTCACCAACGGCGCGACGTTTCCGGACTTGAAGAAGACCGCCGGCTTTCAACACGCGCTGCTGCGGAACAAGGGCGACGGGCAGTTTGAAGATGTGACGGCGAAGGCGGGGTTAACAGGGGAGTCGTTGGGTTATAGCCTGGGCGTGGCTGCGGCGGACTTCGATAACGATGGCTTCACGGATCTGTTCGTGGCGAATGCCGGGCCGAACACGTTGTATCGCAACAAGGGCGACGGCACGTTCGAGGACATCAGCGCGGCGGCTGGTTTAGGCAAGCCGGATGGTGTGTTGAGCGTGCAGGGGGCGTGGTTGGATTACAACAACGATGGCCTGCTGGACCTGGTGGTTTCGAACTACACGGTGTGGACGGCGGCGGGTGATCGCCGCTGTGTGCGTGAAGACAACGTCAATTTTTACTGCCACCCGAAGACGTATCCCGCGGTGCCGCACCGGCTGTATCGGAACATGGGCGGCGGCAAGTTCACCGATGTGACGGAGGCTGCGGGGTTGGGGAAAGCGAAGGGCAAGGGCATGGGCATCGCGATTGCAGACATGAATGGCGATAACTGGCCCGACATCTTTATCGCCAACGACACGGAACCGAACTTTCTGTTCGTGAATCGCGGGGACGGTACGTTTCAGGAGCGCGGGTTGGCGATGGGTGTAGCTTATGATGACGCGGGGGCAACGGTGTCGGCGATGGGCGCCGATGCGCGCGACTACGATAACGACGGCCAGCCCGATATCTTTTACAACGACCTGATCAACCAGGTGTGGGGGCTGTTTCGGAACCTGGGTCGCACGTTCCGCTATACGTCGCTGACGACAGGATTGGCGGTGCTGAGCACGCCGTACTCGGGTTGGAGCGCGGGTTTCGTCGACTACAACAACGACGGCTGGCGGGATATCTATTCGGCCAATGGCGATGTAGATAACCTGCGTGCGAATGCCGAGCAGCATGACACGCTGTTTGAGAACCAGGCAGGCAAGCGGTTTGTGGATGTGTCGTCGCAGGCGGGGCCGCACTTTGCTCGGAAGGGCTTCCAGCGCGGGTCGGCGTTTGCGGATCTGAACAACGATGGCTGGCTGGATATCGTGGTCACCAGCATTGGGCGCAAGCCGGCGATCCTGAGGAACTCCGGAACGCCCGGCATGCATTTCGTGTCGTTCCGGCTGACGGGCACGCGTTCGAACCGGGATGCGATCGGCGCGCGGGTCAAGGTGACGACGGCATCGGGCCGCGCGCTCTACGATCAACTGAGCCCAAGCGTGGGCTTTCTATCGTCTAGTACAAAAGTGATGCATTTTGGTTTGGGCGCGGAGGAGAGAGCGGCGTCGGTGGAGGTGCGCTGGCCGAGCGGCGCGGTGTCGCGGATGGAAGCCCCCGCCGTGGACCAGGTGCATGCGCTTACGGAGCCGCCGGCACCATAGACTTGCGGAGTGCCGCGATGGCCGCCGCCATGAATCCCAAGGTATGCGCCATGCCGGCGTGCCACGGGGCGGAGCAACTCATCTGCGGGGCATGGTCCGGGATGATGACGCCATCGAAGCCGTTGCGATAGAGAATGTTCAGGATGCGCAGCATGTCGACGTCACCATCGTCGATGAAGGTTTCGCGATAGTGGGGCACCTTGCCGGTGATGTTGCGCAGGTGCACGTAGGCGATGCGCTGCTGGCGGCTGTAGGAGTCGATGGCTTCATAGATGTCGCCTTCGGTCATCTCCGCCATGGTGCCGACGCAGAGTTCCAGGGCGTTGCTGGGGCTGGGTGCAAGGTCGATGAGGCGCTGGTACATCCATGGCTGGTAGACCAGGCGCGGTTGCTGGCGCACGAACGGCATGGGCGGGTCGTCGGGATGAGCGGCCAGCCGCACGCCGGCCTTCTCGGCGACGGGCACCAGTTCTGCAAGGAAGCGTTGCAGGCGGTCCCAGAGTTGGTCGTGGGTTGCGGACGGCACCGTGCCCTGAGCAGCGTTGCCATCCACGATCATGTTCCAGACCACGCCGTTCGGCAGCGGATCGTCAACAGCGCCATCCATGCCGACGGTGACCGCGCCGCCGCGTCCATAGGGGCCGGAGACACGGCCCGCCACGCCGGCGACGCTGAAGTTGTAGCCGAGCACCGGGATGCCGGCCTCGCCCATGTTGCGCACGATGGTCTTGACGTTCTCGATATGCGCGGCGCGTTGGGGGCCGTCGAGCAGGATGTCGTGCCAGTGGGCGGGATCCAGGTTCTCGATGGCTGCCAAGGTAAGGCCGGCGGCTTCCATCTCCTTACGAATCGCCTGCAGTTGAGCGACGGTCCATAGCTGGTTGGGGTCGCCTGCGTAACCCCAGGGCTGGTTCCTGCCGCCGGTGGGCTGGTTGTTGCGCGGGTTCGCGGCGCCGTTGTTGAAGTAATCCACTAAATGGATGACGGCGTGCGTGCAGCCTGCCTGTCGGGCGAAGGCGAAGTAGTCCGGCGTGAGCATGTGCCGGTAAAGGCCGATTCCAAGCTTCATGGCTGTTCCTTAGTATTGCGGCTTCATGGGGAAGAAGTCCGGGCGGGAGGGATCGAGATAGGCGTTCTGGATACGATCGGTGGCCAGGCGCTGCAGTTTGTCGCGGTCCGGCGTGACGCCTAGGCCGGGGCCTTGCGGCACTCGCATCACGCCGCCAGTGAAGTCGAAAGGCTGGGTGATGATGTCCTCGGTCTGGTTGGGGTATTGCGAGTCAATGGCGAGGATGAGGTTGGGGATGGTGGTGGCCAGGTGCAGGTTTGCGGCGGTGGAGATGCCGAGTTCGGCGCCGCTGTGGAGGGTGACGGGGATGCCCGCAGCTTCGCACACGGCTGCGGCTTTGCGTGTGGGCAGCAGGCCGCCGGCCTCATGTGCATCGAGCAGGATGACATCGGCGGCATCGGCGCGGATGATGGCCGAGACATCCTGCAGCGTGTAGGCGCTCTCATCGAGAGCGATGGGAATGCATGTCTGGCGGCGCAGCATGGCGTGGCCGTTGAGATCTTCGAGCGGCAGCGGCTGTTCGATGTATTCGAGATCGAAGCGTTCCAGTTTGCGCAGTTGGCGTTTGGCGGTGCCGATGGTCCAGGCGCCGTTGACATCGCCACGTAGACGGATGTCCGGGCCGACGGCTTCGCGGACCAGGCGCACATGGTCGATATCCGCCGTTTCGCTCATGCCCATCTTCAGCTTGATGGTGCGGAATCCCGCCGCGACCGCCGCCACGGCTTCCTGTTCCAGCAAAGCCGGATCATTGCTTTGGATATAGGCGACGATGGGCACTTCGTTGCGAAAGGTACCGCCCCAGAGTTGGTACAGCGGCAGTCCCGCATACTTGCCGACGATGTCCCACAGCGCCATCTCCAACGCGGCGACGGCGGCCACCATGGCGCGTTTGTGATGATAGAAGCCGGCGCCTTCCACACGCTTCAGAATGCGTTCGATGCGAAAGGCATCGTCGCCGGTGACCAAGGGGATGAGCGTGTTGGCGAACAGCGGCTCCACGAAATCCCAGAGGCAGTTGGTTTCTCCCCAGCCGGTGACGCCGTCTTCGGTTTCCACTTCGGCGATGAGGCGAGTGGTGCCGGGGCGGATGCCGGCGCTCCATTCCACCACGTGGCGATAGGGTACGAAGACCTTGTGATACGAAACGCGGCGAATGCGCGCCGTCTTGCTTTCAGGCATGCGTTGTTCTTTGATGAGAGGCAATCGCCCGGGGTAACAGCAGCCAGAGGAAGAGCCAGGCCAGGGGATGGAGCAGGCTCATGGCGGTGAACGCGGGTGTGTAGGAATAGTGCGTTACCAGATAGCCGACGGCACCGGAGGATAGAAAGCCGCCGATGGATCCACCGGC
>JAEUQF010000378.1 GCA_016789745.1 Bryobacterales bacterium
CCCGGTGGAGCGGCGGCTCATAGGTCACACTGTTGATCAGTTCGAAATCGCCTTCGGCCTTCGCGTTCCATTCCCGCCGCAACAGCCGGACGTAATACTCCACGCCCGCCAGCAGATCCCCGGTCGGAGTCTCCACCTTCATATAGAAGCGGCCTTCATACGCCAGTGGATAGATGCGCCGATCCATGAACTGCGCCTCCGGCCCCGGCTGATGCTGCATGATCAGGCTCTGCCGCTCGCGCTTCACATCGCGTTCGTCCGGCTTCTCCTCCACCGGCCAGCCTTCGCGGTAACGGATGCTCTTGCGCTCATACGCCACCGCCGGGTCAATGACGCTGACCCCCTTCTTGTACAGCACCTCATGCACGTTCCGCGCCAGCACCAAATCTTCCGGCGACAGCGCGTACGTCTGGAACGTCAACTGGAACGCATAACAGAAACGAGCCCCGGGGCCGTCGTCCGCCAAGCCTAATTCCTGCCGCAATTCGGGATTCTTGAAGCCGGTTTCTCGGCGCGTTTCGCCCTGATTCACGAATATCCGGGAAACCAGCATGAGAATCAGTATACCGGGCTTTGTCCCCGCCTCCCCGGGCTTGTCCCGCACGCCGCGTTGCTGCGCACTTTAGCGGCCCGCCAAGCCCCCCAACCGATAGGCGCGGCCGAACTGGCTTGGTGCCGTCGCCAGTAACTTGGTGAATTTACCCAGTGCAGTTTGTAGCGCTAAGCTTGTATGTTGTCCCGCAAGTGATGCATATCATCTCCACGCCGGGAAGTCGCGTTTCCAGGCCGCCATGTTCAATGATGTAGAGCGCGGCGTCTTCAGACATACCCAGCAATCCGCCGCAGCCTGCGTGTTTACTGGTGTCCGTTATAATTCGAATGGTTTCCATAAGCGCTCCTATGATAACGCCTTGGGGTGTCCAGTGGCGTAGGAATTACAGATTCAGGCTTCTTTTGTTAGTTCGGTCGCTGGCGTTCCTTCTTATTCGCGCACCGTTAGTGTAAATCTCACTTACAGGGAGCTGCCGCGCTCGTCTCCCGTGCTGGCTTGTGCGCGCGTGCCCCGAATAGCCCCATTGCAGCGCCGCCTCCGCAGGCTGTTGGCGCGGGTCCGCGTTCGCCCCCACGCACCGCGCTCGCCACTCCGCCGCCTCGCTACAATCGGGTGAAATGATCGTCAGGCGTCTCCCGCTGGCCGTGCTGCTATGGTCCGTGCCCGTGTGCGCGCTCGATCCCGCCGTCAGCATCTCGCAATACGCCCGCCGCCACTGGCAGGTGGAAGACGGACTGCCGCAGAATTACGTCACCTGGATCAGCCAGTCCCCCGACGGCTATCTGCTGGTCGGCACCGCTGGCGGCGCGGCCCGCTTCGATGGCCTGCGCTTCACCCCGCTCGTGCTCGACGCCGCTACCGGCCGCAGCCGCGAGTGGATCACCGTCATCCAGCCAGGCCTCAATGGCACCACCTGGGTGGCCACCCGCGACGATGGCTTCTACGAACTCGGCCGCCGCCGCTGGCCCGTCCGCTTCGATGGCCTCATTGTCAACCCCCGGGGCGAACCGCTTGGCCTCGGTCCCGGCCTGCACCGCATCCGTGAAGGCGAACTGCAGCGGCTCCGCCAGGGACTCTCGCCGGCCGACCCCAGTTGGAGCGGCCTGTTGGAACTGCCCGGCAACGGCCTGCTTGCCGCCGCCGCCCAGGGCCTGTTCCTCTTCCGCGACCTTGCCGCCCCGCCGCTCCCCTTGCTGCCGCCCGACGCGCCTTCCGGCCGTGTGCTGGCCGTTGCCGCCGCGCGCCGGGGAGGTTACTGGCTGGGCACCACAACCGGCCTCTACCACGCCCGCCTGGAAGCGAACAGCCTGGCATCGCTCACGCCCGTCGCCGGTGTGCGCGGGCCCGTTGTCAGCATTGTCGATGACCGCGATGGCGCCCTCTGGGCTGCTACCTGGGGCTTCGGCCTCTTCCGCATCGTCGACGGCCGCGCCGAAGCCTTCACCATTGACCATGGTCTGCCCGACAACTTCGTGCACGTCCTCTACGAAGACCGCGAAGCCAATCTCTGGATCGGCACCCGCGCCGGACTCAGCCGTTGGAAGAGCACTCCCATCATTCCATTCGGCACCACCGAAGGCCTTGGCGGCCAGTTCCTCTCCTCCCTCTCCGGCGACGCCCAGGGCAACATCTGGATGGGCACCTGGCGCAGCGGCCTCTACCGCGTGCGCGACGGCCGCCCCGAACGCGTACCCCTGCCCCAACCCGATCTCCGCGTCCTGGTTCGCGCCACCGCTTCGGCCCCCGACGGCACCCTCTGGATGAGCGATTGGGGCACCCTTTATTGCCGCCGCGGCACCAATTGGATTCGCTGGACCCCCCCCGTGCCCGGCACAACGCCGCAGGTCAACGCACTGCTGTTCGACAGCCAGGGCCGCCTCTGGATCGGAGCCGATGCCGGCCTCTACGAACAGCGCGAGACACAGACCCTGGTGCATCTTGCCGGCC
The DNA here is from genome assembly GCA_016789745.1 of Bryobacterales bacterium. GTDB lineage: Bacteria > Acidobacteriota > Terriglobia > Bryobacterales > Bryobacteraceae > CADEFT01. The sequence goes on from JAEUQF010000378.1 coordinate 2,501, forward strand.
ATGACATCCGCGCCCTTCACCAGGACTCGCGCGGCCGCATCTGGGCAGGCGGGCCCACCGGACTTTGGCGCATCGACTCCGGTGCCGCGCCCGTCCCCATCCCCGGCCTGCCACACCCCACCGTCACTTCCATCAGCGAAGACACCGCCGGCCGCATCTGGGCTACCACGCGAGCCAACGGCATCGCCCTCGTCACCGCTACCGGCATCCGCGCCCTCGACCAGCGCCATGGCCTGCCCGCCCTGCCTCTCTACGCCGCTGTCGACGATGGCCGCGGCTCCCTCTGGCTCTCCTCCCCGGCCGGCATCTTCGAGGTGCAACAAACGCTGCTCGCCGAACTTATCGGCGGAAGCCGCACCCGCATCCCCGTCATCGCCTACGGCCAGGACGACGGCATGCGCACCATCGAGTGCCAGAACGTCGGCCATCCCTCTGCCTGGAAGGATCCCGCAGGCGATATCTGGTTCCCCACCGTGCGGGGCGCTGTCCGCGTCCGCCCGCGAGCGCGCCAACTACCCGCCCCGCCCGCGGTCCTTGTGGAAGGCACCGCCACCGTGCGCCAGTCCCATACCGTCACCTTCACCGCCGCCCGCCTCGGCGCCCCCTCACGCATCGAGTTCCGCTACCGACTGCAAGACCGCCAGACGGAGTGGACCTACCTTGGTCCGGAACGCACGCTCCGCTATGACAGCCTGCCCGCCGGCACCCATACACTGCTGCTTGCGGCCCGCGAACGCGGCGGCGATTGGGGGCCGCCCGCCACCGTCACCCTCACCCAGGCCCCGCGCTGGCATGAGACCTGGGCCTTCCGCCTGCTGGTGGCTGCCAGCCTTGCCGCCCTGCTCTACCTGCTCTACCGCTGGCGCATGTACATCCTTCGCACCCGCTACGCCGCCGTCCTGGTGGAACGCAACCGCATCGCCCAGGAATGGCACGACACGCTGCTGGCGGGCTTCTCGGCCATCTCCTGGCAACTCGATGTCGCTCTCCAGCGGCTGAAACAGAAGCCGGAGTCCGCCGCCGCTACTGTCGAGACCGCCCGCACCATGGTCCACCACTACCGCGCCGAAGCCCGCCGCGTCATCTGGGATCTGCGCCACGACGCCCCAGAGCCCACCAGCCTCGACATCGCCATTCGCGCCGCGATTGAGCAACTCACCGGCGACCGCGGCATCGCCTCCCATGTCGCCGTCGAAGGCGATTCCCGGCCCATGCCCGGCGACCTCGCCCAGAACCTCCTGCGCATTTGCCAGGAGGCCGCCGCCAACGCCGTCAGCCACGGTCAGCCTTCCCGCATCGACGTCACTCTCCACTACGATGCCGCCGCCGTTGCGGTCACCGTCCGCGACGATGGCCGCGGCTTCGATCCCCGCGCTGTCTCCCCCGGACACTTCGGCCTCGACATCATGCGCGAACGCGCCCGGCGCTTCGGCGGCGAACTGCACGTCGCCAGCACGGCGGGCGCCGGCACCGTCATCCGCGCCGCCATCCCGCTGCCGGCCGCGGCGGAGGGAGCCTCGTGAGCCTGACCATCCTGTTGGTGGAAGACCAGTATTTCGCACGGCTCGCTCTGCACACCATCGTCGATGGCCGCGATGACATGTGCATCGTTGCCGAAACCGGCAATGGCAACGACGCACTGGCCCTCTACCGCCAGCATCGCCCGGGTATCGTCATCATGGACCTCCGCCTCCCGGGACTCTCCGGCTTCGACGCCATCCGCGCCATCCGCGCCGAAGACCCCGAGGCGCGCATCGTGGTCCTGTCGAATTATGAAGGCAGTGAAGACGTGCACCGCGCCATCAGTGCCGGAGCCATGGCCTACCTCACCAAGGATGCGGGCGCCGACGACCTCATGGACGCCATCCTCATCGTCAGCAAAGGCCGCCAATATCTGCCGGCGGCCATACGCGGCATGCTCCGCGAACGCATCGCCGCCGACGAACTTACCGCCCGCGAACGCGAAGTATTGGAGTTACTAGCCGGCGGCTTGAGCAACCGCGACATCGGCGACCGGCTCGGCATCGCCGAAAAAACCGTGCGCATCCACATGACGCACATCTTCGGCAAGTTGGGCGTCGAAGACCGGACGCAGGCCGTTATCACCGCGTTGCAGCGCGGACTGGTGCACCTGGACTAAGTCCCCCTACACATCACAAAGTGTCGTCGCCTCTTCCAGGCTCACCAGCGGCGTCCGTTTCGGGATGAACTCATGCGCGAAGTATCCCTTATACCCGCCATCCAGAATTGCCTTCACGATCGCAGGATAGTACAACTCCTGCGTCACATCGATCTCGGCGCGCCCCGGCACCCCGCCGGTATGGAAGTGTCCGAACCACTGCAGGTTGTCTTTGATCGTCCGGATCACATCGCCTTCCATGATCTGCATGTGGTAGATGTCGTACAGCAGTTTCACGCTCGGCGAATTCACCCGCTTGCACATCTCCACGCCCCACTTCGACAGGTCGCACATGTAGTCCGGATGATTCACCTTGCTGTTCAGCAACTCCATCTGGATCACCAGGCCCTTGTCCTCCGCCTCTGCCTTGTGCCCCTCCAGGAAGCGCACGCAGTTATCCATGCCCTGTTCATCGGACATCCCGCGCCGGTTGCCCGAAAAGATGATGATGTTCTCCACCCCGGCCGCCTTCGCCTTACCCATCATCTCCCGCAACTGCCGGCTGATCTCGGCATGATGCTCGGTCCGGTTGATGCCGTTGGCAATGTTTGAAACGCCCGACGCCATCGTCGGCTTCAACCCGTACTTCTGCACCACCGGCCATTCGGCCGGCGTCAACAGGTCAATGCCTACCAACCCCATCCCCGCGCACGCCTTCGCCAGATCCTCCAGCGGCACGTCGCGGTAACACCAGCGGCATACCGACTGCTTCAGATTCCCCTTCCGCTTCTTCGCCTGCGCGGAAGCAGAGGCCTGGCTGGCGGCCGTCAGGATGGCCGGACCCGCCAGCGACGCGGTGGTAAACGTTCGGCGTTTCATAACCCACGATCATAACCCGCCGTAGCGCCCGTTGGTCGCAACCCGTCACCCCGGCAATGCCAGTACCCCCAGCTGCGAGAGTAGCGACAGCCGGTCGTAGTACACTACTTCGCTTCTCAGGAGGTTATCCTCTTCGAACGTAAACACCGCGCAGAACGGCACCTCCACTGTCTTTCCCGATGCGGCAATCCCCATCCACTCGCCCCGCTGCGTACCACCCAATATGCCTTCCACGATCACCGCTTCTCGCGCCACATGCCGCCGTCGGACGTCCAGCCAGAAATCCGGAAACCCCGCAAACAACGCCGCATAGAATCCCCGGACGGCGTTGTGGCCCCGCAGTACCTGCTCGGCCGCCTGATTGTGCCACTCCGGCTCGGCGCCAAACGTGGCCATCAGCCCGTCCAGGTCCTGAGCCGATTCAAAACGGATGTGATCGTCGACGATCTGCAAACGAACGGCGATCGTTGCTGCATCTGGTGGGAACGACATGAATTCTCCTTGTTCGCTACGGTTCGCGCGACGCGGCCGCGCTCAGGCGCCGCAACCGCTGGCGCGTCAGAATCCCGGGATAGCGCGGGTGCGAGCGCAGTCGCGCATTCGGTGGAAACACCTCGACATACATCGCGTGCGGATCAGCATCGTCCACCGCCTGCTCCAGATGCCGTATTCCTTCCTCGACATCCCCGATCGCCGCAGAAGCCCACGCGCGGAAAATCGCGCGCACCGCCGACGCGTCTTCCCAGCCCTCCAACCGGGCCAGATTTCCCCGCGCCGCCTCAATGTCTCCCCGCGCTCCGTCCGCAAAGCACCGCAACGCAGCTGTCATCGCCATCGGACCCCCCGCGCGATCGGCACGGTCCAGTGCGGCCCTTGCCTCAACATGGTTTCCACTGGCCGACTCGGCCACCGCCAGCGACCAGCAGGCTTCGACAAACAACGGATGCAACTCCACGATCCGCCGCGCCTGATCCGCCGCCTCCCCATACTGCCCGCAACAGATGCGCACCCACACAATCTCATTGCCGATTTCCGGCGAAGCCGGATCCAGGTCATATGCCGCAAACACCGCATCGACCGCCTCGGCGAACCGCAACTGTGGCACTAAAAGCACAATCGCCAGCCAGTTCAGCGCCAGGGCATTGCTGTGGTTGGACTCAATCGCCAGCCGGAACAGCATTTCCGCCTTCTCCCAGTCCCGGCCGAGCGCCGCCGTCACGGCTGCCAAGGAACAGTAACTGTCTCCGCAGCCGGGATCGAGGTCCGCCGCC
>JAEUQF010000394.1 GCA_016789745.1 Bryobacterales bacterium
ATGGCGTCATTCGCGCATCGGCCGAGAACCACGGCGGACGTGCCGGTTCGCTGACGGCGCCGAATCCGGCGGCACAGGCGGATCTGCTGAAGGCGGCCTACCAACAGGCTGGCATTGATCCTGGCACCGTTACTTACATCGAAGCGCACGGCACCGGCACCAAGTTGGGGGATCCCATCGAGATCAATGGCTTGAAATCAGCCTTCATCGACCTGGGCGTCAGTCACGTTGCTGAGCCATTCTGCGGCATCGGATCGGTGAAGTCGAACATCGGCCATACCGAACTGGCGGCGGGTGTTGCGGGTGTGATCAAGGTGTTGTTGCAGATGCGGTACCGCACGCTGGTGCGGAGCCTGCACACCGAGAGCATCAATCCGTATCTGCGATTGGAGGGAAGCCCATTCTACATCGTGCGCGAGAACCAGCCGTGGCAGGTCGGCCGTGAACTGCCGCGGAGGGCGGGTGTGAGCTCGTTCGGGATCGGGGGCGTGAACGCGCATGTCGTGATTGAGGAATACCAGGGCACCCGCGTTGCGCCGGCGGCCGCGAACTGGCCGTCACCGATGTTTGTTTTGTCGGCGCGCAATGAGGAGCGGCTGCACGAATATGCGGGCAGTCTCCTGCGGTATCTGGAGGACGCCCCCGCCGGCCTGCACGACATCGCCTACACGCTGCAAGTGGGCCGCACCCCTATGGAGCGCCGCCTGGCGTTCGTCGCGCGCTCGACGGCCGAAGCGCGCCAGCAGCTTGCGGCATATCTGGCAGGAAGTGAACCCGTCACTGGGCATCCTTTGTTGCAGCGGTGGGTGAAGGGCGGGCCCGTCGAATGGCGTGAACTCTACGGCGACACGCTTCCGCGGAAGGTGAGCCTGCCCACCTACCCATTCGCTCGCGAACGCTGCTGGGTTGGGACCGCGGCGGCGCCCCAGGATCTGCATCTGCTGCTGCCCACTTGGGAGACGCTCCCGTTTGCGGAACCGGCAGCGCGGCCTGCCATGATGACGTTGGCGATTGGTGAGCCGGAACTACTGCCCGCGAACATCCCCGGCATCACCTTGCCTGCCGGAGCGGATACGGCGGCGATCGAAGCGATCCTCCAGCGACACAGCTTCCAGCATCTGCTCTGGATCGCGCCGCAACCTTTACACGGCGCCGGCCTCAGCGAACACCAGGAACACGGCTTGATCCAGCTGTTCCGGATCGTAAAGGCGATGCTCGCACTCGGCTATGGCGACAAGGCGTTGCGTTTGACCATCGTTACCACCGGAGCACGCGCGGTGCGGCCCAACGATGCCGCAATGCCTGCCCATGCAGGCACACACGGATTCGCTGTTAACCTCTCGCAGGAATACCCGCAGTGGCACGTGCAGGCGGTGGATCTGCAGCCTGGCCATCCCGCGCAGCAAATCCTCGACTTGCCGGAAACCGAGCGCATCGCCGCCCTCCGCGACGGCGAGTGGTTCCGTCCCACGCTGCTGCCGGTGGCATCCATGGAACAGGAGCAGCAGCGCTATCGCCAGGGTGGCGTCTATGTTGTGATTGGCGGTAGTGGCGGTCTGGGCCGTGTCTGGACGCGTTGGATGCAGCAGCATTTCCAGGCACGCGTCATCTGGATTGGGCGCCGACCCGTGGAGGCAATCCAGCCTCCGGCCCCGGCCTACTTCCAGGCCGATGCCGCGCAACCGGGTGCGCTACGGCGCGCGCTTCAGGAGATACGCCGGGTTCATGGGCGCATGGATGGCTTGGTCCACGCCGCGATGGATGTCTTCGACCTCTCGCTCGCGGAAATGCAGGAGGCGCGGTTCCGCGATGTCTTGTCGAGCCGGGTCAACGTAAGCGCGCAGATCGCCGATGCCGTTCGCGACGAGCCTCTGGATTTCGTCCTCTTCTTCTCCTCGATGGCGGCATTTGCAGAAGCGGGCGGCTACGGGGGCTACGCATCCGGCTGTGTGTTCATGGATGCCCTGGCACACGCCCTCCGCCGCGATCTGGATTGCCCAGTGAAGGTGGCGAACTGGGGCTACTGGGGCGTCGGTTCCGGCGAACGGGTCTCGGTTCAGGTGAAGGCTCGCCAGCAGCGGAGCGGCGTTGCACCTATCGACGCGGAAGCCGGCATGGAGGCTCTGGCGAAGTTTGTCAACGGCCCGCTGCCGCAGTTGGGCATCGTACGGACCTCCAAACCCGCGGAGATCAACGGTGTCCACGCTTCCGAATCTCTCACGCTGTTATCGGCGCTGACCCGCAGTCCTTCGATCCGGGGCGTCCGTCTTCCCGCCAGCGATGCGGAACACCTGCTGCCGCGGCAACTCGAAGCCGATCAGACGTTGGAAACAGCGACGGCGCGCCTGCTGGCAGCGATCCTGGACGGCTATGGCTTCTTTCGGGAACGTCAGTTCACCATCGAGGAACTGAAGGCCCGCGTATTGTTCAAGCCCGCCTATGACCGATGGTTGGCGGCCTGTTTATCGCTGCTACAGGAGCGCGGCCTGCTGGCCTCTGATGGAACGCGCTACACGGCACAGCACGCCCCCGCGCCACCGCACGCACTCTGGAACGAATGGAACATGGCGCGTGCAGCGCACCCCGCCAACCGTGCCCGCTGGGACCTCGTTGAAACCTGCGTTCGCGCACTCCCGGACATCCTCGCCGGCAAGCGCACCGCCACGGATGTAATGTTCCCGGAATCGTCGCTGTCGCTGGTAGAGCCCTTGTACAAAGGCAATGCCGTGGCGGATCTGTTCAACGGGATGCTCGGTGATGCGCTGTTGCAATTGCTCCAGCAGCGCGGAGCGGTTGGACTTCGCATCCTCGAAGTCGGTGCGGGTACCGGTGGAACCACCGCTGGCCTGCTCTCCCGATTGCAGGGTCAAGGCATCGCCGAGTATCTCTATACGGACGTTTCCAAGGCCTTCCTGCTGCATGCCGGGCAGGTATTCGCTCCCGAACACCCGTATCTTAAGACCGCGCTATTCGACGCCGAATTGCCACCCGGGCAGCAGGGTATCGAAACGGGCGCCTACGATTTCGTCATCGCCACCAACGTCCTGCATGCCACGCGGAACATTCGCCAAACGCTCCGCCATGTGAAGGCTGTTCTACGCCGGGGCGGCGTGCTGCTTCTGAACGAAGTCATCGACCGGCGGCTTTGGACGCACGTTACCTTCGGCCTTCTGGACGGCTGGTGGCGGACGGAAGATGCCGCGCTGCGGATTCCAGGCTCGCCGGCACTCAAGCCGGAATCCTGGCGCCGGGCCCTGGCCGACGAAGGCTTCACGCCTGTCGTATTCCCAGCTGAGGCTGCGCAGGCGCTGGGGCAGCAGGTCATCCTGGCGGCAAGCGATGGCTGGGTGCGTCTGAGCCGGGAGACCCTACCAACCGTGAAACCCTTGCCCGCGACGGTGCCGG
>JAEUQF010000466.1 GCA_016789745.1 Bryobacterales bacterium
GCCGGTGCCGCGGTGGCAGGCGGTGGATGTGCCGGAAGGCGCGGTGTTGCGGATGGGCGCGGTGCAGGGGGCTGGGGCGCGGGCGTACGTGGCCGTGCGCGGCGGTCTGGATGTGCCGGAGTATCTGGGCAGCCGGGCGACGTTTATCTTGGGACAATTCGGCGGGCATGCGGGACGAGTGTTGCGTGCCGGAGACGTGTTGCGTTGGGGAAAACGCATTTCGGGCGTGCCGCATCGCGATGTGCCGGAGTGTGTACCGAGTTATGGGACACACTGGGACATCGGGGTGTTATATGGTCCGCATGGCGCGCCCGACTTTTTCCTTCCAGAAGATATCGAAATGATCTTCAGCACTTCGTGGAAAGTGCACTATAACTCGGATCGGACGGGCGTGCGGCTGATTGGACCGAAGCCGAAGTGGGCGCGGAAGGATGGCGGCGAGGCGGGGCTGCATCCTTCGAACCTCCACGACAATGCCTATGCGATCGGGACGATGGACTTTACCGGAGATATGCCGGTGTTACTCGGTCCAGACGGGCCGAGCCTGGGTGGATTTGTGTGTCCGGCTACGATTGTACAGGCTGAGTTATGGAAGATGGGGCAGTTGAAGTCTGGGGATACGGTGCGGTTTCACCGGATCTCGTCGGGGCAGGCCGGCGCTATGGAAGAGCGGGTGGAGCGGGCCTTGGAGACGTTGTCGTCACCGCTGCCATCCTTGCCGGCGCAGGGTGTGACGCAGCCTGCGGTGATTCATAAGCGTGGGGATGTGGTGTGCCGGCCGTCGGGCGATAAGTACCTGTTGATTGAGTTAGGCGAGAATGTGCTGGACATCAATCTGCGGGCGCGGGTGCATGCGCTGGAGTCGGAGCTGCGGGGAATGTCGCTGCGGGGGATTGTGGATGTCACGCCTGGCATCCGCTCGTTGCAGATCCACTATGACAGCCGGGTGTTGTCGCGCGATGCCTTGCTCGATGCGGTGGATGCGGCGGAGAAGAGCGTGCCGGCACAGGCGGGTCTGCGACTGCCATCTCGCGTGGTGCACATGCCCTTGTCGTGGGATGATCCGGCGACGCAGTTAGCGATCAGGAAGTACATGCAGTCGGTGCGGCCGGATGCGCCGTGGTGTCCGAGTAACATCGAGTTTATCCGACGGATTAACGGGCTGGATAGCATCGAGGATGTTTATCGCACCGTGTTTTCGGCAAGTTACCTGACGATGGGGTTGGGGGATGTGTATCTGGGAGCGCCGGTGGCCACACCCATGGATCCGCGGCACCGGTTGGTGACGACCAAGTACAACCCGGCGCGCACGTGGACGGCGCAGAACTCCGTCGGCATTGGCGGGGCCTACATGTGTATTTACGGAATGGAGGGCCCGGGCGGGTATCAATTCGTGGGCCGTACGGTGCAGGTGTGGAATACACACAAGGTGACGCGGGAGTTTGAGGCGGGGACGCCGTGGCTGCTGCGGTTCTTCGACGAGATTCGCTTTTACCCAGTGGGTGCGGCGGAGTTGCTGGAAATGCGTGATGCGTTTCCGCAGGGTAAGTTCGCACTGCGTATCGAGCAGAGTGAGTTTCGGCTGTCGGAGTACCGGGCGTTTCTGAAGTCGATTGAGAAGGAAGCGCGGGAGTTTAGGGACAAGCAGCGGGAGGCGTTCCTGGCCGAGCGGGATCGGTGGGCGGCGAGCGGGCAGGCTGAGTTCGTGGAGCCCCCGGATCTGGCGCTGCAGGCGCCGGTGGACGAAGACGCGCCAGAGGGCTGTGAGGCAGTGCGATCTCCGATCACGGCCAGCGTCTGGCAGGTGAACGTGGCGCCGGGGCAGCCGGTGGAAGCTGGTCAGAAGTTGCTTGTGTTGGAGGCGATGAAGATGGAGGTGGCGGTGGTGGCCACCAAGTCCGGTATCGTGCAGGAACTGCGGTGCGCGCCGGGCGGCTTTGTCACCGCGGGCCAGAGCTTGGTAACACTGCGTTTGGAAGAAGGAGCGGCGGCATGAACCTGGCACTGGGCCAATTACTGGCGGCGTATCGAAGTGGGGAGACGAAGCCGTCCACAGTGGTGGAGCGGGTGGCCAAGGAGATCCGGCATGCGGGCGAGCGGCCGGTGTGGATCTCGACGACGCCGGTTTCGGAGTTACAGAAGCGGGCGGCGGAGTTAGAGGCTGATCCGGATCACAAGAAACTGCCGCTGTATGGTGTTCCGTTCGCGGTGAAGGATAACATCGACGTGGCGGGTGTGCCCACGACGGCCGGGTGTCCTTCGTTTGCTTACACGCCGGAGCGTAGTGCGACGGTGGTGGAGCGGTTGACCGCGGCGGGCGCGATCGTGATGGGCAAGACGAATCTCGATCAGTTCGCGACGGGGTTGGTGGGCGTGCGGTCACCGTATGGGGCCTGTTCCAGTGTGTTTGACCAGCGGTATGTGTCGGGCGGATCGAGTTCTGGGTCGGCGGTGGCGGTGGCGCGCGGGCTGGCGTGCTTTTCGTTGGGGACAGATACGGCGGGGTCGGGGCGGGTGCCGGCGGCCTTTAACGGATTGGTTGGAATGAAGCCGACGCGCGGAGTGTTCAGCATGTCGGGCGTGGTTCCGGCGTGCCGTTCGTTGGATTGCGTATCAGTGTTCGCGGGGAGTGCGGCGGAAGCGGCGGCGGTGTGGCGGGTGGCGCAGGGGTATGACGCGTCGGACTTCAGTTCGCGGGCGGCGGGTCCTGGGGATGGGGCGTCGCCGTGGGTAAGTGGGGCGACGTTCCGCTTTGGCGTACCGAAAGATTCGCAGTTAGAGTTTTTCGGAGACACAGAGGCGGCGAAGTTATTCGCGGCCGCGGTGGAGCAGGCGAAGGCGCTGGGTGGCGTGCCGGTGGAGATTGACTACTCGGTGTATCTGCAGTCGGCGCTGTTGCTGTATGCGGGGCCTTGGGTGGCGGAGCGATATGCGGCGCTGGAAGGCTTTCTGAAGGACCATGCCGAGGATGTGCATCCGGTGGTGCGGCAGATTGTGATGGGGGCGACGAAGTATTCCGCGGCAGAGGCGTACAAGGCGCAGTACCGCTTAGGGGAGTTACGGCGGCAGGCGGCGGGAGATTGGGCACGAATGGACGTGATGTTACTGCCGACCACCGGGACCACTTACACGATTGCGGAGGTGGAAGCCGATCCGATAAAGCTGAACTCGAACCTGGGGTATTACACGAATTTCGTGAACCTGATGGATCTGGCGGCGATGGCAGTGCCGGCGGGTCGACGGCCGAACGGGTTGCCGTTCGGGGTGACGTTTATCGGGCCTGCGTTCTCGGATGCGGCGCTGTTGCAACTCGCGGCTCGGTTTGGCGGGGAAACGGCGGCGGTCTCCACGCGGCCGGCGACGGGGTGTATCGAAGTGGCGGTAGTGGGTGCGCATTTGAACGGGCAGCCTTTGAACCGGGAGTTGACGGAGCGCGGGGCTAGGTTAGTGAAAACGTGCAAGACGGACAGGGCGTACCGGTTTTACCACTTGAAAGATACCGTGCCGACGAAGCCGGGGTTGGTGTGGGAGGCGGGCTTCCAAGGGCCGGGAATCGAAGTAGAGATCTGGGCCGTGCCGTCAGATCAGTTCGGGAGTTTCGTAGCAGGCGTGCCTGCACCGTTGGGAATCGGGAACGCGAAGATGGAGGACGGGGAATGGGTGAAGTGCTTCATCTGCGAACCGTATGCGGTGGCGGGGTCGCGGGAGATCACGGCGTTTGGGGGATGGCGGGGGTATCTGGCAAGCCGCTGATGTCAGTGCGGCTCGGGTCGGCCCCGCCATCTACCAGCCTGGTTTGAACGCGTGCATCACCTTGAAGATGATATTCAGGTTGTCCGCTTCATCAGCCGGGGAAACAAGTTCGATCGTGGCCAGACAACGGTCGGTTGCCGAGGCGTGGAGGATGAGTAGTTCAGGCTTCGAGAGTTGATCGGACTCGCCGACAAACACCTGGCGCTCACCGCTTAGCTCGCCGAGTTTGTAGGGTTCGCGCTTCTCCGTCTTGACGTTGCGATAGCCGCGCGCCGTTTCCGTGAATTGGTGGTCGGTCCAGCGCCGCATGCCGGAGGTGCCCCAGGAGTCGCCTTTGGTGGGGAAGCGCAGGTGGACGCGGATACCGTCGGAGATCCACCCTCTGATACTTCCTTTCTCGGCGTTCGGGAACACGAAGGCAGTAATGACATGCCGGGTTCCACCGTTTTCGTCATTGGTGAACTCGGTGCGTTCGGTGCGGGTGGCCTTGGGTGCCAGCATTTGAAACAGGCCGGCTGGATCGCGATAGGTGACGAAGTGCTTCTGAACGATGTCCTGAAAAGCTGCTGCCTGCTGTTTCTGCTTCGCCTCCGCTACCAGCGCGGCATAGCGGGCCAGAGGGATGATCTTGCCATCGCTATTGGCGATGGAGGCCCGAATGTAGTTAATGGGCACGGCGTAGAACACACTATTGGCAGCCTGGAGGAGTTCGACGTTAACGCCGACCACCTCGGCGCGGTAGTTCACGAGGGGGCCGCCACTACTGCCCGGCGAGATGGGTGACGTGTGTTGCAGGAAGCGATACTGGCCGCGGTTTTCCCAACGGCTGATGATGCCATTGGAGACACTGCCGGAGAGCCCTCTGGGGGCTCCGAGCGCGATGACCTCATCGCCTTCACTGAGCTGATCGGAGTTAGCGAACGGGACGGTAGGCAGTTCGACAGCCTGGATCTTGACGATGGCGAAGTCACGTAAGGCGTCGGCCTCAATCACGCCGAGAACATCAGCCATGTCGCCATTCGCCATCTGCACCTTCGCGGAATAGGCTGGTGCAATGACATGGTGGTTGGTGACGACGATGCCATTAGCACCCACAACGAAGCCGCTCCCTGTTCCGGCCGGCTTTCCGTCCGGGTCAAACATAAAGAACTTGACTGTGGAGGGGAGAACGCGCTGGGCCACCTGCTTCACCGTCAGGCGCCCTGCTTCCTGCGCCATCAGGGGCAAGGCGCCCATGAGGATAAGGGTCAAACCGGGAAATGACATGGGCCTCCTTCAACGATGCAAAAGCGACAACTCGACGACGTAGGGCTTGGCGGCTGAGATCGGCGCCACAACCCCCGCATTCGGCTTTGGGCTGGGCCGCGCGGAGGTCTTCTGTGGTGCAGCAGCGGATGGCGGAGCGGGAACAAACTCGACGCCGCGTGTCGCGACGGGCGGGGCCGCGACTTCACTGTTCCTGAGCATGGAAGTCAGTTGGACGTCGATCTCCTGCTGGCGCTGCACTTTTGCGACCTGTGGGGGACTTTGCCGGGGCGGGGCTTGAGACGGACCGCCGGCGCCATCGAGCAATGCGGCGAACTGTGTCAGGGGCCTGCCGCTAAAAACAACATAGAGTTTCTCCATGCCTGGCTGCTGATCCATGCCAAACATTCCCGAGGTCGGAATGGTTACCCAACCGGCAGGTATGATCTGGTGGCCTTTGGCGGGATAGACGAGCACGTAGTCCGACGTGGTGACGCGCCCATGGGAGGCGGGCTGCAGACCTCCCGGTACTGGCGCGGATCGCTCCTGCAACTCCAGGCGCAGATCACGGGTCGTCTCAAGGGCGCGCGCGTCGCCCTGGAGGGTCCGGTTTAACACGTACACATACCTGCGGCCGCCGGTAACGTTCAGCCTGATGCGGAACTTGTCCCCGGACCGGAACTCGAAGTCGGATGGCACCTCGGCAATCTGGTTACCGCGCTGCAACTGGATAGTAAATGCCGCGCCGCCTTCGCGCTTAATGAGGGCCACGCCCTTCGTACTGATGCCCGGCGGTTCCGAGGCGCTGGTGGCGCCAACTAGTAATGCGAGTGTCCAAGTAAACCGTTTCATCCGTGTAACTCCGTGTTATTCGACAGTAATCACGCGCAGCCCTGCTTCGGCCACGCCCGCCGCTGGTTGCAGCAGGCGCCGCAACTGGCTCATCTGTGGATCGGCCGCGCCAAACTCAGGACAGCTTTTGCGGCAGAACCACTGCTGCCAGTTCTCCGGGCGCTCGCGAAATCCAATCAGCTTTAAATGCTCCACGCCGGCCGGCCGTGTGGCGGAAACATCGAACACCACCGGTTTGCGCGGCGTTTGAATCGCCTGTTCCGAGTCGTCCGGACCAGGAAACAACACACTAATCCGGCCTTGTTTATTGATGGAAAGCAGGAGGAGGTAGGCCGGCTGTTCGCTGGCTATGCGGAGGCGGACGGTGTCGCCGATGGCGAAGGTGCTGCGCAGCCGGTCATAGCCCTTCGCGTTCGCTGGTTCCGCATCCAACAGGACATTAAACGTCTGGGCGGGGTTGTGCCAGTTACGCAGCACTTTTAGTCTCGACTGGGTCTGTGCCCGCGCTACGACTTCCGGGATGCTGGCCAGACGTTGCACAAGGGCGCCGCCACTGTCGTAGAGGGCGTAGGTGGTTTCCTCACGCCGGATCAACAGTTCGTAGGGACCAGAGCGTGCGAGGGCGATATCAGAGACCTGCGTGAGCGCCTGTTCCAGTGACGGGTCACCGCTCTCGACAAGGACGACCAACCGCACCCCCTGTCGGGCGGTCTTTGCGGGCGGAGCGGGTGCCGGTGCGGGGTCGGGCGGCGGCCGGTTGGTGACTCCTAATGCCGGTTGCTGCAAGGGGAAGTTGGCGTTGGAGAGCAACTGCGGCTGATGGGGCACGCCTTCCATGTCGCGGCGCACAAAGCGAAACAGTTCGTCATAGCTGACTTGCCCGTCGCGATTGGTGTCCGCCTGGCCGGCAAGCGCGCGAAGCAGGCTGTTGGTAAGCACGCCGTGGGGCTTACCATCGACGGTTGGGTGGTCGCGCAACATAGCCGCGCCGATATCGAGCGCTTTCTGGTCCTTGGAAGCGGCGGCCAAGGCGACAACATTCGAGTAAGGGTAGTCCTCGGCGGTTGTGCTGGAGTGGGGGGCGCTGGAGGGGGCGCCGCTGGCACGGGTAGCCGGCTCCTTCACCAGTTGCACTCCGCGCGCAGTGGCCTTTGCGAAAGAGCCGACGCTCTTTACGGAGTTCTCCGAGTAGCAGGCATCCAGGATGACAAGCGCCTGAGCGCCGGCGGGGACACGCGACAGAATCGGGCGCAGATCGCGCCGGCCGATGATGAGACCGCTTGCCATCTGCTGGTAGGACGACATGCCGAGGTCTGTGGGTATGAGGGCGCCGGAGTCCGGGCCGATGGCGGCGCGCAACGTCTCGCTTTCCAGTCCGTAGGCGCTGGTGCCATGCCCGCTGAAGTAGAACAACAGATGATCTCCGGCGCGCAACTTTGCTACCGCGGCCGAGAGGCTGCCGAGAACGTTAGACCGTGTGGCTTCGGCGTCTACCAGCGCCACAACGGTCTGCGGTTGATATCCAGATTGCAGCAGGCGTTCGCGTACGGCTTGGATATCGTAAGCCGGACCTTCGAGTTTCGAGACGCCGGGTTGCGGATAGTTGCCAACTCCTGCCAGGACGGCGTAGCGCTCGGCAGGGAGGTCCGCCGCAAGGGCGAGAGCCAGGGGAAGCCACTTGATTCGCATGACGGTAGCGCTTAGCGATTTATCGGCTGATGGGTAAGCTGATAGGGTTTCCAACTCGCCTTGGTCGGATCCGAGATGGTGCTCGCCACCGCCTTGGCTTGCTCCTGCGTCCTTTGTATCTTGATCACTTCGCCCTGATATTCCGGCTTCCATACGGCGAAGATCTCAGCCAACGCTCTGACCGAGTCAGTGAGCTTGCCGATGCGCCCGCGTGCTTTGAGGCTCTCGCCTGGCAAGGTTGGCACCTGCTCCAACGGGATGCAGGAACTGGGGCAGGGCTTTCCGAAGCGTCCCTGCAGGCGGCTCAGCACGTCGCCGGTCTCACCCTGGTAGACAGCGCCAACATGATATACGTCTCCGTTGTCGGAGATGCCGTAGAAACGCCGGACCCGTTCCTGGACTGTAGCCGCTAACTCCTTGCGCTTATCCTTTTTGTCCTTATCCTTTTCGTTCTCGAGGCGTTCGGTCAAAAGAGCAACCGGTTTGAAGGTCTCGGCATCGAAGAGAGCCAGCGCACCGCCGTCCTGGCGGGCGTACACCTTGCGACCGCTTCCCACCTGGACCAGCACGGGCGTCTCGGCGTCGACAATCTTGGCAGCGGGCGGGAGGGCAGTCTCTTCCGGTTTGGTGGGTGGCGCCGCCGTTGCCAGGAGAAAATCACCCGAATGCTCACCGGTGGTAAAGACTTTCTGAATGCGCTGTTTCTTGAGCGCATGCGCCAGTACGGTCCGTTCCAGGTAGTCCCGCATGTCATAGCCGGTCACATAGCCGTCTTTTGACGCCTTGCCACGAAGGGCTTCGAGGACGAAGTGCGTGAAGATGCCGTGACCGAGTTCCTCGTCCTCATAGCTATAGCCGCCAGGGCTGGTGGCAAGGAAGATCATCGTCCCTTCAGCGGCCTGGAACTTCTCCATCGTCTTCTTCGCGTCGGTTGACTTGGCATCCGGCTCATTGCGGCAGGCATCGACGAAAATGACGCGGCGGCGGGCGCCGCTGGCCACCATCAACTGCTGCAACTCGGGTACCGAAAGCGCTTCGGATTCCAGATTCTTCTCGTTCGCACCGGTGGTGACCAGGTAGTTCCGGCCGGGTTGCCCGTCGGCTCCTTTCGCCTGGAAGCCATGACCACTGAACGCAAACAGGAGCGTCCCCTGGTTGGTGTCCTCAAACAACTGCTTCATGGAAGTGAGGCTCTGACGAATGGAGGCGCTAGTCGCTTCCGACGGGCCCAGGCGGGTGACGTTGTATCCTTGGCGTGTCAATTCCTGCTCAAGGCTCAGCATGTCGGCGACGGTGTAGCGCAGGTGACTCAATCCGCTGCCTAGATAACTCGGGGCCACAAGGATCGCCATCCGCTGCTCTTTCTCGAACTGCTGCTTTTTTTCCTTATCGGCTACCAGCCTGGTTAGGGATCGTGGTGCCAGAGGCGCCTTTTCAGCAGCCGCCGGCGCCGGCGCGGTCGGTGGTGCGGGTGGTGTTGCGGGTGCAACCGGCTGTTTGGCACTGGTATCGGCTTTATCGTCCTTCTTATCCTGCTTAGTCGAGGTTTTTTTCGCCGGGGTGGTTTTCGTCGCGGCCTTCTTGACCGGTGCCGGTGCCGATGCCGGCGCGGGGTTTTCCTTTGCCCCGGCTGTGGACTTGGCGGCCGGAGGTTTGGACGGTGCCGCCTTCGGTGCCGGCTGGCTGGTTTGTCCCGAGAGGGCTGCAATCCAACAGAGACAAAGTGCCGCTGCGGATATCCTGGTTAGCAGGTTCAGATGTGCGAAGACAGGGCGAAGGGCGGTTCTCATTGCATCTCCAGAGCTAGTCAACGGGGTATTGCAGAGTCCTGCACTGATATAAGCGTACGGATAGGGGCAAACTGCCCAAAAATAATTGCCCCACCGCAACCCGTCTGTGTTGCCTGTGTTGCGGTGGGAGCGCGTGGCAGACCCAGCGCAGTCGCCCCGCCTACAATCCTAAACTCGGCGCCGATTTCCGCCACTTCGCCGGATTCCAGAAATCACCTCTAAGATCCACTTACAGGGCCGCTGGTATACTGTCGTAACAATGTCACGCGCTGCGGGATATGCCGTACTCTTGCTCTCGTTCTTCTACGTGCCAACGTGCAACGCTCAAACTACTTCGGCCGACAGGTTATCCGGCACCTGGAAAGGACGAGGCGTACAGACGAATCCTTCCGGTGAGTGGTCGATGGAAGTGGACTTTGGCGATGGAACCGGTGACGCGGTCGTCAACTACCCTTCCCTGCAGTGTGGCGGCAGGCTGGTGCCGCAGTACGGAAACGACACGGCATCGGTCTACATTGAGGAGATAACCAGAGGAATTGACAATTGTCTCGAAAGGGGCCGGTTTTATGTTCTGCGGACCTCGGCCTGTCATCTGACACTCTATTACGAGAGCCTTTCGCCGCGGGGTCCGGATGGATGGGCCAAGGCATCCCTGGCAAGGACGGATGCCATCTCCGCCGGTTCCGCTTCGCCAGTCTGCGGCGACGGCGACCTTCTGGATGCGTATTGTCCCAGCGAGAACTCGTATCACGTCTACACGGTAGAGACGCGCCTGTGCCAAACCACAGTTGCTTCCTGTAGCCGCGAGAACGCCTTCGGCATCATGATCGGAAACCGGAATCGGATCGCACCGACGCGGGAGACCGGGCCTGTGCAACAGTGCTCGACAACGACTCTGAGAACCCCGTTGCTGGATAGTTTCCTGCCGAGTACGATTCGCACGGCTGTCGATCGAATCAGTTCGAGAATTATCAACTACACTCTGCCTAACCATTTTCTACACCCCGGGCGAGTCTTACGCTCAATTGACGAAGTAGATGGGTGGATTGTCGTTCGCACGGTAGGCGAGGGCACCGGACTACTGCCTCGTGCGAATGAATGGCTCGCCCCGGTGGTTTGGGGAGAAGTGGATAGCCGTCTGAAAGCCGCGATAGACGACACGCTGCCACCACGGTAAACAGTCTAAGGCGCGACCTTCTCCAGCACCCGAAAAATCGCCGCCCCATACTTCTCCGCATTCCGCAGCCCCATCCCCGGAACGGCGAGCAGTTGGTTGAGGGAGCGCGGGATCGCCGTGGCCAGACCCGTTAGCGTGGCATCGGTCATCACGCGGAAGGCTGGGATGTTATGCCGCTTGGCCTCGGCCAGCCGCCATGCCTTCAGGGCCTCCAGCACCTTGGGATCGGCTGCGGGCGCTTGCGCGGACTTGCGGGGCGTTTTCGGCGCTGCCTGCTCCGCCGGCTTCTTTCTCGTCTTCGCCGTTGTTGTCTTCTTCGCCTTGGCCGCTTTTCGCGTCCGCCGCCGCCCGCGACCGCCTTCCAGCACTTCAGCAATCTCGAAGGCCACTTCCGTGCCGTCCTTCGCCATCGCGCGCCCATCCATGGTCAGATGCACCTTGCGATAGGCAATCGAACGCCCGTCCTTTTCAAACACGGCGTCCTCCAACCGCACGGCGCCCGTCCTGGCCAGGCCACCCAGCATGCGTTCGAAGTCGCGGCGGTCCAAGGTGCCGTCGCCGCCGATATCGGTGTGGAGCCTGCCGGCCGCCAGCGTGCCGCCGGTCTTGGACAACTGCTCCAAAGCCTTCGCGGCGGCCTCGCGCTCGGTGGCTTTCGCCTCGCGATAGCTCTGCGCGATGCAGTTTGCCGGCGCGCAGAAGTCGCAGATGCCGCAACGTTGCGGACCACCGCGCGTATCGCCGAAGTGCGTTACCAGCGCCTGCATGCGGCACTGGTGGCAATCGGCGTAACGCAGCATGTCTTCCAGCCGCGCCAGCTTGTCGTTGCGCTGGTCTTCATAACTCGGCCGCCAGGTGGGCTCACCGCGCGCCACGTTCTCTTCAAAGTCCACCAGCGCGCCGCCGTGGATCCAGAGTTTTTCCAGCGCCGCATCGAAGGCGTCGCCCAAACGCGCGATGCCTCGCAGATCTTCCTTCGGGATCGGGGTGGTGGTCAGCTTCGCATAGAGTCGCGCTAAAACCTCCGCCTCCGGATAGTCGCGTTCGAAGAAGTAGTCATGCGTGCGCCGGTCCGCGTAGGACTGCATCAGGATCACGTGCGACAGTTCGCCATCCCGCCCGGCACGGCCGATCTCCTGGTAGTACGCCTCAATGGACCCCGGTGCCGCGGTGTGAATCACCGTGCGGATATCGGCTTTGTCGATGCCCATGCCGAAGGCGATGGTGGCCACAATCACGTCCAGCGAGCCGTTCAGGAAACGCGCCTGCACGTCGGCGCGACGCTGCGCGTCCAACCCCGCATGATAGGCGGCCGCCGAGAAATCCTGCTGCAGCAGCGAGGCGACGGCTTCGGCCTCCTTGCGGGAGGGTGTGTAGACGATGGCCGGCAGCCGCCCGTCTTCGTCCAGGATCTCCTTGGTCAATTCCGGCCTTCGCGAGGGCGCGGCCTCCACCACTTCGATGGCCAGGTTGGTGCGGCGGAAGCCCTGGATGAAGCGCGGCCCTTGCAACTGCAATTGCGCCGCGATGTCCTGCTGCACGCGCGGCGTGGCTGTGGCCGTCAGCGCCAGCACGGGCGAGGGGCGGAACGATTCCAGATAGGGTCCAATGCGCCGGTAGTCCGGGCGGAAGTCATGCCCCCATTGCGAAATGCAGTGCGCTTCGTCGATACACACCAGCGACGGTTTACGTTTCGCCAGCATCTCCGGAAAGCCCGGCACGCGAAAGCGCTCCGGCGCAATGAACAGGAAGTCGAGGTTGCCGTTGAGGTAGTCGATACAGACCTGTCGTGAGGCAGCACGCGTCAGGCCGGAGTGAATACGTTCGGCGTGGAAGCCAAAGCTACGCAGTTTCGCCACCTGGTCTTCCATCAGCGCGATGAGCGGGCTGATCACGATGGTGGTGCCGCCGCGCGCCAAGCCCGGGAGTTGGTAGCACAGCGATTTGCCCGCGCCGGTCGGCATGACAACCAGCGCGTCCTGTCCCGCCACCACCGCGCGGCACACTTCCTCCTGGCCAGGACGAAAGCCATCGAAGCCGAACCGCTCCCTGAGGATGACTTCGATGGGTTGTCCGCTGACGTCCACACGCGGAGGCAGCGGCGCCAGCGCGGGAGCAGTAGCCGCAGCGCTGGGAGCAGCCGCCGTGCCGTTGCTTGCGGCCGATCGTGCCGGCGTCACCGGACCGGAGAACACCTTCCCCACCACTGACGTGACGTACTCTTCAATGCCCGTGAGGAACGGCGAGAGCTGCCCCTGCCCGCGATGGATCCGCTGCAGCGCCGCTTCCCACTGGCCGGTCATGGCCGGGCTCTTCACTTCCGGGTGCACCACCTCGATCAGATGAATGCCCTTGTCGGTGGCCGCCAGCATCTTGCCCTGGCGCTCGGCATAACCGCGTGTGAGCAGCACTTCGATGATGGCGGCGCGGGTGGCGGGTGTGCCCAGGCCCGTCTCCTTCATCGCATCGGAGAGTTCCTTGTCATCCAGAGTCTTGCCGGCACTCTCCATGGCGGTCAACAGCGTCGCTTCGGTGAATCGCTTCGGCGGGCGCGTCTTCTTGCGCAGCGCTTCCACCTCCAGCACCTGCTGCGGTTGTCCAGGCTGCAGACCCGCGGGCAGGGTCTTGCTGTCGTCCTCGCCGGCGCCCGCTACATCGGCATCCTTGCCCGTGCGCTTCTTCTTGGCCGGCGCGATGTCCAGCACCTTCCAGCCAATCTGCTCCACGGCTGTCCCGGACGACACGTACTTGTCTACAACGCCGGGACTTTCAATGGCGGTGATCACGGTGGTCACGCGATAGATGTGGTCGTCATGCCAGGCCTGCAACAGCCGGCGGCAGACCAGGTCATAGATGCGGCGCTCTTCCGCGTTCAGACTGTTCAGGTCAGCCTGCGTGGTGGTGGGAATGATGGCGTGGTGGTCGGTGACCTTCGCGTCATCGACATACCGTTTGTTCAATGGACGCGTACCGGTACCCGGCGCCAGGTGCTGCTGGTACGGGCCGCTGATGGCCTTGACGACGTTGGGCAGGGTGCGCGCCACGTCGGTGGACAGGTGCCGCGAGTCCGTACGCGGATAGCTCAGCAGCTTATGCCGTTCATACAATGCCTGGGCCACTTCCAAAGTCTTCTGTGCGCTGAAGCCGTACAGGCGATTGGCGTGGCGCTGCAGTTCGGTCAGGTCATAGAGCAGAGGCGGAGCCATGCGCTTGGTCTCGCCTTCCACGGACAGAATCGCGGCCTGCCCGCTGCGCGCACGGCCGACGATGTCGGCCGCCTCCGCGCCATCAGCCGCCAGTCGCGTCGATTCCCTAGGCGCCGCCTTACCGTCATCCCGGAACCACGTACCGTCGTACTGCGACTTGCCCTGGTCCGGAGAGAACGTCGCCACCACCTCGATGTAGTCCTCTGGTACAAACGCGCGCACTTCCAACTCGCGGTCCACCAGCATGGCCAGTGTCGGGGTCTGCACACGGCCGACGCTGAACTTCTCTTCGCGGCCCAGCGCCAGCGTATAGGCGCGCGACAGGTTCATGCCCACCAGCCAGTCGGCACGGCTGCGGCCGCGCGCGGCGTCGGCCAGCGGGTCATAGTCGGCTCCCGCCTTCATCTTCGCCAGGCCCTGGCGGATGGCGTCTGGCGTCAGCGACGAGATCCACAATCGCCGCACCGGCTTCGTGCAGCCAGTCTTCTCGTAGATGTAGCGGAAGATGAGTTCGCCTTCGCGCCCGGCGTCCGTCGCGCAGACAACCGCGTCGATCTTGGGCGAAGAGAGGATCTTGCGCACCACCTCAAACTGATCGCTGGTTTTGTCGTAGACCACCAGTGGCCACTCGCGCGGCAGCATCGGCAGCGCGTCGCGCCGCCAAGACTTCCATTCCGGGCGCATCTCGTGCGGTTCGGCCAGGTGCACCAGGTGCCCAATCGCCCAGGTCACCACGTAGCCGCCGCCGTGCAGATAACCCTCGCCACGCTGAGAGGCGCCCACCACGCGTGCGATGTCGCGCGCAACGGAGGGCTTTTCGGCAACGATGGCGGTGTTGCGGCTCATGCAGGGCGGAAGCTTCTATTGTCCCGCCTTGCGCTGGTTCCGGTCCAGCCGTGCAGCGCATTATCCGAATGGATAACGCGATTATTCCGCCGGTTCCTAGAACGGCCCGCGCGCGAAGAAAGCAAGCGGCTTTGCGATGGTCATCGGCGTGCACTCTTCAGGGTCATGGCATTCACAATCACGAATCATCATGCTGAGGGCGTGCAGGTCTTGGCCTTGACCGGCCGCCTGGTGCTGGGGGACGGCACGGGGGCGTTGCGGGCAGCCGTGGACAGGGCTCTGTCCGGCGGAGAGGGCGTTCTGCTGGATCTGGGCGGCTTGACCTATATGGACAGCGCCGGGCTGGGCGAGATGGTGGGGGCGCACGCATCGGCGTCTACCAAGGGACAGAAGTTGAAGTTGCTGCGCCCGCAGCCGCGCATCGGGTCCATGCTGCAGATCACCAAGCTCTACACTACGTTTGAGGTGTTCCAGGAAGAAGCCGCCGCCGTGGCGTCCTTCGCCGGTTCCGCGGAGTGATCTCTACAACGTGCTGCTGCGTTCCAGGTCGCGCGGCAGCACGTAACGGTAACCGAACCACAGTACCGCCGACGCCGCCAGCATCAACATCGCGATGGCCGCGAAGATGCCGCCCAGCGAGAAATCGCGCTTCAGAAACCCCGCCAGCAACACGCCCGCGCCGCCGCTCAGCGTGTTGAACAGATTGGTGATGCCGATGGCCGAGGATCGCAGCCGCTCGGGCACCACTTCACAAATCAGCGGATTCTCGTTGGACTGGCCGAGCCCCCGCAGCAGCGCAAAGCAGAACACCGCCACACTCAGCATGGCCACGCCGGGCTTGCCGAGAAACGCCAGCAGAAACGGTGCCGACAGCAGATAGCACATGCTCTGAAACAGCATGCGGTAGCGCTGGCCGCGGCGCGCGCAGGCATCGGACACCGCGCCGCCTCCCAGCACACCGATCGTCGCCGCCACTTGCAGCGAGACCGTACCCGTGAAGCCCGACGCCGTCAGCGACAGATCGTAGGTCTCGCGAAAGTACAGCGGCAGCCAGTTGAAGAAGATCCATGTCCCCACCGCCACCAGCATCGACTTCACGGCCAGCACCCAGAACGAGGGGATGGACGCCAGCACGCGGAGATCGCCGGGCAGCGCGCGTAACGGGCGCCCCTTGCTTTTAGCTGCCTCCAGAGGCGCCGGCGGACGCCAGAACACCGGCAGCGTGAGGGCCGCCAGCACCATGCCGATGCCGCCGAGCACGAAGAAGCCTTGCCGCCAGCCGTAATGATCGCCCAGGTACCCCGCCGCGACCCCGCCCGCGATCAGCCCCAAGTTGAGTCCGGCCGAATGCAGGCCCATCGCCAGTCCGCGTGTGGCGGGTGCATGATACTGTGCCAGCATCGCCGTGGCCGCCGGCAGATACAGACATTCGGCCAGCCCCAGCGCCACGCGGCTTCCCGCCAGCTGCCAGTAGCCGCTCGCCATGCCAGTAGCCGCGGTGATCAGGCTCCACAGTACCAGGCTCGAGAGCAGCACCCGACCGCGATGCCGGCGGTCCGCCAGCGCACCTGCAAACGGCGAGCCGATGGCATAGGCCCAGAGAAACGCCGACCCCAGTCCTCCCAGCGCAAGATCCGATATGCCCAACTCGCTCTTCAGCAGCGGGAACACCACCGAGATCGACGTGCGGTCGGCATAGTTCAGCCCCGCGGCGAAGAACAGCGTCACGGCGAGAATCCAACGGTAGGCGGGCATGGTTTAGTGAATGCGAATCGCGAACACGCGCGCGTTGGGAGCCCCGTGCGTGCGATCCACCGACAGGCGCAGGTGCCGCGTGATCCACGGCTCCGCAAACCGATGCTGCCTGCGGCGCTGGTAGTTGCCTGTGATTCGCAACTGCCGCTCGCCAGCCGAGAGCGTGTAGTCCGCGACAGTCTCAGGTTGCGGCCCGCGGATCATCTTGCGCGTGAAGGCATCGCTCATCGACAGCGTCAACTCGCGCGAAAAGCCCGTGTCGAAAATCAGGTCCACGCCGTGGATTCGTCGCTCCTCATCAAACTCCACGTCCAGCGTGGCGGGTAGTTCCGCCGATACCCATTGATTGGAGCATGCCGCAAACGTGGGATGCAGCGTGGGGTCAAGCGCGCGCGTGATGCCGTTGCCCATCAGCGCCGCCTCATGCCCGGCCAGTTCACTGCTGGCGCTGTAACGTGCGTGTGGCAGCCGCGCCGCAACGCCGGGCAGAAAGCAGTCCTCAGCCAGCAGCGTCTGTTGCAGCGTGTCGAGCAGCGATGGTTCCAACAACTCCGCGGCTGCGGTCAGGCCGCGGCGCACCGCTAGTGCCATGGCCGTGCCGATGGCTTGTCCCAGGACCGCGCAGGTGGCCATCACGCGCGTGGAGGCGAATGCCAGGTGCGTCGCGCTGACGTTGCGGCCCGCCATCCAGAGGTTCGAAATATTGCGCGAATAGAGCGACCGCAGCGGAATGCCGTAGACGAACGGCACTTCAATCTGACGGCAGGGATACTCGTTCACCGCATCCACGCCGGTAGGCGGATGCAGATCAATCCACCAGCCGCCGTAGGCCACCGTATCGGGGAACAGCCGGCCGGAGGTGACGTCGCCTTGCGTGAGCACATGCGGCCCCAGCAATCGCCGCGACTCGCGCTTGCCCGGCAGCATGCCCACCCAATCCAGCGCCCAGTTGGCCGCCGAAGCCGCGGGCAGCGTCTGCCCCGCCATCCACTTCTCATAGGCGGCGGAAGGATCCGGCGGCTGCGTGCAGTGATTCTTCACGTGATCCCAAACGCCCATCGCGATGGCCAGCAGTTCGTGGCGAATGCGGTCGTTATCGCGAACGGTGTCCAGATGTCCGCCCCATTCCACCCACCAGTAGCCGTACTCGAACTCGCGGTGCGAGCGCAGCCGGAGATCGTCTTCGGTAAAACGCCGCGCCCAGGGCGGAGCAGTGAAGGGAACCGCATGTTCCATCTCGCGCGCGGTGAACAGAATCGTGCTGCCCAACATCGCGCTGTCCGCTTCGGCAGGCGCGTCCGGTTCGTCAAATTCGGCGCGTGCCTCGCGGCCCATTCGCATCGCCGCTCCGGCTTCCAGCCCCAGCCTGCAATCGCCGGTGCAGTCGGCAAAGAAGGCCGCCTCGAGTGTAAAGCGCTCTTCAGTCAGCGTACGCACGGCGTGCACGCGACGGATACGGCACTGCTCGGTGTCGCAGCCGGTGCAGTCGGTGTCGAGCAACAGGGTGATCCGCGGCTCCCGCCTGACCAGGTCATACAGCAGCAGATCGAACAGGTGCGGGCTGCGATACGGATTGCGTACCGCGTCTTCCACGCGGATCTCATCGATGATTCCCGATTCGCGCGCCCCCGGACGCCGCCCGGAACAGGATGCCCCGGCAATGTGCATGCGGATCTCACTGGACGCGTTGCCGCCCAGTACACTGCGGTCCTGCAGCAGAACCACGGAGGCTCCTGCCCGCGCCGCGGCAATGGCGGCACACACACCGGCCATGCCTCCCCCGGCGATACAGATGTCCGCCGTAAGCCTGGTTGCCGCCATATTGTTCAAGCCACCTCCACGCGGGTGGCGCGCAGTTCGGGTAACGCGCCCTCGCGGTCGGCGTAGTACACCAGCAGCGCCTTGCGCTTGCCCAGCGGAATACAACTGGTATAGGCGCCGTCCTTAATGTAGGAATCCACCACGGTCTTCGAGCCGAACGTGCGGGCATTGTCTTGCGACAGAAACGCCACGATCTGTTTTCGCTCCACATCGCGGCCGGTGAGCAGCACCCGTGACTGGTCCAGCCTTGTCAGGAAGGGCCGCTGCAGCGTGAGGCCCAGTTGCGTATGGAGGTTCTCCTGTTCGCTCCAGGTGCGGCCGCGATCTTTGCTGACGAAGATCGACAGGCCCTTGGGATAGCCCGCCGTACCGGGTTGCCTTCGCGTCCGCAACAGGCAAAGCACCTCACCCGGCGCACGCTCCAACAACCCAACCTCATCGCCGCGGTTGGCCTCTGGCGCCGTGAGCTGCGATCGCACCTGCCACGTCCGGCCATTATCCGCCGAGTGCCACTGCAGCGCATAGCAGTTCCCAATGCCCGATGGCGGGAAGGTGGCATTGGAGCCCAGCAACCCGTCGCTGGTGCGAATGACATCGGTCATGTAATAGCTGCTGCGCGATGTGTCGGTGTCGAAGGTTGCAAACGGCGACCACGACTCGCCATGATCATCGGACCAGGCCCAGGCGCCGGGCTCGCGGCGATGCGGCGTCGGGGTGAACCGAAAGCGGCTGACCCAGAGAATCACCCGCTTGTCCGCCGTCACCACGGCAACCGGGTTGTGCGCCGAGCGGCCGGGGTCGGGATCCCGAAACAACACCTTCTCCGCTCCCCAGGATTTGCCGCCGTCCTGCGAGCGGCGCATCGCTACCGTCGAATAGTCGTAAGCGTGTGTGGTGCCGATCCGGTAGAACAACAGCAGATGGCCGTTGCCTGCGCGCACGATGCGTGGAAAGCCGTAGTGCACGCCAGGCGCGCTCACAATGGCTGCCGGCGCCGAAAAGCGAACCGAGGCTGGCTGGGCTGCCAGCGCCGGCGCAAGCAGAGGTGTGGTGAGCAGGGTGCGTCGGGTCAAGGTGGTACACTCGTTGTCGTTATCGACCTTCAGTCTATGCCTCCCGCCACGCCGGGTCAAAGCGTCTTCGCCCCCGGCCGCGTCAACCTCATCGGCGAACACATCGACTATCACCTGCTTCCCGTTCTTCCCGTCGCACTCACGCGCGGTATTCGGCTCCACTGGCAACCCCGGCAGGACGCGCTCGTTTCTCTCCGCAGCCGTGACGGCTATCCTGACGCCACATTCCCCTTGTCCGAAAGCATCGAACCGGCGCCGCACGGCCACTGGAGCAACTACGTTCGCGCCGCGGCACAAGCGGCGGCCATTCGCTGGCACATCACCAAAGGCATCGAGGCAGAGATCCGCAGTGACCTGCCGGCGGCATCCGGCCTCAGTTCCTCCTCCGCCCTGCTGGTGGCCGCTTCGCTGGCGCTGCTGCAAGCCAACGGCGTGCGCGCATCGTTCGCCGAACTGATGGAGGTGCTGCCCGAAGCCGAGCATTACGTCGGTACGCGCGGCGGCGCCATGGATCATGCTGCCTGCCTGGCCGGACGTCGCGGTCATGCCCTGCGCATCCAGTTCGCCCCGCTCGCGGTGGAACCCGTGCCCCTGCCCGCCGATTGGGCCTTCGTGCTCATCGACAGTGGTGTGCGCGCCGAGAAGTCCGCGGGGCTCCGGGAACGCTACAACCACGCCCGTCAGGCGGGCACCGCCGCGCTGCACGCGCTGGGCCTGTCCAACTTCCGTGAGGCGATACAGTCCTCCGCGTATCCTCCCGGCATGGAGCATCTGGAAACCTCGCAACGCCGCGCCTTCCAGCACGTGGTCAGCGAGGCCCGCCGTGTCGATGCCGCTTGCCAGGCTCTGCGCCTTCGCCAACTGGACGAGTTTGCCCGGCTCTTGCTGCAATCGCACGCCAGCCTCCGTGACGACCTCTGCGTCAGTTGCGCCGAGTTGGACCAACTCGTGGACGCCGCACAACGGGCCGGCGCCCGCGGCGCGCGACTCACCGGCGCCGGCTTCGGCGGCTATGTACTGGCTGTGCTGCCTGACGCCGATTACCCGCGTTTCCGCCAAGCCATGGCGAACACCCATCCCGCCGCTTCGCAGGACTCCATCATCAAGGTGGAAGCCGGCGACGGCGCCCACGCACGTTCGCCCCTCTGCAATGGATCGATGTAACAGAGCCGCGCGCGGCGAGCGAGCGGTAGTCGGGAACCCTTACAACGCCGCATTCTCCGTCGCATTGCGCCGCAAAGGGCACTTCGATATCATCGCCGCACCATGCGACGTCTCGCTGTTAACGCTATCCTTCTCCTCGCCCTCGCCGCAGTTGCATCCGCCCAAACCTCGACCGGCCAGATCGCCGTCACGGTCTTCGATTCTTCGGGAGCCGTCGTTCCGGGAGCCACCGTCGTCATCGCCGGCTCCGACACCGGAGAACTGGTTCGCACACTCACCACCGACGCTGCTGGAACCGCGATCGCCCCCCTGCTCCGGCCCGGCGCCTACACGGTCACCACCACCGCCCAAGGCTTCAAGAAGCTCGAGCGCTCCGGCATCCTGTTGCGCGTCGATGATGCGCTCTCGCTGCGGCTGACGCTCGAGCCGGGCGGCGTCACCGAATCCATCCGCGTCACCGCCGAGGCCGAACTGCTCGAAGAGCGCACCCACTCCGTAGGCCAGGTCGTCGACGATCGCACCATGCAGCAACTGCCCCTGAACGGCCGCAACTATCTCCAACTCGGCAACCTCACCGCCGGCGCCGTCCCCAATACGCGCTCCCGCGATCGCACCTTCTCCGCCTACGGCAATCGCGGCCTCCAGAACGCCTTCCTGCTCGACGGAGCCCGCAACCAGAACTACCTGCGCGGCCTCGACAACCGGGCCCGCGACGCC
Organism: Bryobacterales bacterium; assembly: GCA_016789745.1. Classification (GTDB taxonomy): domain Bacteria; phylum Acidobacteriota; class Terriglobia; order Bryobacterales; family Bryobacteraceae; genus CADEFT01. Next base: position 21,089 of record JAEUQF010000466.1, read on the forward strand.
ATGCGCCCCTCCCTCGAAGCCATCGCCGAGTTCAAAGTCCAAACATCCAATTTCTCGGCCGAATACGGCGCTTCTGCCGGCGCTGTCGTCAACGTCGTCACCAAATCCGGCACCAACGAGTTCCACGGTTCGGCATTTGAGTTCGCGCGCAACTCCGCGTTCGACGCACGCGACTTCTTCACGCCCTCCAGCAGCAGCAAACCTCTCTATGTCCAACACCAGTACGGCGGCTCCCTCGGCGGCCCCGTAAAGCGCAACCGCGTCTGGTTTCTGGCTGCCTACCAGCGCACCCACATCTCCGAAGGCGATAACGTGGTTTCCTCCGTTCCCACCGTCGACCAGAAGAATGGCGTTTTTGGCGCCACCAACATCTTCGATCCCGCCACCACTCGCGCCAACCCCGCCGGTGCGGGCACCATCCGCGATCGCTTCCCCAACAACGTCATCCCGCCCTCGCGCTTCGACCCTATCGGCAAAAAGCTCGCCGACTACTATCCCAACCCGCAGTTTCCGGGACTCGCGCGCAACTACGTAAACCTGCCTGTGCACGGCACCCGCTACCACAACGCCACCTTCCGCGGCGACGTGCGCGTCTCCGATAAGGACTCCCTCTTCGGTCGCTTCTCTTTCGATGACGGCACCTTCAACCGCAAGAGCATCCTGCCCGAGCCGGCAACCACCGGCACCATTCGCGAACAGCCGGCCCGCAGCCTCGGCATCGGCTATACCCGTGTGCTCACCCCCACCACCGTCAACGAACTGCGATTCGCCTGGAACCGCGTCAGTGTCGTGCAGGATGGTACGGTGCCCCGCGACGAGATCGTCCCCGGCAGTCTCGATCCCGATGTCACCAGTTCTATTCCGCAATTCAACGTCACCGGGTTCACCGCTCTTGGGGCACAGCCCGCCAACTTCGGCAACATTCCGCTCGACAAGTCTTCCGGAGTATGGAATATCTCCGATAACATTAGTTCCGTCCGCGGCAAGCACACCATTAAGGCGGGCTTTGACTACCAACTCATCCGCGTGATTACTTCGGCGACGCTGCAAGGCCGCGGCACCTGGAATTTCACCGGCGTCTTCTCCCAGAATCCACTCGCGCGGCCGGCGTCTGGCGCACCGATGGCCGACCTTCTGCTCGGACTGCCGAACGCCATCACCATCGGCACACGCGGTGTCAGCCAGGAGCGCGAACACAACACTTATTGGTATGTGCAGGATGACTGGCAAGTTACTTCCACACTGACTCTGAACATCGGGCTGCGCTATGAAATCACGCGCCCCTTCTATGAAATTGACAATCGCCTTGCCAACCTCATCACGGATTACGGCGATCCGCTCTTCGGCCAGTACATTCTTGCCGGCGACAGCCGTCGCCCCCGATCGCTGCAAAATACCGACTACAACAACTTCGCTCCGCGCTTCGGATTTGCCTGGCGCTCGCCCGCTCCCGGGCTGGTGGTGCGCGGCGGATTCGGCATCTTCTACGGACAGGACGAGGGCTTCGGCGTGTCCCAGCGGACCACCAACAACCCGCCTTTCGTCGGCTTCGGCGGCTTCAACGTCACCTCCGATCAGGTCAGCATCGGTTCCACCATCCCCCTGTCCCGCCCCCTTCCACCCCGCCCCACACCCGTCGATCCGGCCACCTACCAGTTCGACCCAAATTCCACAGTGCAGCTGCGCTCCTGGACCAATCGCTATACCCTCCCCTACGTACAGCAGTGGACGCTGTCGTTGCAGAAGGACCTGGGACACAACCTGCTGTGGGAGGTCAACTACGTCGGCAATCACGGCGTAAAGCTCTGGGGTGTTTATGAGGGCAACCAGCCCAGCCCGGGACCAGGGGCGGTCAACAACCGCCGCCCGCTCAGTGCCTACACCCGAGGCTCCATCATCCGCGCCGAACCTTGGGTCACCTCCAGCTATCATGGCATCTCGTCGCGCCTGGAACGCCGCTTCTCGAAAGGCCTCTCGTTCCTCGCTTCCTACACCTATGGCCGGTCCCTCGATACGCAATCGAACGTCGATCTGTGTGATGGCTGCGTCAACTCTTCAGGAGCCGGTTCCGTTCAGGATGTGAACAACCGCAAGGCCAATCGCGGCCCTTCCGACCACAACGTGCCGCATCGCTTCGTGTTCTCCGGCGGTTGGGACGTCCCCTTCAAGCGCAATCATCCGGTGATCGGTGGCTGGACGCTGTCCGGCATTCTGTCGCTCTCCAGCGGGCTGCCGTTCACACTCAACCTGCCCTTCGACAACGCCAATACGGGCAACGTGAACTGGCCCAATCGCATCGCCGACGGCCGGCTCGATAATCCCACCATCGACCGCTGGTTCGACACCGCGGCCTTTACCTTCCCCGCCCAGTACACCTACGGCAACGCCGGGCGCGGTTACCTGACCGGACCTGGCACCAAGACGCTCGATTTCTCCATCCAGCGTAACTTTAAACTGCCGCTGAACGAAGCATCGCGCCTGGAGTTCCGGGCCGAGGCTTTCAATTCCTTCAATACGC